>JAGCZO010000135.1 GCA_017959965.1 Clostridia bacterium | reverse complement strand
TGCCTCGTACACGTACGGCTTAAACCCGGTGCTGAAATCATATTCCGAGCCGGACTGATACACAGTGGGGTGCGTATAATATTCTGAGCCGTAGTATTTGAACTCGTCCGAAGTATCCGGCGCGGCAAGGGGCGCGGCAAGGCTGATCACGTGAGTATTACCCGTCAGTTCAACGTCAACTACGATATCTATGTTCTGCACAACGCTGCCAAGAGAAGTGTGGATAAGGGGCTTATCCGATTTGTTTGTTATTGTGACAGCGCGTCCGATCAGCACGCCCCTGAAGGCATATTGAGTGTTGCTGTTGCTGTCAGTCTGGCCGAGAGGCACGTAATCGTTCGGCAGCGTGATATCCGTCGTGATAACGTAATACGCTCCCGCAAGATATCTCCTGACGTTGGCGTTAGAACGAGCCGTACCGCCGTTTGAAGATGTAAAGTTGGAAGCTCCGAAGTTGTACAGATTTTTCGTGTACGTCGTCTGGGTGTGGTTAAAGTTTAAAAGGTCGCTGGGAAGGTATATGGTGGTGTTCGGATCCACGCCGGTGTCGCCCGAAATTATCGCGGAAATTATCGGGAGTTTTTCGCTGTCGTCAATGATAAAAGGATCGTCGTATTTGCCGCAGCCCTCGATATTGGTCTTCTCGGATACGTTGACTTTGAGCTCGTGTTTCTTATTGGCAAGATCGTATGCCTCGTACACGTACGGCTTAAACCCGGTGCTGAAATCATATTCCGAGCCGGACTGATACACAGTGGGGTGCGTATAATATTCTGAGCCGTAGTATTTCTTCTCCTTGTTGGCATACTCTACTGAGGTCGTGATCTCTTTGCCGTAGGTGACAGCGTGTGCGGCAGTGCCCGAAGGCCAGTCCTCATCGATCTCATAGTTATACGAACCTCTGCACTCTCCCGCGTATTGGAACCTGTTGAGTATAGTTGCCCTGCCAAAAATGGACCTGGTGGTACCGTAAACAGTGTCCATATTGCCAATAGAACTCGCGGATCCCCTGGCGTCAAACTGAAGTCCGGAGAACGTAAGGTTGATGCCTCTGGCAGTCTCCGAGCCCACGTTGCCAATGAGCGAGGATCCCGCGTATTTTCCGCCGCTTACCAACGTGCCGTAGTTGCTCTGGCCTGCGGAGGATATCTCCAGCGTGGTGTTTTTCTGTATCTTGTTGATGAGTACAGGAGCGTAAGTGCTTGAGCTTGTAATGTCCGTGCCCGAGTTCGTTATGATCCTGGCGCCGTCAAGAAGTATCTTTGACGCGGTGAGTTCCGCCCTGGCGGTGTCCGAAGTTCCCATAGCCCCTGCCACAAGGAACCCGCAGAAGGAATCGGATATCTTTGGAACGTTACCCCTGATGGTAAGTCCGTTGTTCCCTGATATCGTTATTTTGCTTGCGCTGTCGTTTCTGAACGCGGCGGTGTGCATCAGATAGTGCTGGTTCGTATTTGCCCTGGTGGTGCGTCCCGTAGTGGTGCCGTATGAGTATTGAACGTGATCCTCCATTAGGACGTTGTCGAGGGTCAGCGTAGCGTTGTTGAAGGTCACGTCTTCCTTAAGATCCACCGGGTAGTACGAAAGGCCCCTCATATCAAGATCGCCGGTAAAGGTCGAAGAGGAACTAAACCATGAAGAGAGGCTGCTGTGGGCATAAGTATTTACCGACCATACAAGGAAGTTGTATTTCGGGGTCGACGTGTTTTCCCTGGCGTAGGCAATGTTGTAGTAGTATCTCGTGTAGGGATTGACCTCGCCGCTTGAGGTCTGGCCGTACGCGGTCTTGTTAAGATACGTGTTGCAGCCGGTGGTATCGATCACGTTGCCTGTGGTCTTGATCGAAATAATAGACTGACCGTTTGTTTCGATGCCGGTCCCGTTGTATCTGCTGTCCGCCACCACCTCGTCAAAAGCTCTAAAAGTGCCGCCGGACGAAAAAGTCAGAGCACCGATATTGTAATGACTATCGGTATTGTCAAGCTCAAGGTAAAGAGCGCTTCCGCCGTTAGCTGTGTTGTACGTTTTGTTGGCAATAAAGCCGAACGTGGACGAGGAGACGCCCGACAGATTGAAATTCGCGCTCGTCAGGTCCAGTTGATTGATCTCTGCATATCCTGTCAGGGTATGGAACAGACCGCCGTAATTCGCGTTTCCGCTCGTGGAAGTGATGGATGCGTTGTCTACAGTCAGTCCGTTAACGTACACGTTCGTGGCAAGCCAGCTCATCCCCAGAATACCGCCAAAGCGATCGCCCGCCGCGGTCCCGCTTGCGGTGATATCAACATTAACGTTCGTAAAATCTATTCTTCTTCTGTTTTTGGTGTAACTCGTTCCGGAGGTGCTTCCGATAGCGCTTCCGAAGACGGACGTGCGGGTGGTGTTGTTTCCCGTTTTGGTATATACAAGTCCGATGTTCGTTCCATTAAATTCCACCGTGTTGGAGGAATCTTTATATCCCGAAAGATAGCCGATCACTCCGCCGATGTTGGAATATTTGGTGTTTCCCGAAGCTTCCGTCGAGCTTTTATCCGTTATCGTCGGCTTGTAGTTTCCGCCTGAAACACTTACCGAAACTCCGGTGCCTGACGCAAGGCCCACCGCTCCTCCAAGGTACCCGGAATAGTCGCCGGCCGTTCTGAAATCAAGGTGATAATCAGTGTCAACAGTCACGTTGGAGAGCGTCAAAGCGTTGGTCGCCTCGCCTGTTACCGTGCCGGAGCTCATTCCGTCGGCTTTCTGATAGATAAAAGTCTTGCCGTTGATAGTAAGGTTATTTATCGTCGCGCCGCTGGTCTTCGCAAAAAGACCGCTGTGGGAATGGTTAAATATGTTGCCCTGCTTGCTGTCGGAGGCAAGAGCGGCTCCGGTTCCCTGAAGGCCGTAGGGTTCTCCCGTGGCCAGCGTCAAGGTATGATTATTTCCGTTGAAAGTGCCCGAAAATGGGTCGTTTGCGCCGTTGTCCCTGGTAAGGCCCAGGATCCCGGTACCCGTTAGTGAGATATCGCTGGAAAGGGACAGCGTGCCCGACAGCAGCGTAGAACTGTTCGGCGTAGTGTCGGCAAATTTCAGCGCGCCTTTAGCCGCAGCCGTGTTCAGTTGAATGTTAAGGGCGGTCTTGGCGAAATCCACCTTCGTGCCCATCTCTGTGACCGCGGATTTCACAGTCACCGTGTGGGCCGTAGTGTTGACTGTAAACAGATCGCTTTCCTTAAAGTCTGATGTGTTGGTCCTTACGACCTGCCCCCAGGACTTGATATCGTCTGTTCCGTTGGCGAGCTTACGTTTCAGCTGCCAGTTGGCATCTGACCCCGAACCAATGGAATATACCAGTGCACGGTCCCTGTCCCTGACGAGGATACCGCAGTTCTCCATACGTGTTCCGAGTGTTCTGACGTCAAATGCAGAAAGATCCGTAACGCCCTTGATCCTCAGGACTCCCTCAGGAAGCTTGCCCACAAGACCTGCGTCGCAGGTGCCTGAAACAGCGATATTCCCTGAAACGTCGATAAAAGAGCCCTTTGACCCGGCGGTTCCCACAAGTCCTCCGAGAGCGTTTGCATTTGCGGAAACTTCGCTGATGCTTACGTAAGCCGCCTCCGCGCCGGAATCATCCATGAGCTTGCCAAGGATCCCTCCCGATGCCTCGTAGCCGCTTGCGCTTATTGACGTCGCGGTATTTGTGATCGCCAAGGTATTGGCAAGGTCGTCCGTCTTATATCCACCCGCTACGCCCCCGGAGTTTTTTCCTGAGAGAACGGTGGAAACAGTCTCGCTGCCCGTTTTGTTGCCGTCGAAAGTAAACAAGGAGCCGGTGTTTTTAAGAACGCCGAACACGCCGCCGGAGTAGTCACTCGACGTGATCTGTGTGCCGCTTGAAACGTTGAAGGAGTTCTGGAGAGAGAACGTTGCGTTGTCAGCGTCGTTCTCATAATACCCGAAGACGCCGCCCGCGCCGGTGGTGCCCGTAACGGTCCCGCTCACTGTGTAGTCGCCTGTATACTGTGTTGGGTCGACTGTCGCTTTTGTCGCTTTTCCTACCAGGCCGCCCGCATAGCCGCCGCTTGTGGTCACGGAAGTCACGGGGTTTTTGGTGGTCGTAAGGTTAAGAGTAGAGCCCTCAGCCATTTCGCCAACCATTCCGCCCGCGTTGCCGGAGGTGGTCGTAACGCTTCTTCCCGACACGGAGCCTGTGACAGTCGCCGTGAGTTCCGCACCGGAGTTCAGAGTTCCGCAAAGATAGCCGGTGTTTGCCTGACCTGAAACGTTCAGCGAGGTGTTGTTTTCAAAGGCTACAGTCACGGAAGCGTTGGCCGCTATATCGCCAATGAGGCTTTCGAAGGACTGTGAGGATATATCATCCCCGGTGGCCTGCTCAAGCACGATAGACCAGTCGGCGTCATTGGTGCCCGCAACAACGTGATTGGCAAAAAGCGAGCCGTGAGTAAGTGTACCCTCTTTAGGTACGTCGGGCAGTTTCAGCCTGACGATCTTCACAACGTTTGCGTTGTTGTTGAAATCCTTGAACTGCAGGTCCGTTGACACGTAGTCAAACAGCGGGCAGTCGTAAAGACGGAAGGTGTCCTCACTGAGAGCAGGAGTGATGATGGTGCCCGCAAAAGGACGGTCCGAAGTTCCGAGACTTACGAAGCCGTCGCCGTTGGCGTATTCATCGGCTATGAGGGACTGTATTCTCAGAACGTCCTTGGGGTTTCTGCTTCCCGAAGCGTAGGCTTTGGAATACTCCTCAAATTCCTGAAAAGACGTTATGATGTACGTTGCTGCGGGCTCTTCTTCCGCGTGACCCGTAAGAGTGCTCTTTAAAAGGCCAGTCACAAGACCCGCAAGCACGATGGCCACAACAACGGCAAAAGGCAGCATCTTTACAAAAGAGAAGCTGCTCTTTGTTTTCACACTGTTCCGTTTTTTCCCTGTTTTATCTTTCACGAGAATACATCTCCTGTTTCAGTCTGTCGTTGTAAAGATCACGGTCCGGCGTTTTAAAAGGCTTACGAGAAAGTGAAAGCCACAACGTCCTCATTCATTTCCGTCCACGTTTCCGTGGTTATGTTCACCTTGTAAAACTGCAGGTCGAAGCGGCTGTTGTCGTTGGAGTCCACCGGGAAGGTTATGGTGTCCGTCGTCAGTACCGCGCCGCTGATCTTAAGCAGTGTTCGTATCGATTCGTCGCTCAGGGTCACTTTGGTGGTGTCCCAGGTTATCGAGCAGGTTCCGGAGCCCATTCCGGTCACCAGGTAGTTGAAGCCGTCATAATCAGCCGGATCGGAAGCAGTGTCGTCTCTGAACTCACCGGTCCAGTGATTGGAAGCGCCCGTTGCCCTGAGCTCGGGTTTGAAAATACCCCGGAGAGTAGGGTTGCCGCTGCCCACCGGCTCCGCCACCATCTCAACGTAAAGATTGGGCCGTCCGGAAATGAACGAAGGGTCAAAGGACAGCGTATAAACGTTCTTGTTGATGCCCGAGCCGCTCAGAAATTCTCCTGTGAACGAAGCCGAGGTGTTGGAGGAGTTGAGCGCCAGCGTGCCGCCCTCTTTGACAACGGTCGCCGTGTAGGCGCCAACGTCCGCAGCAGCGGCCGCAACGTATTCCTGCAGCGTGTTGTCCCATTTCACAAAACGGGCGGTCAGCGTGTAAGTAACGTCGCTGTCGTTGTGCACCGTTTTGCCCTGCTCGTAGTTGCAGATGTTGACGACGGCGGTCGCCCTGGACTCCGCAGAGGTGGTGTAAATGATGCGTACGTTGTCCTCTGAGCTGCTCTTCAGCAGGTAGTTCGAAGAAAAACGGTCGCCGAATTCGTCATATGCGGCAATAGTCCTTTGAGCCTTGAGACTGTTTGTAAACGCTGCGAGAACTGCCGCAACGAGCCCGGCAATGACCAGCGCCGAAGCAGCTGCCGCAAGCACTATCAGCCTGACAGCTTTCTTCTTATTCGATTGTTTCCGCCTTTCTTCCTTCACTTGCCCGTTCCTTTTCGTTTCGTCAAATACTGTTTTGTCGGTTTTATCTGTCTTTCTTTATTTCGCCGGAACGCATTGGCGTTTTTGTCAGCTTTAAAGCTGACTTGTCAGCCCGCCTTGGCGGCAATACAAATAACGTCCGTTTCGCGGTCATTGGCGGCTTTTCCGTTCATTTTCACGCGTAAAATATAATAATTTATGAAGTCGCCGTCGGGTTCGCCCTGCTCCTTGTCGGAGGTGCTGCTTTGCCAATAGATCGGCTCAGCGTACTTTTGAACGTTGGAGTAGCCGCCGTAGGTGGCGTTGTGAAGCGTGGAATCCGCAATGGCCTCCCCGCCAACGACGGTCCTGTTGAGGAAGGTTCCCTGGATCTTTCTGCTGTTGTCAGTGTAGTAGTAAAAGGTCCTCGGCACGTCCTCGTGAGTTACATATTCCACAGCCCCCTGTTGGTAAGTCGTGGTCTCTGTGGCTCTGTAAAGCTCGTACTCGAACTGGTTATTGGTGGTGTATGCCAGCTGCAGACGGTAATAGTGGATGGCCTTTCCGAAAATGCAGAACACGTAATCGTAGTAGCCCTGATCCTCGTTCACGTCGATACCGTTGAGGTACAGATACCTGATATCCTCAAAATGGTCGCTGGTAAAAAGCTGATTCGTTTCGTCGTAATCGCGGTGTCCCGCGCCAACGTAAAGCGCCTCAGGCTTCGCGATAGGTGCGTACGCGCCAAGAACCCTGCCAAGGGCAAGCCAGCTGTATACGGGTACCATAAGCAACGCTGCGCAAAGCACGATCAAAGCCACAACGGTCATCGCCCTCGTAAGTTTTGCGTCATCCTTCATTTGCGTGCGCTCCTTCCATCAATCATTCCGCCGCCCGCTCTCCGGGCCTTCATTTCTTACATTCCATCTGTAGGGCTGATAAATACCGCGATCTGGTGGGCTTTCTCACCGATCAGCTGGTCGCCGTCGTTGTAGCCGTCGTTCAGATCCTCAGGATCATTGCTGTTAACGTTTGTCTCAAAAAAGAACTCTCTGTTGTCCTCAATGTAGTCACTCAGTTCCTCGGGAAATCTCTTCGTCTCTGTTGAAGTCGACATGTTCTCCCGGATCACTCCGTAAGTCAGCGGCCATTCCCAGTAAAGAACCACCTTGTAGCAATTCTCTCCGTCAATGCTCACGATGGAATCGTAAGTGCTGCTGTCCGACGTGTCAAAATGTATCGTCTCATCCGTGATCAGCGAATCGTAAACGTAATTGCCAATGCCCGTTCCGGTTCTTTCCCTGAAGAAAAGCAGGTGGCCTCTGAGCAGCTCGTTGACGTTCTCATTGAGGACCTCCCGGACAACAGTGGTCGAGCCGTCCGTGACCGCTGTGAAGCAGGCCGTCGTGACCTTCATATCCGTTTCAAGTCCGGCGCTGTCGTGGGGCCTGACGTAAAACGTCAACGACCCGTAGGCTCCGGGAGTCAGGTACCAGTAGGTCTCCGTGTCCTCAGTGTATGAGTGCTCGTTTTTGAGCTCAAAAGCCAATTTATCCGCCTGATGTGTGGAAAGAGCTGTAAGACTGTAGCCGAGAGTATCGGTCAGCATAGTTTTGAACGCGGTGATGCCGAAATACTTGCTCTCGTCGTCGTAGACGTTATTGTTTCTCGCATCGATCAGCAGCTCGTAGTCGTAGGTCTCCAAAGCGACCTGCATATTGTTTCCGCTGACGTTGCGGTTGTTCGCAAACCATCCGAATGTGGAATTGAAATAGACCAATATCGCAAAAACCGCCAAAATCCCAAGGGGTACAGACGCTGCAAAGCTGCCCAGTATTTTAAGCACCTGACGCTTTTCAGATCTGTCAGACATCTTCGCCGTTCCCTTCCTTGAATTTTGTGCCGGCTGCCCCGCCAAAGCTGTCGTTTTCCGCAGTAGTTTTCTGCGGTTGTTTCCGTGTTTTGGGGCACCCTGCGAAAGCATGGTCTGAGCTACACACAGACCCGGGATATTTTAATACATAATAAAGTAAAAATCAAGAAAACTATAAATTTTTTTAAGATAAAATTAGGAAAAGAACCAAAGACTTTGTGAATTTTCCTATTTTTGCCGATTTTTGTTTGCCGACGAAAAACCGTTGTTCCGAACAGTTTTTCTGCCTTCCCGAGAGGCTTTTTTACTGTTTTCAAGGTAGGTTTAAGTTTTTCTGCAGGCGGCCTTTTTCGCATGACATTTTCAGGCAAAAATTTGTCGCAAAAAACAGTCAGCCGACCCAAAACTTCGGACGGCTGACCGCTTTTTAATACGTGATATTTATAGTCTGTGATCCGGTTTTCACTTCGCCCCGCGGATCATTCCTTTCGCCACACAGAGCTGCCCTTCACGCCCCGGATCACCTGCTGAGTTTTCGGGATCTCGTCGTAGTCGAACAGAGCATATTGCCAGTCGTAAGGGCAGTTGTCAAGGTAGTTGAATATTTGGTGCATGATCTCTCTGCGTTTCTTGCCGCCCAAGCCCGAAGTAAACCTGATAATAAACGGGCTGAAGAAAAATTCGTCTGTGACCACCTTCCGGACCAGGAACACCTCCTCAACGAAGCCCTCCGCAATACTTTCGATAAAATGCAGAATATCGTCAAGCCTCCCCTCCGGAAGGGACTCCGGGATCAAATTGTCACCGGGAGCCAGATATTCCATTTTGGCGTAAAGGTCGTTTTGCTCCTCAGCCTTCTTCAGAGCCTTTTCCCGGTACTCTTCAAGCTCCTCTCTCCTGCCCGTCTGGCAGAAATAGTAGCCCAGTGTGTCCATGCCGCTGTCGATGTAGTTGGAATTATTTTCGATGGCCTTGTAAAGGAGCTCCACGCCGGCTTCATCGAATCTGTGCAAAAGAAGAGTTCCCTTGACAAAGCACGCCGCCAGGGCCTGGGTCGTTACGCTGCACTCCGCAAGAACGCGGTCGCACAGCTCCAGCGCATCCGTGACCCGCCCCAGCGATCTGAGATCTCCCAGCATGTCCGGATAGTTGACGGGATCAAGGGGCTTGCCCTCCTCTTCCCATTTGGTCACCCTTTCCAGATGGTCCAGATAGTGCTCCTTCCGCAGGGACAGAAGCTGCTCGGCAAGAGATTTCGTAAACTGTTTTTCGAAAGTTTCCGAGGCCCGCTTGACCTCCTTGGCGTAGGTCTCATCATGTTTCGGCGGAAGTGTCTCGGTACCCGAAACGCCAAGTGCTTCCGCGCGCATTTTTACCGTCGGATGGGAAGCGCCCCGTGACGGCAATTCCTTTTGGATCAGCTGATCCCAAAAATCTTTTCTTTCAGCCATCCGGGCCAGAAAAGGTTTCAAATCGTCTGCCGCTTCATTGACCTCTTCCGCAGTCTCCGGGGCAAACACCGGCGGGTGATCGTAAGCTTCGGCTTCCCAGGTAAAGAGCTCATAGTATTTGATCTTGAAAAGAGCCGAGATCAAAGCCTTGGCGTCCCCGTGTTCCGCGGCCGCCCGGTCTGACGCATACTCCAACGCCAATGACCCCGCGAAAACGTACATCCGGAAGTGGAAGAAAAAGAATGGATAAAAAGCGTGGGTAAGCCGGAACAGCCTGTTCGCCGAAGGCAGCACCTTCGATTCCGCAAGCCGCATCTTCAGCTCCGTCAGCCGGTTGAGGTTCTCATTCTCTTTGGCGGCGTGGGCAAACTCGTGCAGCAGGACGTTGTAGAACTCCTCTTCGGAAAGCACGTACAGCAGAATATATCCGATGTGAAGCCTGTAGAAATTGCCTAAAAATTCAAGAGAAGCACTTGCCCCGGGTTCCACGGCGAAACAAAAATCGCCCTTCACGCCAATGGTCTTCATGGCCCGCTCCGCCACCGCAAACAGCTTGGGGAAATCCTTTTTTTCAAGATCTGAAGGCCCCTTCAGGCCCTCCTTCCGGGAAACAGGCAGCCTGATGCCAAGGAGCGCGGAATACACGATCGCGGCACACAAAAGAGCAAAAGGCACGTAGAAATAATCCCAGCCCGGGCTCGCGCCGCCGAACAGAAAAGCCGCTCCCGCGCCCATCAAGCCTACCATCAGATCCTGCAGGTCGAAAAGCCGGTGCATCCGGTTCAGCAGCTTCTGCTTTTCGGCAAACTTCTTTTCCGCCTCTTCACGGTGGTCCAGGACGTATTGTTGGACCTCGCGGACGCTCATCCGCTCAAGCTTTTTGGCGTTGACGGTGGCTGTCACGATCTCGATCAAGAACAATAAAAGAACCAGCCCCGCCAATAAAAGCGACAAAATTCTGCAGGTCAGCACAAACCTGTCGGCCAGGACATTCCGCCCCAGCCACATAAGCCCGGCGACTGAGCCTATTGCCAATACCGCGGGAACGATCGCCTTGGCAAGCAGTCCGAAAGGCAACAGCTCATAGACCTCGTCCTCCTCCGGATGCCTTCTGGATCTGATGATCAGGGCCAGCATTACGGCAGCAAGGGCAAAGAGAATGGCGGCTCCCCAGATCAGCCCGAAAAACAGAGGCATGTTTCCGCTCTGATAGGATCTATTGACGTATCTCGATATGGCTGCCGTGCCAACGCCGCACAAGGCAAGAATTATCAACCGGCCATGATAAATGCTCATAGGGTCCTCCTTAGGTATCGTTGCTGCAGTTTGCAGGTTGTTTCGTTTATTTGTTCTTCTGCATCGTTTTAGTCTTTTCTATGAAAGCACACAGTTTGGTCCTATCCCACAGTATTACAAGATTTTTCCTGGCAAGCTCTATAGCCGCAGGAGTGAAAGAACTGTTTGTCAAGACGCATGCCACGTGGCAATCGTGAAGGGATCTACTGGCCATAACTTCCTGCACGGCAGATACCCCAACCGGTCCTTCATACCGCTTACACTGTATCGCGAACCGGACATCGTCTTTTGCGGCAATGACATCCGCGCCAAAGTCTCCCGAAGAAGGGGTAACCGCGATATCGTAATAACCCAGTTCCCGAAACAAGGCGCCCGTAAAAAGCTCAAAAATTCTGCCGTCCATACGATCAACCTCCTCGATCTCCGGCAAAGAAGTTTTATCTCCCACAAGCAGATCCGCAGTGACATGAGAAACGCCCTTTGCATACGCCAAATTTCTGATCTCAAAGATGTGCGAGAGTAAGTCGTCATAAGAAATCGGCAACTCCGAAAGCTGATTAAGAACCTCTTCATCGGCCGTCAGCCCGCTCTTCTGCAAGTGTGCAATAACCCATTTACTGCGCAATTCAACTTTGAATGGCGTTAAATCTATCGAAGTGTATACCACTTCCTGTAATTCCCTCGGAATATCCTGTATA
>JAGCZO010000134.1 GCA_017959965.1 Clostridia bacterium | reverse complement strand
TTCTCATCACAAACGGCCCAAACCCTGTCCGGCTCCACTCTGCAGGGCAGGGCTATGACCTTGACGCCGGCCCGCTTCGCATCCTCCAGAGCCTCTCCGAACTCCGGATGGGTCTGAACATTGGCTTTGACCTCAAAAACACCCTCAGTCTGTATAACGAAAGCCAGCACGGCGTGATAACCCTCCTGCGTTGCCTTTATAAGCTCACGGATATGTTTGACGCCTCGCTCCGTTGGCGCGTCCGGGAAATAGCCAATGCCGTCTACCTCAAGCGTGCAGCCCTTGACCTCCATCAGATATTTATCTGATCCCCGCTCCATGTAAAAATCTATCCTGGAGTCGCCGTAGGTGTACTCAGGAACTATCTTGTCAAAAATCTGCCCGGAGAGCCACTCAAAAGCGATCTTGTTTGGCGCCTGGCTGTCGATGTTAAATAGATTGCCTCCGGGCTTATGCACTGCTATAAGGTCATATTTGGTCTTGCGGGAGGGGCCGCCCGGGGCGGTGAGCCAGACCTCTGCGCCGGGAACCAAGAGCTCCTTGCATCGGCCGGTGTTTTTGACGTGGACGGTCACGGTTCCATTGTCCATAAGAACATGTGCGATAAACCGGTTGGGGCGGTCTGTGAATATAGCTTTTGTGATATTGGCGTAGATCATATTTCTGTTCCTGGATGTCGGAAGGTCTCGCGCCCAGAGAAAAGCGGGAGATACGGGACGCTTGTTTTACGACTTAAATATTACTACGGAAAGCTTTTGAAATCAATTTTACTCACAAATAATAAATCGCCCCGGTAGATTTCTTCAAAGCTCAATGATATAATATTCCATTACTTGGGAAACTTTAAAAGAACAAAGATAAGCTTTTCTAAGACGTCGAAGATCATTCATCAAAACCGTTTCCATTTCGCAGAAAACGATTTAAAAAAATGAATGTATCTTCTTTTTAGGTTAATAGTCAGAAATGCTAACTGCAAACTCAAGTACTAATGAAACGAGTGTGTTAAATGGTATTGCTTATTTCGTAATAATCGGATCTGTCGATTATCTTGAGAATAACGACTTGAAGTCGTCATGGAGGTGTAATCTATGGACTATAATGCATCTATGATCAATTACTTAAATACCGGGGACCTTCTTCGGGATATGCGCGGCATCATCGAAGTCTCTCGCAAGAGCGCATATCAGGCCGTCAATATTGTCCTTGTACAACGAAACTGGCTCCTTGGTCGCAGAATCGCTGAGGAGGAGCTGCGCGGAGGCGGCCGTGCTGAGTACGGATTGGAGATTATTAAGACATTATCCGGAAAACTGACAGAGGAGTACGGCAAAGGCTTCACCAAAACAAATCTCTACAGCTTTTATTTGTTCTACAAAACATTCCCCGGGATTTTCCACGCAGTGAGTGGAAAATCACAACCTATTCTTTCATGGACTCATTATAGAACGCTTTTGCAGGTAAAGGACGAAAAGGCCAGAACGTGGTATGCAAAGGAGGCTGCAGAACAGACATGGGCTGTTCGTACATTGCAACGTAATATAGACTCACAATACTATTACCGTCTTTTGTCGTCTCAGAACACCGCTTCAGTGGAGCAGGAAATGCGGCAGATCACTGCAGGATATCAGCAGGAAAAGCTGGAATACCTGAAGAATCCGGTCGTTGCGGAGTTTCTTGGCTTATCTTCTAGTATTGATATGACGGAGACACAGCTTGAATCCGCAATTCTATCCAATCTGCAGAAGTTTCTGATGGAACTCGGCAAGGGTTATGCGTTCGTGGCGCGGCAGAAGCATATTCATACGGAAAAGCAGGATTACTTCATTGATTTAGTGTTTTACAACTATATTCTGAAATGTTTTGTATTAATCGATCTGAAAACAGGAAAGATAACCCATCAGGATATAGGACAGATGGATATGTATATCCGTATGTATGATGAATTCAAACACAGTGAGGGAGACAATCCTACGCTGGGTATTGTACTATGCTCTGAGACCGATGAGGATATCGCCAGATACTCTGTGATGCATGGAAGCGAGCAACTATTTGCGTCCAAGTATAAACTATATCTGCCTACCGAAGACGAGCTTCGCACTGAAATAGAGGCACAAAAGGCAATCTTCTATCTTCAACAAAAAGAGAAACAAAACGGATAATAGCAGAGCAAAGCTTATTTTGGAGAGCCGTGAATCAAAGAAAATGACGTGTTAACGTATGATGCCAATTGTATTTCTTAAGTTACGTAAAGCGCCTGAAATCAATTTGCGCGAGCCTCTTTTTTTATTGTTAATCCACGGGATTTGGTATATAATTGATCCGCGAAGAGCGACTTGTTATGTGAAACAAAAAAGGGGAAGAGCACCGTTGGTTTGGACAATTAAGACAGTAAAAGGAAATTATCACCCTATACCGCTCACGATCTTTGCAGTTCCTACAGTCGCTTTCATTTTGGCGCTTGTCGCAAGTATTATCGCTGTCGTTTCGGAGAACGTATACCAGAGTACGTATAAAAAGGGCTACGAGGCGATAATCTCCGGCCAGTCCACGGTCACAGTCAATAACAACAGGCTTTCGGTATTGGCCATCAACAGGCTGGCTTTTTCCACGCCGGAGCTTTTCACTATTGACAGATGGAGCGCCTACAAGGACCCTGAGGGCAAGACCCTGACCTTCAGTTTTATCATGAATAATTATGCCCTGGACTATGAGGGAAACCTCAAAAGGTACAATGAGGCCCTTGACGGGATCGTTGCGGAAGCGCCTGAGTTTAAAGACAAAAAGGAAACCGTAAAATGGATCCACGATTATATCATTGAGAATTACGATTACGACTACTCGTATGAAAGCTACAGCGCGCTTTCAATGATGGACAATGGCGTTGGCGTCTGCAATGCCTATACCGCGCTCTTCAGCGCTCTCTGCGGCCGTTTCGGCATCGAGTACGGGGTAAAGACCACTGCTACCCATACCTGGAACGTGGTGAAGCTGGGGTCGGTGTGGTATCACGTTGACGTCACCTGGGACGATGAGGGCTCGGTCCCCCAGTATGAATATTTCCTTCTGAACGACAGGGAGATGCTTGAGCGGGACAGAGGCGCGGCTCACTTCGGCTGGGACGACACAGGCATCTCGCTGACACAGTTTGAGAACGTCAGAAATATACTGTTTCTGCTGTCTGCGGCTTTCTTTATTGTGATCTCAACCGTAACGGTCCTTCCGACCGTGTATATTTACCTTAAAAAGTAGTTTTTTGATAATAACAGGCGGTGCTGCCTGTTAAATTTGATTTGGTGATCTATGAAAATTATTCACACATCAGACCTGCATCTCGGCTCCTCCTTCGGCAACGCTCTTCCGGCGGCAAAGGTGGGCGAGAGGCGGAGAGAACTTGTATATACCTTTGACAGAATGGCTGATTACGCCGTGAAAAACGGTGTTGATCTGATATTGCTTTCCGGCGACGTTTTTGACGACAACCTACCGCCAAAGAACGACAAGGAGTTCTTCTACGACGTAATAAAAAGGCATCCGGGAGTCAGATTCCTTTACCTTAAGGGAAACCACGACTTCCTGCCGTCATATACGGAAAACATACCGAATCTTTTGACCTTCGGCCCCGAGTGGACTTCCTACAGGTTCGGAAACGTGTGCATACACGGTATCGAACTGCCTGAAAAGGAGAAAAGGGCGGCAGCGGAAAGCTTCAGCTGCGATCCCTCCGATATCAATATAGTCATGCTCCACGGCCAGACCGGCTCTTCGGAGGACGATATCGTGATAAAGGATTATGCCGGAAAGGGGATAGATTACATTGCCCTGGGACACATTCACTCATATTCCTTCGGTGAACTGGATCTGAGAGGCAGCTATGCATACAGCGGATGTCCCGAGGGCAGGGGTTTTGACGAGATCGGCGAGAAGGGCTTCGTGCTTCTAGGCACCGGGGCAGGCGTAAGGCATGAGTTTATTCCTTTTGCCCAGAGGACGGTCAGACTGGTCGAGGCCGACGTGTCGGAATTTACAAATAAACAGGACGCGCTGATGGAGGGACTTGCAAGGACCTCCGGGATCCCGGGTGATGATATCGTAAGGCTGGTGTTCAAGGGCGACGTGACTTTTGA
>JAGCZO010000133.1 GCA_017959965.1 Clostridia bacterium | reverse complement strand
CGCCTCTGTCTCTGCGAGGAATGCCTTTAGCCGCGTCTCATCCTCTACAAACAGGCCCATCTTGAAAGCCTGATAATCCGTTCCGTCTTCCTGAGAGCTGATATAGGAAATGTTCAGCTGGTATTTCTGGATCAGTCTGAGCACATCCGTCACGCTTCCCGGTACGTCGCGCAGATGGAATTCGAGCAAAACGATGTTTTCTCCGGCCTTGCCCGGTTGAAGATAGCCAATGTCCTTCAGCTTGCGATCCGCTTCCTCCAACTGTGCGGCGTCCCCATCCGCATCAATAAACAACGTATGAGAATCTACCGCCTTATTGTAACTAACGCGCGTGATGTTCACGCCCAAGGCCGCAAAGCATTCGCTTGCTTTCAGAAATGCGCCGATGTGATCCGGCATGGTAGTAATATAAGTTTTTTTCATTCTGTTTTCTTAATACCTGGTTGAAATCAGGGATTCCTCCGCAGCTTCTACTGCATAGTATCTGGCATATTCCATACTTCCTCAGATTATCCTAACATCCTGCAGGAACGCAATGACCGCCTTATCCTGATAATGCTCTTTCCCCGGATGCGGAACCTATTAGATTAACTTTACCATAAAACCACGCCGACAGATACTATTTTCTTCAATTTCTTCATTATTCGCATTTTAAAAGCGTACATCGTTCACAAAACGTTCATAAATTGTTAGCACTCTCGTAACCACAGTGCTAATTTCCGTGCTATACTCACAATCGAACAAAGGAACGAAGATCAAATAGAGCGACCTCCATCCCCTTGCTCAGGTAACAGACAAAATTGATTGCAGCTTAGAAGGAGGCATGACTTATGTTACCGAGTATTTTTGGAGAGAGTTTGTTTGATGACTGGATGGGCTTCCCGTTCAGAGGCTTTGAATCCGACGTGGATCGAAAGCTGTACGGTAAGAACGCCGCCCGTCTGATGAAGACGGATCTCAAGGAGCAGGATGACGGCTATGAGCTGTCGGTGGATCTGCCCGGCTTCACGAAGGATCAGATCGAGCTGAATCTGGAGAACGGTTATCTGACGATCACCGCGACCAAGGGGCTCGAAGAAGAGGGCAAGAACAAGAAGGGCAAGATCGTCCATCAGGAACGCTATACCGGCTCTATGACCAGAAGCTTCTATATCGGCGAGCAGGTAACGGAGGAAAATGTCAAGGCGAAGTATGAGAACGGCGTCCTGACGCTCGGCTTCCCGAAGGAGGAACCCAAAAAGCTGCCGGAGCGCAAGACGATCCTGATCGAAGGATAAAAAACGCCCGATGCCCCGCTGAAACGGCGGGGCATCGCTGTAATAAAAAACACAGGAGTGAGTTGTCATGAGAGAAAACAGAAAAGAAAACCTTGTCCTTGCAAACTACAAGGTTGAGAGTGAAGCATATCAGGCTCTTTCCGAACTGAAGCGCGACAGTGCCAACGCAAACTATACGGTCTCCCAGGCGATGATCGTCAAGCGGGAGAACGGCAAGCTTGACGCGTTGGACGGCTTTATCAACAGCGCCACCACCGAAGACGACACCTGGATGGGCGGCTTGCTGGGCGGCTTGATCGGCGTCCTGGGCGGACCCATCGGCGTTCTGCTGGGCAGCAGCTTCGGTATGCTGGTCGGCGGAGCGGTCGATGCCGGGGAGCTTGCGGGGAACGCTTCTCTCCTGGAGAAGGCAGGCGACTGCATCGCGGACGGAGAGACGGCCATCATCCTTTTGGCGCAGGAGGACTATGAGACTGCGTTGACTGCAAAGCTCAATAATTTCAATGTAACGATCACAAGAATGGACGCCGCCGAGGTTGCGGCCGAGGTAGAGCACGCCCGCGAGGTGGAGCGCCAGATGGCAAAAGAGGCGCGGGAGAAGCTCCGTGCCGAGCGGACCGAGGCCTTTAAGGAGTCGGTTGTCAAAAAGAGAGAAGAGCTGAAAAACTGGTTCGCTGGCCTCGGCAAATAAACAGCACATATCCCTCAAGTCTCTGAAATTACAGACTTGAGGGATATTCACATATTGCGTTATTTCAGATGACTTGCCGGCGGTTCAAACAAAACAGATTATTAT
>JAGCZO010000001.1 GCA_017959965.1 Clostridia bacterium | reverse complement strand
TTCCTTCTGCGGCGAAGGCTTTTACGGCCTCCGGGTCCACAAGGCAGCTCTTGAGCGGGGCGTGAAGGTGACGGGCGCCACGGTACACTTTGTCAATGAAATCCCCGACGGCGGCGAGATAATCATGCAGAAGGCCGTCAGGATCAGAAAAGGAGACACTCCCGAAAAACTCCAGAAGCGGGTCATGAGGGAGGCGGAATGGAAGATACTTCCGGCAGCCGTGGAGGCAGTTTCGGAAGAGATAGTTTCAAAAAGATAATTCAGCCGAAGGCTTTTTGTAACAAATTGTTTCATAATTGAAAGAGAGGGTGCAGAAATGGATATTTACAAACTTGAGAGCTTAAAAGAGACCGTTGGCCGCGATCCTTACGTTGGCCGCGGAATAATCGTCGGCATGACCCCTTCGGGCAAGCCGGTCATTGCCTACTTCATCATGGGCAGAAGCGTCAACTCCCGGAACCGCGTGTTCGAGACAAAAGCGGACGGGATCTACACAAAGGCTTTTGACGAGTCAAAGGTGGCGGATCCCAGCCTCATCATCTACAGAGCCGAGGGAAAGACCGGAAACAACGTCGTGGTGACCAACGGAAACCAGACCGACACCATCATAGACGCCCTGAACAGCGGCGGCTCGTTCGAGAGCGCCCTTGACACCAGGGAATTCGAGCCCGACGCGCCCAACTTCACCCCCCGCATAAGCGCAATGGTCACCCTTGGCGACAAGATATCCTACAAGATGAGCATTCTGAAATCCATCGACGCTGAAGGAAGCGACTGCGTCAGGTACTACTTCAACTACCCCGCAAAGCCGGGCGTTGGGCATTTCATTCACACTTACGTGGGCGACGGAAACCCTCTGCCCTCCTTCCGGGGAGAGCCTGAGCGCGTGGCGATTCCGGAGGATATTGACGCCTTCGCCAAAGAGCTCTGGGAGACCCTTGACGAGAACAACAAGATATCCCTCTTAGTGGAAATAATCGACGGCAAAAACGACGAGACTTACATATTCAACAAGAACGGAGGAAACTGAAATGAAAGAATTTGAACTTAAATACGGCTGCAACCCCAACCAGAAGCCCTCGAAAATATACATGCGCGACG
Organism: Clostridia bacterium; assembly: GCA_017959965.1. Classification (GTDB taxonomy): domain Bacteria; phylum Bacillota; class Clostridia; order UBA1212; family UBA1212; genus UBA1212. Next base: position 2,851 of record JAGCZO010000001.1, on the reverse strand, counting down.
GAAGCGACCTTCCGATAGAGATACTCAGCGGCAGACCGGGATACATCAATTTCCTGGACGCCTTCAACTCATGGCAGCTGGTAAAAGAGCTCAAGGAAGCCCTGGGACTCCCCGCAGTCACCTCCTTCAAACACGTCAGCCCCACCTCCGCGGCAGTGGGCATACCCCTCTCCGACAAACTTAAAAAGGCCTGCTTCGTTGACGACATTGAAGGCCTTGACGATTCGCCTTTGGCGTGTGCCTACGCAAGAGCCCGCGGCACGGACCGCATGTGCTCCTTCGGCGACTGGGTGGCCCTTTCGGACGTTTGCGACGTCATGACCGCCAATATGATCAAGCGTGAGGTATCGGACGGCGTCATCGCTCCCGGATACGAGCCCGAGGCTTTGGAGATCCTCCGTACGAAGCGCAAAGGCGCCTATAATATCGTGAAAATCGATCCTAATTACGTTCCCGAAGAAAGAGAGACCAAGCAGGTCTTCGGCATCACCTTCGAGCAGGGACGCAACAATTTCAAAATAAACCGCGAGCTTCTCAGCAACATCGTCACGGCAAACAAGGACCTTCCGGATGATGCGGCCAGGGATCTGATCGTCGCCCTCATCACCCTCAAATACACCCAGTCCAATTCGGTGTGCTACGCTGTCGACGGTCAGGCCATCGGCGTCGGCGCCGGACAGCAGTCAAGGATCCACTGCACACGCCTCGCAGGCACAAAAGCAGATACATGGTTCCTCCGCCAGGCCGACAAAGTCCTGGCCCTGCCCTTCAGGTCCGAACTGGGACGCCCCGAGCGGGACAACGTCATCGACAGCTACATCAACCAGAACGAGGAGGACGTTTGCGAGGAAGGCAACTGGCAGAAATATTTCACAGCCCGCCCCGAGCCCTTCACCCGTGAAGAGCAGAAGGCTTACCTCGCAGCCATCGACGGCGTTGCCCTCGGCTCCGACGCCTTCTTCCCCTTTGACGACAATATCGAGCGGGCCAAAAGGAGCGGCGTGAAGTACGTTGCCGAGCCCGGCGGCTCCATCCGCGACGACATCGTCATCGCCTGCGCCGACAAGTACAACATGGTAATGTCCTTCACCGGAATGAGACTTTTCCACCATTGATCGGAGGTATTCATGAAGATCCTCGTTGTAGGCGGCGGAGGCCGCGAACACGCTGTCATTAAAAAGCTCAAGGAAAACCCGGCGGCGGAAGTTATTTACGCTCTTCCGGGAAACGGCGGCATTGCCCGTGACGCGATATGCGTTCCGGAGATCGGGGCGACTGACGTTAAAGGCATCGTGGGCTTTGCGGCTGAGAAAAAGATCGATTACGCGGTGGTCACCCCCGACGATCCCCTGGTCCTGGGCTGCGTGGACGCCCTTGAAGCCATTGGCATCAAATGCTTCGGTCCCCGCGCCAATGCGGCCGTCATTGAGGGAAGCAAGGTCTTCTCCAAAAACCTTATGAAAAAATACGGTATTCCCACAGCTAAGTTCGAGACCTTCGACGATATGCAGGAGGCTCTGGCTTACGTTGAGACCGCGCCGATCCCCACCGTCGTCAAGGCAGACGGCCTTGCCCTGGGAAAAGGCGTTGTCATCGTGGAGACCCGTGAGGAAGCAAGGGAAGCCGTCATATCCATGATGCGGGACAAGAAATTCGGCGAAAGCGGCTCCAAGGTGGTCATCGAAGAGTTCCTGACAGGCCCTGAGGTGTCCGTATTGGCGTTTACCGACGGTATCACCGTAAAGCCCATGGTCTCGTCAATGGACCACAAACGGGCCCTGGACGGCGACAGAGGCCTCAACACGGGCGGTATGGGAACTATTGCTCCCAACCCCTGCTACACGCCAAAAGTCGCCGAGCGCTGCATGAAGGAGATCTTCATCCCCACCATCAACGCCATGAACGCCGAGGGCAGGACCTTCAAGGGCTGCCTCTACTTCGGCCTCATGATAACCCCTGACGGGCCCAAGGTCATTGAGTATAACTGCAGATTCGGCGACCCCGAGACCCAGGTGGTGCTGCCGCTGCTTAAGAGCGACCTTCTTGAGGTCATGTTGGCGGTGAGCGACGGAAAGCTTTCCGAATGCGACGTTGAGTTTTCCGAAAGATCGGCGGCCTGCGTCATCATGGCCAGCAAGGGTTATCCTGCCTCCTACGAAAAAGGCTTTGAGATCACTATCCCGGAGGATATCGTTGACCGCGTTTACGTGGCGGGAGCGAAGCTCTCGGGCGGCAGGCTCGTGACCTCCGGCGGCAGGGTCCTTGGCGTGACCTGCGTTGCAGGGGACCTTAAGGAAGCCCTCAGCGAGTCCTACAAGGCCGTGGAAAAGATACATTTTGACAACGCATACTACAGGCGCGATATCGGCGCCCGCGCACTCGCTTTTAAGGAGGTTTGAGTCTTGGTATACAGAATTTACGTCGAAAAGAAAAAAGCTCTGGCTTTAAAGGCGAAATCCCTGCTCTCCGATGCCAGGGAGCTGCTGGGGATCAAAAATCTCAAGGACGTCCGGGTCTTCAACCGCTACGACGCCGAGAACATCTCAAAGGAGCTGTTCGACCGGGCCGTGAAGACCGTCTTTTCGGAGCCCCAGCTTGATATTGCCTCAGAGACTATCGACACGGGAGACGCCAATGTGTTTGCCGTGGAATATCTCCCGGGTCAGTTCGATCAGCGGGCCGACAGCGCCGCTCAGTGCATACAGATCATCTCTCAGGGTGAACGCCCCGTCATACGCAGCGCCACTGTATACGCCCTCTACGGCGCCCTTACGGCCAAGGAGATCGCGTCCTTTAAGAAATACGTCATAAACCCCGTGGACTCCCGTGAGATAGGTATGGAGCTTCCTGA
>JAGCZO010000132.1 GCA_017959965.1 Clostridia bacterium | reverse complement strand
TAAAAGATGCGAACCCAGCTCCTGCTTTCGGTATCTTTCATCTACCCACAGATCGTCAACGTATGGGCAGCCCCATGGATAGATATATCCGACACATCCGGCAATTATATTGCCGTCCTTGTCTGATATTTTTTTACAAATTGTCTCTTCGTCATCACCGAATCCGTCTGCAGGCGGAACAAGCTTAAAATTAAGCTCATTAACAAGATTCTCGATTCGTTCCGAATCTTTACGGGCACTTCTTCTTAATTTTAAATTCTCCATATTTTTCCCTCTTAGTTTTTTGTCATTAATACCACCGTCTCCACATGCCTCGGAGCAGCAGGTCAAATAAAAAGGCTTGTATTCGACCCACTGGCTCGTCCCAATGAAGGAATGGGCAATTCCCCAGGACTGGTTAGGGTCGAGACAGTTAGATGAATATCGGCAGCCCGGATTCTATCGTTTTCTTTTTCGGATATCAGCGGTGTCCTGAACTGCCTTTATCAACCATTCTGCACCGACATAGTCAAAAGGAATTACCAATTCATGAATCTTGTCTTCAGATTCTGGCCTTTTGATATCTTCCGGCAAATAGTCCAATCCAACTTCACGTAAGCTGAGAACAGTATCGTGTATCCAGCCAACAGCCTGACCATCACAGTATAAACAATAGCAGCCAAACATCTTTTTTGTTTCAACATTCAAGCCCTTAAGATGATCAAGCCATTCCTGAACGATTGTTTCATCAAAAGCCATCTGATTCCCTCCATAAACTTCGATTTATCTATTTCTTTGTCATCAATGTTACGCACTCCACATGCCCCTCAAAAGGAAACATGTCCACGGGCGTGACCTTGTCCAATTCGAAGCCAAGCTCTTCTCTGAATTTCACGATATCTCTTGCCAATGTCGCGGGGTTGCAGGACACGTACACGACTTTTTTTACCGGAAGCGAGGCTATTACGCCCGGTATCCTGTCGTCAAGACCCTTCCGGGGCGGATCAACCACCGCAACGTCCGCATTTCTGATTATCGACACGGTCTCCCCGTCAAGGCCGGCGTATCCGGACAGGACCTTTCCCGCGTCTCCCGCAACGTATCTGCAATTTGCGGAAATGCCGTTGGCGTTCACAGCCTTGGCGGCCTCTGAAATTGCGGCGTCGGTGTAGTCAACGCCGAAGATATTGGAGATCATGACGTTTTTCGCTTTTTTAGCGAAATAAATGCCTATCGTTCCTATGCCGCAGTAAATATCCAGCAAGCTCACGGGGCTGTTTTCTCCTTCAAGCGCGTACTCGAAGGCCTTGTCGTAGAGCTTAACCGTGGCGTAAGGATTTACCTGGAAAAACGACTCCGGGGCGATCTCAAAAACCGCGCCGCCTATATGGTCTGTGAGGGTCTTCTCACCCGCTGCAAGAGTGAAAGCTCCGTCAAAAATAGTATTTGTTTTGGAAGTATTGGAATGTGTGTAAAACGAAACGACGGCCGGGACTCTTTTCATGAGCCCGCCGGCAATATTCAAGGCGTCCGGAAGGTCCTTTCCGTTTACGGAAACGCAGACCATTGCTTTTTCGTCTGTGGAAACGCGTATCATAAGCGCCCTGAGCAGACCTTTTCCGGTCTCCTCGTCATAGACCGTAAAACGGTGCCCGTTGAGTATTTCGAGCAGCTCTCCGCAGATCTTACGCAGCAGAGGCTTTTCGCAAAAGCAGCCTCCGGAAACGATCACGTCGTGACTGTTTCTTCTGAAAAAGCCGCAGCCCAAGCCGTTCTTTCCTTCCGCAAAGCGGTATATCGCCTTGTTCCTGTAAGCTTTGGTCATTGGTGACGGAATGATCGGTTCTATATTGGCGTTTTTGAGCCCGCCGATGCGTTCAAGGCAGTCTCTCACGTGACCGGCCTTGATCTCAAGGGTTTTCTCGTAGGGAAAATGAAGGAGCGAGCATCCTCCGCACATCGGATACACGGGGCAATGCTCCGAAGAAGCTTTACTGTCGGACTTTGCCACAATGTAGCTGCCCGTTTTTTTAATAACTGTGCCCGTTACGGTCTCTCCCCGGTGGGCGCCGAAGCAAAAAACTGTCATTCCGTTTTCTTCGCATACGCCAATGCCGCTGCCGTCGATCGAAACGTCCCTGATTCTGAATGATATGCGGCTGTTTTTGGTTATCTCCGCCATTTCGAGCTGCCTTTTCTTACGGTCAAACCCCGTGTCTTGCCTTCAAAACAGACAGGACACGGGGCTGACATATTGTCAATTACGAATTATTTAACGTCCCTCTTCACGTAGGACTGGTAGCTTATGAAAATAAACACCGCCGAGAGGACCATAAGGTAGAGGAAGGAGAACAGAGGTCCGTTGCCTGTTTGCCCGAAAATGTTCATGGTGAGAACGTCCATCAGGCCTATGCTCCTGTTCTGCACGGCGGATTTGAAAAGCGATTCCGCCAAAGACAGGTTCGAGGCCGGCAGGAACACTGAGATATGCTTGAGAAAATATGCCTGCGAGCCCATCATGCTCAGGATCATCGGAACTGCCGCGTTGCCGGAGATCATGAATACGGTGCCCATGGAAACGGCTATGGAGCCGCCTGCGTTGCGGATCAGCGTGGAGAGCATGAACGCGAAGCATCCGTGGAAGAACACCGGAACGAAGGACACGAGAATGTAGAACAGGTAGTATAGGAAGGGATTCAGTGCGATAACGCTGTGCCCTATCACAAAAACGTTGTATCCTAAGTCGCTTCCGCTTATGAGCGCGGCTATCATGTAAGTAACGAATACCTGGAGCGCGCAGATAAGGCAGACGGAGGCGAGAAGCGCGAACTTGGCGCTTACGATACGTCTTCTCTTAACCGGGGCAATGATGAGGGTCTTTATGGCGCCGGACTGGAAATCCTCGGCCACTATCAGAGCGCCCAGCATGATCACAAGGATCTGACCCAGGCCCGTTCCGATCTGTATGAGCACCGTACCCGTGGTTTTGTCGTTGGTGGTATATTTGCCGCCGTACCCCGGCGCGCCCACGCGCATTCCCTGCTCGATCTCGGCGACAGCCAGCGAATACTCTTCGATCTCGCTCTGCGTCAGCTTCTGGCCCGCGGAGTTTGTTCCTTTTTCGAGAGAAGCCTTATACATGTCGCGCAGGGAAAAGCTTTCGGTGATCTCATGCCAGGCGTCGTAGGACATATCCTCCCTGTAAAGATCCTCCATTATGTCCAATGACGCAAGCTGGATGTTCTTTTCGCTTTCACTGAGAGACTCGTCGTTTCTCAGCTGCTCGCGTTTGTAGTCGAAAACGCCCTTGACGTCGTTTTCCGTGCAAAGCTTCAGGTACTTATCGTATGCAGTCTCCGTGAG
>JAGCZO010000131.1 GCA_017959965.1 Clostridia bacterium | reverse complement strand
TCTGTCTTTGATACTTGACATGCTGCTGAAGGAAGGCCGCTATGACCACGTTGAGGTCTGCGTGAAAAAGGACGATAAAGAAGCCCTCAGACTTTACGAAAAACACGGTTTCACCGACTCCGGATATTACGATGAGGACGCTCCGGATTCTATCAATATGATCTGCAAGCTGTTTTAATGAGCATTGAGGCTGCGTGGAAATATCACATGGATCTGGAATTACTGTATCGTCAAGTGAAGGAAGCGGTTTCCACGCTTGATTTCAACAAAATATGGCCAGGTTTCGAGCCCCTGAAGTTTGCCCTTTACGACAACGAAAAATGCTTTTTCGACGGGCAGTACATCGAAAAAACGGATGCTTTCTGCGCCAATACCTCCATCAATTTCCAGGGGGAGCAGATCGCCATCTGGATGGCTCAGGAGGAACTGAAAATACCTGTCCTTGCCTCCAAGCTGGTCCACGAGATGTTCCACGGCTATCAGACTCTTAAGGGCTGGGACTGCTGGCCTGACGAGATGGAGGCCTTGTATAGATATAAGTACGACGCCGGGAATTTGAGTCTGAAACTGGGGGAAAACGAGCTGCTGATCAGCCTCCTTGAAAGTTTTGACGGCGACGTTCTCAAGAGGCTGCTTTCCTCCCGGAAATACCGCAGGGATAACTTTGGCTATGAGTTTTCGTATGAAACCAAGGTGGAGGAGATAGAGGGCACCGCCAATTACGTTGAATGGCAGGTGCTTAAGCAGCTGGACTCCGAAGAGGCGGACCGGCTGACCGCCGAGATGAGTAAAGTAATGACGACTCCTGAGCATCTGTTCCCCATAAGGATCTCCTGCTATTTTACGGGAGCGCTGATGATAAACGCTCTGGTCGGCGCGGGTGTTTATTCCTTCGATACCGCCAAACGACCTGTGATCGGGGATATCCTTGACGATGGCAGGCTTTGCGCCGCCGGGCTGCGGTCGGGCGGGCTGCGCATTGGCGAGGTCACGGAGGCGATCAACGCTTTTAACGGTAAGACCCGGGAAATAATAGAGGCCGCTCTTGAACGGAATGAGATCGTTCTGAACGGCCCTCTTGAGCTTGTCTATGTGAATATTTACAACGCAAGGCACCTTGGCGGCTTCCTGACCTCGACCTATTTCCTGGCCTATCGGGAAGAAAATGAGAACAAGACCGCCGCGGGTGATTTCGTGATCCTTATGAGGGACGAAAAGACGATAGACAAGGTCTACCTTTGGCAATAGCAGGCCGGGTCACTGCTGATAGTTGTTATCGGCAACGGTGCCCGCAGTGTTTCTGTTCTTAAGAACGCAGGCCACGATGATGGCGGGAATAAGGGCGCCGACGCCGAACCAGTAAAAACCTACCTTGCTGTAGCCTTTTCTCGATGCGATCTTCGAGGGGATGATGGCAAGAAAAAAGGATGCTATCAGGCAAATGATCAGGGTGACGATGTACGCTATCCAGAAAGCCGATAACGCTTCGGATCCTGCACTCTGGCCAATTTCAAATATATTTTCAATACCGGTCATGAAATATTCCTCCTGTTTAAAGGTAATTGCCCGGCAGCGCTTGGAACGCTCCGGCGCGGTATGATGATACACTTTTCGGAGCCGAAAGTCAAAGGAAAGAGGAACAGATGAGATGAACAAGATAACAGAGCGCCTTATTGAAGGGAATCAAAAGTATCTGGCAACGGAAGCATTTGCCGGCGACGTATCGGCGAAAAGACGGGAGTCTAACAAAGCGGGTCAGAAGCCTTATGCGGTGATCGTTACCTGCTCCGACTCCAGGGTGATCCCCGAGACCGTTTTTTCCGCGGGCATCGGCGAGCTTTTCGTGGTGAGGACCGCCGGCAACGTCATCGGAGAGGCTGAGCTGGCCAGCATTGATTATGCGGTGGAACACCTGAAGGCGGGCTGCGTGGTCGTAATGGGACACACGGGCTGCGGCGCGGTAAAAGCGGCTCTTTCAGGCGAATTTGAGGATCCGGTTGGGGTCATCACAAGGCAGATAAAAAAGGCTATCGGAAACACAACTGATCCCGACAAGGCCTGCGAGCTGAACGTTCTCCAAGGAGTAAGCTTTCTTAAAACGGTCCTTGACGGGACAGGCGTCGTCGTGACAGGGGCGGTGTACGACATAGTGAGCGGCAAGGTCAGGTTCATCAGCTGACGTTTGAAAAAATATGCGACAAAAAACGGCTGCGGAGAGACGAGTTTTTCGCCTTGATCCGCAGCCTGTTTGTTTTATTTTTTACCTATATTGGCGGCAATTATACTGCTACTGACTGAATATGACTTCCACAGAGGGACTGTTGTCCACAAGGACAGTGAAGAAATCGCCGGTGACGCTGAAGTATTCTCCGACGGTGCCGCTGTTGATCTCCGAAGGAGGCCTTACGTAGATGCAGGTGTCGTCCATGGAGTCCTCGATCTTTATTGCCGCAAAGCCGCCGTTGACGTAGAGCTCAACGTCCTTGTCCACCATAACGCAGCTCCGGCTCCTTCCGGCGTCAAGGTAAATACCGTTTTCCTCGACAAATTTCGGATTTATGGTCAACGATCCGCTGCCCGTGAAGGTCACGCTTCCTCCGTAGCCTCCGCCGTGGAGGATGAGCCGGCCGATCATATTGTCGCCAATGAGTTTTATCGTGAAGCCGTTGCCCATCAGGTTGCCCTCGATGACGTAGTTTGGCTCCGAAAAGTCTTCCAGCGTCAGGGTGTTGGTCTCTTTGTCGTAGCTGCAGCCGGGAAGGCTTGACTCGGTCACGAGCATTCTCTTCGTATAATATCCGCCTGCGCAGAGGTAAGTCTCGCCTCCGGCCCCTGTGACCTTCAGATACTCGTCCGACAATGAGGTTCCCCACTTGGAATAATTACCTTCGGAGTCCGGATCAAGATTCGGAAGCTCAGGCTTCCAGGAGGGCTCGGGTGTAGGCGTCGGCGTTGGTGTCGGTGTAGGCGTCGGCGTAGGCGTAGGTGTAGGCGTCGGCGTAGGCGTGGGTGTCGGCGTAGGTGTAGGCGTCGGCGTCGGCGTTGGTGTAGGCGTGGGCGTCGGAGTTGGCGTGGGCGTCGGCGTGGGTGTCGGAGTTGGCGTGGGCGTCGGCGTAGGTGTAGGAGTAGGCGTGGGAGTCGGCGTCGGCGTTGGTGTCGGCGTAGGCGTCGGTGTAGGTGTAGGCGTCGGTGTAGGTGTAGGCGTAGGAGTCTCGGTAGGAGTTTCCGTCGGCGTCTCTGTAGGAGTCTCGGTAGGTGTTTCCGTAGGAGTCTCGGTAGGAGTTTCGCTAGGTGTTTCGGTAGGAGTCTCGGTAGGAGTTTCGGTAGGTGTTTCGGTAGGAGTTTCCGTCGGCGTCTCTGTAGGAGCCTCGGTCGGAGTCTCTGTAGGAGTCTCGGTAGGAGTTTCGGTAGAAGTTTCCGTTGGCGTCTCAGGAGGAGTCTCGGTGGGAGCTGCGGTAGGAGTTTCCGTCGACGCTTCGGTTGGCGTTTCGGTGGGCGCAGCGGTGGGATCTTCGGTTGAAACAGGCGTTCCGGCAGGGGTCGCTTCAGGCGTCGGCGTCGGATCGGGGGCAGGAGTTGAATTGAAAAGAACAGACCAGACAGAGCTGTCGTCTTTAAGACTTAAAACGTCGCTGCCCAGGATATCGAGCCCGAGGGTCGAAGCGAAAATTGAGAAGGCGGCGATGACTGCCACCAACGGCTTCAAAACGTAATACTTGAGTCTGCGTGATCTTTTCTTGGACCTTCCGTCATCAGCCGGGAATTCGATGGGGGTCATCTCATCGTCGAAGGTCTGATCGTAGATCCTTTCGTTGAATTCGGAGGCGTAGAAACTGTCGCGGGAGACATAGTGCTCGTACGGGGTGGGGCTCTGCTCATCCGGCTTGCGGTGCTCGGATCCTAACATCGGAGTATTAAATTCGGGATCCGTGATCTTTGACACTTATCGTCGCCTCCTTTCGCGGAAAAATACAATTAACAGAAGATCCGGCGTTATTTTACGGGAATATTGTGAACGTCCACCTGCGGGAACGGGCACTCGACGCCAAGCTTCTTGAAGCCCAGAAGCAGGTCATGGTTCAGAGCCCTTGAGCCGGTGTAGATGTTGTTCTCGTCCACCTCGACAGTGAATTTCAGCACCACGCCGCTGTCCCCCAGCTCGTTGATGCCAAGGTATTTCGGAGGTGCCTTCATGATGTCGGCCCTTGAATTGTATATGCTTTCGAGAAGCCCGGGGATCTGGCTCTCCAGCTTTTCGAAATCGGTGGAGTAGGGGACCGCTATCTCGCAGATGCTGAGGGACAGCTTGTCGGAGCGGTTCAGTATGTTTTTCATGTCGGAATTGTTCACGATCCTGACGTTGCCGCCAAGGTCTGTGATGCAGGTGGTCCTGAGGCCGATGCTGGTGACCGTTCCTCTGAAGCCCGCAACCTCCACGATATCGCCAACGTTATACTGGTTCTCGAAGATCATAAACGCTCCGGTGACCATATCCTCGATGAGGCTCTCGGCGGAGAAGCCGATGACAAGGGCAACGATCCCCACGCTGGCAACGATGGTGGACACGTTGACGCCAAGGATGGAAAGTCCCCAGCAAAGAATAACGATGGCCGCCACGTACTTAAGGGTGCTGGCAACTATCGAAAGGATCGAGCGGACCCTGTGATTTTTCGGATTCGGGAGCCCCAGCAAAAACGAAAGCAGCGCTTCTGTCGCTACTATGCCGAGGATCATTATGACCAGCTGCAGTATGGTGGAACCGTTGATCCTGAGTCCCGAAAAGGGATCAAACCCGGAAAACAGATTCGTCGCGATCCCTATGGGGATCAGAGCCGCGATAAGCGCGACGCAGATGACCAGCCGGATGATCCGGGATACTTTTGATTTTTTCTTCATGATAAACCTCCTGCCTTTTCAGGCGCCTGTCTCTTGACGCGTTTCCCGCCGCGTCAGACCGATATTCAAGGCTTTTAAACCGATGAGATCCTTAAAGCTTTTTTAAAAGGATAGCATAAATCGGCCGTTCTTTCAATTGGCGATTGCGGAGTCCCGGGTAGGAACGACCGAAAAAGTTCCGAAAAAGATGGAAAGAAAAGACGCTTTGTTGTATACTCAAAATAACGATTTGATGAAGTCCGGAGGTTTTTATGAAGCTTTGCACAGATGACCGGCTGACGCTCCGCATGCTTGCCGAACGGTATATGTCTTACGCGCTGTCGGACAAAAACAACGGGAACAGGCTGCTTTGGCGATCGCTGAACGACGGAAATATGCAGAAGCCGATGGTCGCCATTGACCAGATGCCGTGGAACGAGCTTGACGTTGACGGTTTTCTGGCGTGCACCGTCAAGGATCCCTACTTCAGGAGAGTTGAGTGGAACCTGCGGTCCGAGATCTACAAGTGGGAGCACCTTCCGGCAGATATGGTGCTGAACCCCTACATTCTTCTGCCCAGGCCCATTGCCAATACGGGCTACGGGATCAGGTCGGAGTACGAGGCAAGGGCGGTCACGGACCCCGCCAACAGCGTTGTTTCGAAGCGCTACGTCAATCAGTTTCAGGAGCCTGAGGACGTTGAGAAGATCAAAACCCCCGTGATCTCCATAGACCGGGAGGCCGAGGCCGGCATCGTTGCGGAGGCAAACGAGGTGTTCGGGGGGATCGCCCCGGTCAGAATGCAGGGCATCATCCTTCACCTTGGCATCTGGGACTGGATCGCCCAGTGGATGGGGGTCGAAAACTGCTACATTGAACTGATGGACCGTCCGGAAATGATACATCAGATCATGGACAGGCTCACGGAGGCAACTCTTTCCCAGATCGAGCAGATAAACAGCCTGGGCCTTTACGACGTCAACACCAATATGTGCCACTGCTCCTACACCTTCACAAGCTCGCTGCCTTCCCCGGATTGCGACAAAAACAATCCCACCACACATGACGGCTGGGGCTTCGGCATGGCGCAGCTTTTCACCTCCGTATCGCCAAAGGTGACCGCGGAGTTTGAGGTCCCCTACATGCAGCGGCTGGTCCCTCATTTCGGCGCGATCTATTACGGCTGCTGCGACCGGCTGGACGACCGTCTGGATATCATTGACAGGATGCCGAATATCAAAAAGATCTCCTGCAGCCCCTGGAGCGACCGTGAGAGATTTGCCGCAGATCTGCCGAAGAAATATATCATGTCAAACAAGCCGAGTCCCGCGCTGCTGGCCCATCCCTGCTTTGACGAGGACGCGGTGAGAGAAGATCTGAGGCGTACAATTGCGGCCGCCAAAAACAACGGGCTGCGGCTCGAAATGCTTCTCAAGGATATAAGCACCGTGAGATATGAGCCTCAGAGGCTCTGGAGATGGGCGGAGATCGCGGATGAGGAAACTAAGCGGGCCGCGCTTTAAAGCGGCAAAGGCTTTGGTTCGGTCTGCTAATATTCAAACATATCTGTTAAGTAAGAAGGGCCGCGGAGCTGATCTGCGGCTTTTGTTATAAGGGCATCTGCAGGGATGTCTCAGGAGAAATGGTTTCATATTCTTTCAAGCATGGGAGTGCTATCATAGATACGTAAAGATATCTGTTGTTGTTTTCCGGGAAATATCTTTGGCGTTGTTCATGACGCACAGTTGTTCCGGACGTGTTTACGTTTTATGTAAGATCCATGGAGGTGCGATATGAAAAAATACTTTACAGTGATAAGTGTGTTGATATTGGCGGTTGCTGTTCTTTCGTCATGCTCCGGCTACGCCCCGATGACCGGATACATGCCTGAAGGATACGACCCCACGAGCATGGCCGATATGCTCTACGACGAGGAGGGATTTTTGAAGGACGTTGAACTTGAAGAAGGGGCGCTGGTGGAAAATCCTTTTTTCGAGACTGAAGAAAACGACACCGCGACTTTTTCCGCTGACGTTGACACGGCTTCTTACACGATGCTTCGCAAGCTCATGAAAAAGAAAAATTACACGTTTAGTGATATTAAGCTCTACGTGGGCCTGAACGTCAGAACTGAGGAGCTGATCAACTATTTCAAATACAATTACTCCGAGCCGAAAGAAAACGAGCTTTTTGGCGTTTCCTCCAAACTGGTGGACTGCCCCTGGAACGACTCAAGCAAGCTGCTGATCCTGGGCCTTAAGGCTGCAGAAGCACAGAAAAAATCCGCCAATAATCTTGTGTTCCTGATCGATATATCCGGGTCCATGAGCGACAGCGACAAGCTGCCGCTTCTCAAGAAAACCTTCTCATACCTCACCTCGAACCTGACGGAGAATGATACAGTCTCCATTGTGACCTATGCTTCGGGAGAAAAAGTCATCCTGGAAGGATGCGAGGGCAACAAAACCGAAAAGATACTGTCGGCCATCAACAAGCTGAAGGCAGACGGCTCCACAAACGGAGAGGCGGGCCTTAGAAAGGCTTACGAGCTGGCGGAGAAATACTTTAAACCCGAAGGAAACAACCGGATCATATTGGCGTCCGACGGGGATCTTAACGTGGGTATGTCGTCAGTCGACGAGATCAAGGAATTCGTCTCCGAAAAACGGGACAACGGTGTTTATTTATCCGTTCTCGGGTTCGGCAGCGGAAACTACCGGGACACGATGATGGAGACCATTGCCGACAACGGAAACGGTGCCTACTATTACATTGACGGAGAGGAAGAGGCCGAGAAGATATTCGGCGGCGATCTGCTGTCGACTCTTTACGCCGTCGCCAACGACACGAAGCTTCAGGTGGTGTTCAACAAAGACGCGGTCACCTCCTACAGGCTGATCGGATACGAGAACCGCATTATGAGTGCGGAGGATTTTGAAAACGACGCCAAAGACGCCGGTGAGGTGGGCGCGGGCAGCAGCGTGACCGCATGCTTTGAAATAAAGCTTGCCGAAGGCGAAACGCTGCCGGACCTGGGAAAGCTGGCTGTGAGGTATAAAAAGCCCGGGGAGGAACAGAGCAGGCTTAACGAATACGCCATCTCCTCCGAAGTCAAGGAAGGAGACGGGGACAGCTGTCTGATCGCGGCTCTTTGCGAATTCGCCATGCTGCTCCACGACAGTGAATACATGGGAAATATCGACCTGGGCAACGTCAAAGGGCTGATGAGAAAGTACGATTATTCCGAGGATCCGTACAAGGCACAGTTTGCGGAGCTTGTGATAAACCTTCTTGAGGGGAAAGCCGTTGAACAGAGTGATGTAAACGAATAATGAGAGAATTAACAGTGACTAATTAAAAGTGAATAATTAACAATTAACAGTGATACAAATAGTGCTCAAAATTGACAGTGATAAACTAACAGTGAATAATTAACAGTGAACTGATTGATCAGTGATCCGGATCGAAGTGATCTGATTGAACGATGACCTGAATCAACCGGGATCGACGATAAAAACCGTGTCCTGCCTGCGAGGCGGGGCACGGTTTCTCGGGTCCGGACGCTCAAAAGTTTACTGTTGCTTCAAAGACTTAAGATAGGTCTTGTTTTCGTACATTTTGTGGTCCGCACGGTCGAACACAGTGTCGACGCAGGTGTCGCCGTCAAATTTTGCCATGCCGCAGGCGATAACGACCCCGCCGCTCCGGACCGCTTCGGCGCTGCGCTCCTCAAATGATTTTATGAGCTCGTCAGCGGAAGCATAGTCGTTTCCGAGAACGATCGCCGTGAATTCATCGCCGCCGATGCGGAAAACGGGACTGTGCTTAAAGGTGTCGCATATGATCCTGCAGGCTTCCTGCAGATACTGATCTCCCGCCTGGTGCCCGTAGGTGTCGTTGACCTTTTTCAGATCGTTGACGTCCATCATAACGATGGCGAAGGGCGGCTGACGGTTCTCCGCGATATTGTGATCTATGCTGGCCTCGGTCTCGAGGTAGGCGTGCTTGTTTTTAACTCCGGTCAGGGCGTCGATCTTGGCAAGAGTCTGGGCCTTGGCGAGCCTCTTTCCGTACTCCGCTTCTTGGCGGACCTGGGCGTCGATGTCGTTGATGCCGACGATAAGACGCTTGGCGCCGTTTTCCTCCACCATGGCGGCCTTCATCCGGACGTGGATAGCCTTGTCGTCGTCCATGAGCAGACGGTAGCTGATGGAGAAAATGCCGCTGCGTTCGATCTCCGCCATGACGTTCTCCTTGGTGAAGACGGACAGGAAGTGACCGAGATCGTCGGGATGGTTGTGCACCCGGGCAGCCACGCGGACAGTTTCAAAGAAGTTTATTCCGGAAGCTGCCTGGCCCAGGCTGTCATGGTACGTGGCGGAAGAGGCGAATTCCCGGTAATCGTCGGTTTCGGGATCCACTACGTATATGACGATGAAGTTGCCGGTAAGGGCGTGGAGACGTTCGTAAACGACCCGCTCCTCCTTCATGCGTTCTTCCGTGCGCCGCTGTTTGATCTGCTCGTCGATATTGGACACGCCGATGACGATGAAGCGGTTGTCGTCAGCCATACGGGTGACCTTCATTCTCACGTAGAAGGGGACTCCGTCAATGAGCCTGCGGTAGGTCAGCTCAAACACCTTGCCGCGGTCCAGGGCTTCCATCAGGAAGTTGCGGTTCATCGCGTTCACAAAGGCTTCCCGGTCCTCTTCCTGGACGTAGATCTTGGCGTCGCGCTCGCAGCCTTCGAAAAAGTCGGAGCCGCGTCTCGCTTCGGTAAGGACTACGCTATCGTCATTGGTACGGTATTCGACAAATTCGTCGGTCTCCATATTGACGTAGTAGAGATCGGTGTAGCCTCTCGCCAAAGACAAGGCCAAGTGGGAATAAACGGTACCTATGCTGCGCTCTTTTTCGTAAGCTTTCTCCAGCTTGACTCTGTAGTCATCCTTCTCTTCGTTGACAACGAAGGTGTGGAGCAGACAGGTGCCGAGCAAATAACCAATGGCGTAGAGCGGAAGCAGAGGGAACCACATCTGAGCGAAAAGCGATACAGCCATGATCAGGCCGAAAAGCGCCAGCGCAACGCTCTTGTTCTTCTTTTCCGGATTGGCCAGGGGAATCGAGGAGAGTGCAAAGATCGATATCAGCAAAAGGAACGCGATCTGGAACGCAAGCAATACGTAGCGGACAGGCAGGGCAGTGTAAACGCATTCGCCGTCCACGGTAAAGAGAACAGGCAGGAAAATGTTGACCAGTGTGACAACGGTGAT
Source organism: Clostridia bacterium (assembly GCA_017959965.1). Taxonomy (GTDB): domain Bacteria; phylum Bacillota; class Clostridia; order UBA1212; family UBA1212; genus UBA1212. The sequence goes on along the minus strand of JAGCZO010000131.1, from coordinate 6,250 downwards.
GAGCCCGGCAATAACGAAGCCGGAGCATATGAGGATCCTGCCGAAAAGGGATTTATTTTCAAGAAACTCGACGGTGTATTCTGCCCAGAACAGTACGCCGAGAGCCATGGCAATGAAATATACCGTGGTGTCGGCAAAAAGAGGAACGGAGAGCTTCAAACCTTCCAGCACTCCCCACAAAACGTCCGTGACGTAGTACGCCAAAACCGCAAAAAGGAATCTTTTGTATACCTTCCAGGCCGGTTTGCGAAGGACCTTGCTCTTCTTGAAAAGTATGTCGTAGTTCAGGATGAACAGAACAAGAATCGCAAGGAAGCCGATGGCGGAGTAGTACATGCCTTCTTATCCTCTCTTCATTATAATTATCGGTTGTTCCGGACATAAAAGCCGTTGGTACATATGTTAACACAATTCGTTATAGATTTCCACAAGTAAATGTACAATCCGGGGGGTTTTTGAACGATATTTCAAAGGCGTTTTACATACACTGTCCCGGGGCCTGAAGCGACAGGCGGAAACCCGGGAACATTTACCGGAAAGTGATGCGTTTTGTCCCTTTTTTTTACGATATCATAGTGTATAATTAGAGTCAAATCCAAGGCCGGTCATTATTAAGGGCCTCAGTCGACTCGTCAGACAACTGACGCCGGGCCGGGCTCCTTACGGAGCAGGGCTGACATCCGAAGATCTAAAGGAGAGAAAATCTTATGGAAAACAAAAGGTTCAGGATATGCTGGTTCGTATCATTGGCGTGGACATTGGCGTTGTCCTTTTACCCTCTCTACATGGGGATCAAAGTCATACGCGACATGATCGTCGACGGAACGGTACTCAAGGAAAACTACCCGAAATACATTATCCCTTACAGCCCGATCGCGGTAGCTGTCCTTGCGGGTCTGCTGCTGCTTCCGTTGTTTATTAAACTTTTCGGACGTTTCGGCGTTTTCGCCGGCAGTTCGGTCTCCACAGCCGTGTTTTTCTGGCTGGAGATGCTTTTTGAAAACAAAGTGGTCGTTTCTTCAACCGCCACCATCGAATACGTGACCGAGACCTCAAGGCTTGCCGACTGGCAGATGTATACGTGCATCGTTCAGCCGCCGATATATATAAGAGATTATGAACAGCTGACGACTAACATGCTCCGGGAGGAGACCCCTGCCGAGATACTGATCGGCGAATACAACCCGGCCTTCAAGCTGCATTTCTACATCATTTCCGTTGTCATTATACTATCCTTCATCAACTGTCTGTACGGTTTTTGCCGGATCGCCAAGACCGGCAACCGCAAAAGGCTGAAGCCCCTGATCATGCAGGCCGTGTCCGGCATTCTTTTCCTGGGCCTCTGCATTCTTGCCTGCTTTACCGCATTCTGGAGAGACGGCAGCGTCATGATCTCACCGCTTTCAGCGTTTCTGATGGCTCTGTTCTTTATCGTGCTGGGCCTGACTCTCGGGCTTTTCGTCGGATCGTTCCTCACAAGTAAAAAAAGACCCGTCGCGCTGCTGATACCCGCCGCGGCGGCCTCGGCAACGACGCTGGTCATGTACATTGGCGAGATGATACTTCTGAACAAAAACCTTTACAGGTTCGGGGAGGGCTTTTTCTTTGACGGCCTTCCGGGGATCGTGCTTGCGCCGGTGGATATAGTTGTCATCATTGCGTCGGGGCTGGTGACGTTGGCGGCAATGCTGCTCTGTACCGCCAAAAGGAAAACTCCCGCACCTGTGCAGGAGTCCGGGGAAGAGCCTGCGGAAAAGGAGACCGCGGAAACCGAAAACGGCAAGACTTTGTCAAACGGACTCCGCAATAAGATCGCATTTTATGTTATAACGGGCACGGCTCTTGCCGCGGTCATCGTCGCTGTGGTATTGCTGATGCTCCCGGGTCCCGCGAGGAGTGAAAAAACAGACGCGGAGATCGAGTCCGGCCTTGCGGAAGAGGGGAAAACGGCGAAGCTCAGGCCCTCGGTCGAAGAGTACTACTCGCTGGACGCCAAGGAAGGGCTTGACGTATTCTTTTTCCAGATGGCCAAGGGAAGCTTCTCTTTTGTCATTCGCGAGCATTCCGAAGAGCCCAGCAACCTTGAGCTGATGGCCCTTCCGTCTGTGAACCTGGAAAAGCTGAAGGACATCCTGTCGACCTACGATCTGCCCGACGACAAGATCTACGTGGCGGCCTGGCAGAACCCCCTGTCAAGCTACCTCGGCGAATACTGGGTCATAGAAAACGGAGAAACTTTCGCGGATCTTGAAAACAGAAGGGCAGAATTTACCGCCAATGTCAGGGAAATGATATTGGGGGACTAAGATCTTCAACGAATAACAAAATTGTTTTACTGCTCCGGGCATGCTTTTTAACTGAGGCATGCCCGTTGTTTTTATCGGAACGGTCAGGTATAATTCAATATTTTTGAAAACAGCCGTTGACTTTATCACTTTAGCGTGCTAAAATGCTAAAGCGCTAAAGCGCCAATGGAGGTCAACTATGGACAAAATGCGAAACCAAGCTATAGACGATCTGATGAAAGTGATCGCGCAAATAGACTCCCCCGAAGACTGCTACAATTTCTTTGTGGATCTTTGTACGGTCAAAGAGATCCAGGATATGAGCCAGCGGTTCGAGGCCGCCGTTATGCTGAATGACGGCGCCAAATACCAGGACATCGCGGCGTCGGTGAAGACCAGCGCCGCCACCCTCAGCAGGGTCAGCCGCGCGCTTAAGTACGGAAACGGCGGATACGAAAAGGCGATAGCCATATATAAGAAGGAAAAATGATGCAGTTAAACGACACAATTTTACAGCCGGGCGAACGGACAGCCCTTGCCCTTAGGCAGCTTTACTCGGACAGCGGGTACAAGTACTACCGGATGGGCAAATTCGAGGAGTACGATTTCTACGCGATGAACAAGGATTTCCTTGTCTCCGACAACGTGCTCACCTTTACGGACAGAAACGGAAAACTGATGGCGTTAAAGCCTGACGTTACCTTGTCTATAATCAAGAACAGCCGGGATGAGAAGGGCACTCAGAAGGTCTTTTACAGTGAAAACGTTTACAGACCTTCGGCGGAGGGCTGCTTCAAGGAGATCAGGCAGACCGGGCTTGAGTGCATTGGCGATATAGGCGCCGCAGAGGCCGCTGAGGTGATTTCGTTGGCGGTGAAAAGCCTGCGGGTCATGAGCGGCGAATTCATTCTGGACATATCGGACCTTGCCCTTACCGAGGCGCTTTTTGACGCCTGCGGTCTTTCGGCGGAGGTCAGACGCTCCATGTACGAGGCCGTTGAGCAGAGGAACAGGGAAAAGGCGGAAAAGCTGCTGGCGGAGCAGGGCGTTTCAAAGGACCTGGCCGGCGCGGCAATGAAGCTCCTCTGGATATCCTCTACGCTGGCAGACGCGGCGGAGGTTCTTAAAAGCGCGCCGGAGTGCGTCTCCGGTCCCGCGGCGGAATTTTTGTCAGTTCTTTCGCTGCTTGAAAAAACAGGCGAGGCCGGCAGCATGAGGGTGGATTTTTCCGTTGTGGGCGATATAAACTACTACAACGGCATCGTTTTCAAGGGGTTCCTGAGAAACGTGCCTTCCGCGGTGCTGCTGGGAGGCAGGTACGACCTGCTTATGCGCAAGTTTAAACGGGACGCGTCGGCGATCGGCTTTGCCGTCTACACGGACGTTGCGTCGGAAGCGGTCAGGGAGACCGGAATTCCTTCGGATGACTGGCTCAACGTGGCGCTGCCCAAAGGCAGGCTTGGCGAGAACGTGTACGCCTTGTTTGATAAAGCGGGCTATCCCTGCCCGGCTCTGCTTGAGGAAAGCCGGAAGCTGATCTTTGAGAACCGCGAGAAGAAAATTCGCTATTTCTGGGTAAAACCGTCGGACGTGGCGATATACGTGGAGCGGGGGATCGCTGACGTCGGCGTCTGCGGGAAGGACATTCTGGAGGAGTATTCTCCGGACGTTTACGAGCTCCTTGACCTCAAAAAGGGGATCTGCAAGATGGCCGTTGCGGCCCCGAAGGGGTTCATTGACGACAATACCAGACCCCTCAGGGTGGCTACGAAATTCGCCAACGTGGCGGCGGCCTATTACCTTGGCAGAGGGCGTGACATTGACATAATCCACCTCAACGGTTCCATCGAGATCGCGCCGCTGCTGGGCCTTTCGGACGTCATCGTGGACATCGTGGAGACCGGAACGACGCTCAGAGCAAACGATCTGGAGGTCATGGAAACGGTATTCCCCGTCAGCGCCAGGCTCATCGCCAACAAAACTTCAATGAGATTCAAACAGAATACGATCAACGGGCTGGCAGGCAGCCTGTCCTTCGCAACGGAGGAGAAATAATGATAAAGATATACAAGGCAAAAGATCTTCCGGACCGTTCGGTCCTTTCATCACCGAAGCCCACGAACAACGTTTCGGGGATAGTTTCGGACATACTTCAGAACGTCAGGGAAAACGGAGACAAGGCGCTGCTTGACTATACAAAGCGATTCGACGGCGCGGAGCTTGACAATCTCAAGGTCAGCGAGGAAGAGATCAAAGAGGCGATGGCGGCCGTTCCGGCAAAGTTCCTGAGGATACTTAGGCGAGCGGCCCGCAACATAAGAGCCTTCCACTTAAAGCAGCTCCGCAAAGGGTTTGAGATCCGTAAGAAGAACGGTGTGGTGCTGGGCCAGAAGGTCACGCCCATAGAAAAGGTGGGTCTTTACGTGCCGGGCGGCACCGCGGCTTATCCCTCAACAGTGCTTATGGATGCGATCCCCGCCAAGATCGCCGGCTGCGCCAAGGTCATGATCGTGACGCCTCCCAACAAGTCCGGCAAGGTGAATCCTGTGATACTTGCCGCGGCGAGGATAGCGGGGGTCGACGAAATATACAAGGTGGGCGGAGCCCAGGCGGTAGGCGCATTGGCGTATGGAACGGAAAGCATTCCGAAGGTGGACAAAATTGTGGGCCCCGGCAACGCTTTCGTGGCGGAGGCCAAAAAACAGGTCTTCGGAACGGTCTCCATCGACATGATAGCGGGACCCAGCGAGATAATGATCGTTGCCGAGGAGGGCGAGGACCCCGGGCACATTGCCGCAGACCTTCTGTCCCAGGCTGAGCACGACGTGAACGCCACGGCGGTGCTGGCAACGCCCGACGAAGCCCTTGGCAGCAAGGTGGCAATAGAGATCGAAAAACTTCTGGAGGGTATGAGCCGCCAAAACATCGCAAGAGAGTCGATCGAGCGGAACGGCAAGATCATCATCACCCGTGACATAGACGAGGCCATAGACATTGCCAATGAGATCGCGCCTGAGCACCTTGAGCTGGTGATGAAGGATCCCTTCCCGTACCTGGAGCGCATCAAACACGCCGGGAGCGTTTTCATGGGAGAAAACTGCCCGGAGGCTCTGGGAGACTACTACGCAGGCATGAACCACACGCTGCCCACCTGCGGCACCGCCCGTTTTTCCAGCCCGCTTTCGGTGGACGACTTTATAAAGAAGACCCAGTACGCGTACTACACAAGGGAGGCCCTCTGCGAGGTGGCTGATGATATTGCCTATTTTGCCGAAAAAGAAGGGCTTACAGGCCATGCCCGCAGCGCGGTGATAAGAACGGAGAAATGATATGGGAAAATTCATGAACATACGGTTTCAGGACCTGGAAGTTTACGTGCCGGGGGAGCAGCCGCAGGACAAAAAATACATAAAGCTCAACACCAATGAAAGTCCTTTCCCGCCTTCGCCTTTTGCCCAGCGCATGGCAAGGCAGGCCGCAGGCGATCTGCAGCTTTACTCGGATCCGGAGTGCGGCGCGCTGACGAAGGTCGCCGCGGAATACTTTGGCGTTGACCCCTCAAACATTATTTTCGGCAACGGCTCCGACGAGGTGCTTGATTTTGCCTTCGCGGCCTTCTGCGACGCTCTGCATCCCGCTTTTTTCCCGGACGTCACCTACGGCTTCTACCCGGTGTTCGCCGCGAGGAACTGCGTACCCTTTAAGGAACTGCCCGTGAAGGACGATATGACCGTCGATCCGAAGGATTACGCGGAGCTCAAAGGCACTCTGTTCATCGCCAATCCCAACGCCCCCACGGGCATTGCTCTGCCGCTCAAGGATATCGAAAAGCTTGCGGCGGAGGATCCGGAGAGGCTCGTGGCGGTGGACGAGGCCTACGTTGATTTCGGCGGGGAGAGCGCTCTTCCGCTGATCAAAAAGTACAGCAACCTGCTGGTGGTAAGGACCTTCTCCAAGTCCCGCTC
>JAGCZO010000012.1 GCA_017959965.1 Clostridia bacterium | reverse complement strand
AGCAAACACCACACATGGAAGAAAACGCCTGATTCCTATATAGACCAACGTCCTCCAAGCATAAACAATCATTATTACCCACATCCCAATCAAGTAATAAAGACTCACCTCTTTTGATCCATATAATACGAACAAAGAAAGGCCAAATACCAGCAAAAGATGCAAATATAGCCATACGGAAGTACTCCGCTTTTCTTTTTCATATCTCTTTTCATTCTTTTCAGACATAACAATTTCCTCCTTGCCTAAAGCGCGGCCAATGCATGAAATCTTTCCGCTTTTGATTAAAAATTTCATTTAAGTCACGCTTATAGCGTTTTTTGTTGTTTTTATTATCTCATATTTTTCCAAAAATTTCCACAACATTTCCGCCAAAGGGGGTGATCGCTCACCCTCTTGGCGGAAAGTGTCGTTACTCGTTTGTGCAAAACACTTTGTATAGTGTTTTCTTCAATTTGCCGCGGGAAGTAATCAGAACATGGAGCTGATCAAAATACTTAAGTTCCTCCATCAAAGCCGGCAGCTTGTCATCGTCAACCACGAGACCGACACATGAATCGTAAAAGGGATTTAACATATTTAATGGAACGTACATGCCGTTAAGCTTCTTGATATGTTTGATTGCTTTTTCCAGATCAACTACCTTCAGGAAATCCAGAAAAAGCACTCGATTGTCTTTAAACAACATAAGATCAGCGCTGCCTCTCGATGAAATTGGCTCGTACATGATCTGCAGATCAGCGCAGAAAACATCTTTGAATTCATTAATGTCTTCCAAGCTCGTGCCGTACAAACCGCTCAACACTTTGTTATCAAGCGCTGTTCGGGCCGGTTTGAACATTTCGCTCAATTCCGCTTTAGGCCATAAATCACACAAAAGGTCTTCATCAGAGGGATCCGAATCTGAGAAAACTTCCTCCGGAAGACGCTCTATGTGATAAATGGGCGCGTAAAAATACTTAACGTTTATGTTGTCATCCGTCAGACAAGACACGTAGCAATACTTTGAGCTAAACAAACGTTCCAGCTTTTCCGAATCGGACGTTGAGACTGTGTACCAACATTTCCAGTCGGCGCGCAGATAAACCTCATCCTTGTCTATCCAGAAGCAGGCTGGATCTTTCAAGGACGCTTCCTGAAAATTGTAGACTATGGTCGGAGATTGTTTGAAAAACTCCAGCGCCAGATCGCTATTTTTCATTTCGACTTTAACGGTCTCGCGTTCCGGATAATTCGGGTTCCAATGAGCTTTTTTCAACGTTTTACGCATAACATTTCTCCTTCCACAGTGTTTTTAATGGCCAATATTTCGGATTCAAGCAGCAGTTTCTTTTCCTTAAGCGCGTCGGCGACCGCCTTAAGGAACGCTTTATGTGCGATAAAGAGTTCCTTCACCGCCCTCATGCGTTCGTTTAAGATTTGGTTCAGTTCCTTACGGTGATTTATGCCGAACTGCTTGATGTCTTTCTGGTTGTCCTGTTCGCCCGGAAGCGAAAGGATATGCTCGTTTATCAGACCCATCTGCAGCATCTCGATGGCGAGCCTGGTGGCGTACTCGAAATCGGAGCCCACTCCGCAGGTGGGGGCGGACAGCAGATTTTCCGCCGCGCGTCCCGCCAGGGACACGTCGATCAGATTTTCCAGATCCTTCTTCGTATGGACGAGCCTGCATTCGTAAGGATCCACGAAACCGCCCACGGAGCCGACCCCCTGGATGGTCGCCTGGACGAAACGCAGCCCGCGCAGCGTGGAGGCGACGGCGTGCCCGGCCTCGTGCGCGGCCAGAGCGTACATTTCCTCGGGGGTGCCTTCCTTGCTCTGGGGGTCCTCGCCCCAAAGGACGACGGTGCGGGCTTCAACGAAATCTTTGAATTCCACCGATCGCGCCGCCTTCTCAGCCTTCCTGACACCTTCGTTGATCAAAGCGATAAGGTCAGCCGGGCTCCATCTGTCGGTCGTCTCCACGAGCTTCTGGACGATCTCCTCGTCCAAGGAGACGCCGATCTTTTTAAGCTCTAATTCGATCAGCTGGCGGCGGTGTTCGCCTCTGCGGAGATTGCCCAGCTCGATCTTGAGGGAGAGGCGGCCTGGACGCGTCAGCGCGGGATCGAGCTCTTCGTAGCGGTTGGTGGCGCCAATGACCAAAGTTTCCCTTTCCTTGAAACCGTCCAGTTCCGCTAAAAAAGCGTCTATTATCTGGATCTCGGCGTTAACGCCGCTGTCCCTGCTTCCCAAGCCGTCGATCTCGTCGATGAAGACGACCGCCTTGTAGCGGCGTGCCGCATTGAAAAGCTTTTTCACGCTCTCCACCCCGTCCCCGAGAAAGCGCTTGCAGAAATCAGCGCCCGTGACCATGATGAAAGGCTTGCCAAGCTCGTTGGCAATAGCCTTGGCCACCGAGGTCTTGCCGGTCCCGGGAGGACCGTAAAGTATCAGGCCGGTGGGAGGTTTGGAAGACTTTTTCTTCCTTAAGCCGGAGAAATGATCCAGGACGTCCTGAACACGCTCCCTGACGACATCCACGCCCACCAGGTCGCTGAAAACGACATTCGGGACCGTGACGGAGAAATAACCGTAGTCTTCGATGGAGGGCATCACGACAGATTTGATGTTAGTGAAGCGCAGAATCAGCTCGCCCTTTACAAGCTTAACCTCCGGGGTGAACGAGAACCTCTGAGCGCGACAAATGCGAATTTGCGTCAATTTCTCTATCCAATCCTCGTCTATAGCCTTGTGGGAAGTTTTTTTCGGAGCGCCTTCCAAATATGGCAGCGGATCGCATTCGACGCGTATACGGCGAGGCTGCTTGAACTCGTTCAAATGCTCCCTCAGGAAATTCTGAATAGGATTGAGCACCATGCTTTCCAGCCCGCAAACGATCGGGTGAACGGAAGCGGTCTGAGGATGCATGCCCACAAGCAGACGATAAACTTCTTCGCTCTCAAAATCACATTCGGCGTCGAAAGTTTCCGAGAGCTGGCGCTCAAGGCTTAGAAAACTATTCCTGAGCACAGTGAAAAAAGACTTGAATTCGTGCTTCATAAACAGCACAGGCGCGTCGACGATCTCCAAGGTAAATTTGAAAGAAGGCTGGAATTTCACCAGACCTTCAACAAGTTTGTCCTTGGGAGGCATTTTCTTATCCTGCGAAACCATCGTCAGGAACTCGTCGGATTCAGCAAGTTCCTTGCTATTGGTCATAATAATGAAAATATTGTTGCTGAAGCAAACGCTCTTGCCGGTGAGACCGTCCGTCAAAAAACCGGTCTCCATGGCCGTGTTCAGGTACGACATGGCTGTACAATGGCCTAGCTCGAAGTTGTCGATGACGATTATGCCGCGGGGATTCTCATCGGCACGGTGCGTGAGCTCTCCTTCGCGTCCGCCGTCTTTCCAACTCGTATCCCGGCCGATAAGGTCCAAAGTCATCTGGTCCGTGGAGAATTTTGCGAAATCCAGGACGGGTATACTGGGAATGTCAAGAATATTCTCGAAAGCCTCCAGCATAAGCTTTGTCAAATGGCTCTTGCCCGTGCCGGAAGCACCGAAGAAAAAGAAGGAGATCGGCTTGGGTCCGCGGGCCTCGGGTTTCAGGCCCCAGACCGTCGACAGCTGCGTTAGGATCGTGTCGATAGCCGCGTCCTGGCCGAAGCAGCGGGAGGTAAGATACTCTCGGATCTTACCGATATTCTCGTACATCTTCGGAAGGTTCTTCCTGCGCTTCTCCGCTTCGCTGGCGTTAACTATATTGCTTATGGTCTTCATAGCCCGCTTGGACGCCAAGACTGCTGAGATTCCGTTGACGGACAGCATGTTCTCAACTTCCGGAATAGGATCGTACACAAGCGCCGCAGCGATGTTCAAAGCAGTCAGCTCAAAACGGTTCTGCGGAAACTTATCAAGCATTTTGACCATGACTCCGCCGTAGGGGGAAAGATACCTGTCCAGCTCCGGGGAAAATGTCAGATTGAAATGATTGTGGCAATGCTCAGAGCCGTCGACCTTCGGCGGAATAACTTCCTTGCCCAGAAGCTCGCTGAACACGCCTGGCTCCATAACGCACAACGCTTTGAAAAGATCCGATGGCGTCACGACATGATTGATCATCTTCTCGGAAACCGCCATAGCCTGGCACACGGCTTCGTTCAAAACCAAAGAATAACTTTCGGTCTTCACATAGACCTTTTTAGATTCAGTATTACTCATAAGAAAGTCCTCAATTATTGAGCGCAAAAAGGCAATAGCCATCCGCGCAAGTAAAAAACTCACACAAAGACCCTTTCCCAAAGGGCGTCAAATCCGTCAACAGCAGACAACGCTCGCGGACCCAAAAGATCCGCTGAAATGCGCAGCGCTTTTTATGTCGTCCTCAAAAAATCTCGGCGATCATCCGAGATGCTCGTCGACCCGCATTCGGGGCCCGACAGACGAAGTTAGACAGGATCTTTGCAATAACTCAGCGTTGGTAAAAAATATATTGCGCATGTGAAATCTCTCTTTTTCAGGATTATTTCCGGGCACAAGTCTCCGCCCGAAAAAACAAATTAAACAGAACTTACTTTTTGCCGGCTCCCAAAACCGGCGCGAACGTTAAAAAAACAAAACAACTCAAGATCTTCGCCCTTTTTTCGAGCTGGGCTTGCGCTTCTCAAACAAGTACCTTTAGAATATCCTCGATCAGGTTTTCGTTAAAAACTTTTTAAAATCACCGCTCCAAAAAGCCCGCTCCCCCAGGATCGCCCCGGCAGCCATGAGATAAGGATTCTCATCGGCCTCGAAAACAACCCAAAAAGGACGCAAGTTCCCTTTTCAGCGGTAATTTTAATTTCCGGGGCGCAGTTTATCAAAGTATTGGT
>JAGCZO010000130.1 GCA_017959965.1 Clostridia bacterium | reverse complement strand
GAGAAATGATTTTTAATTCCATGAAATTCTTCAGCGAGGCTCTTGGCATGTGCACCGAGGCGTACGTTTTGATCCCTCAGCGCGGGACAACGGGAAGGATCGGCGACAACGCAGGCCAGTCGGGCCCCGGCAAATTCAAATGCCTCTACCTTCTCCACGGCCTCAGCGACGACCAGTCTATCTGGATGAGACGCACCTCCATCGAAAGATATGCGGAAGAGTACGGGATCGCGGTAGTGATGCCCTTTGGCGAGAAGAGTTTTTACACGGACACCCACTCCGGCATGAATTTTTACACATATATCGCCAAGGAGCTTCCCGCCCGCATAGCGGACACGTTTAACATTTCCGTTGACAGGCAGGACAATTTCGTGGCAGGCCTTTCAATGGGCGGCTACGGGGCTTTGAAGATCGGCCTGAGGGAGAATTCAAGGTTCGCTGCCTGCGCGGGTCTCTCACCTCTTGCGGATATCAAGGAATGGACGTCGTACGGCTATCTCGACGCAGTTTTCGGGCCCGAAAGAGCAGTTCCCGACGCGGACGATCTTTTCGAGCTGGCGAAGATGAAGGCTGACGACCCCGAGAGGCCCAAAGTGTTCATGGCAATAGGCTACAGCGACGCTCTCTACGATATGACCAAGAGGCTTGCGGCGGAGTTCAGAAGACTTAATTACGATTTCACTTACATGGAGTCGGAAGGGGTGCATGACTGGGCGTTTTGGGACAAATATATCCGTGAAGTTCTAGCCTGGCTCAAAAAGGAAAAGCTGATTTAAGGCTCTATACTTAGCCTTTCCCCAGGAAAGCTGATCTGGAATTACTTGTACGGGTGATCCCGGCAAAAAAACCATTGATAACTGGCTTTGAAAGCATGGAGAATACCGTTGGCGGGCAAATGAAACGACTATGGCTGAGGGCGGCGATCATTGCCGCGGCAGTGGTGCTGACCTTGACGGTGATCCCCTTCTGCATCTCCGGGGCGGTGTACTCGGCTGTCTTTGCAAGGCGCTTTCAGACCGCGGAGCACCTGAAGTTTTACGTTGACGATTTTGAGGGGCTGACGGAGGAACGAATGACCTTCGAAAGCAAGGGCCGGACGCTGCAGGGCTATCTTTACAGCAGAAAGGACCTTGACGCCAAGGGGGTCGTTGTGATCTGCCACGGGTTTGGCGGAGGCGGCTGCAATCAGTACATGGATTCCGCGGATTTCTTCGTCAGAAACGGTTTTTACACGTTCATGTTCGACGCCACAGGCAACGATCTTTCGGAGGGCAGCGGGACCTGCGGGATCCCTCAATACACGATCGATCTTGACGCGGCCATCAGCTTCATAAAGCAGGACGAGAGGATCGGGCAGCTTCCGGTCATGCTTTTCGGACACAGCATGGGCGGCTTTTCCGCCTGCAACGTGCTCAATCTGAGAGACGATATTGCCTCCGTGGCGGAGATCGCCGGCTTCTGCGAAAGCACCGATATGATCGCCCGTGAGGGGGAACAGGCGGCCGGCAAGATCAGTCTGATACTTATGCCATACGTTAAACTGTTCGAGACGTTGGCTTTCGGAGAAAACGTGTCGGGAGACGTGATCCCGGCTTTGAAGAACTCTGACTGCACGGTGATGGTGATCCACAGTGCCGACGACGCCACGGTGCCCATCGAGTACGGCTACGATAAGCTGTATAAAGAGTTTGGCGGTGACGACAGATTCACGTTTGTAAGGTACGAGGACAGGGGTCACAGCTATGCGGATATTTCCGACGAGGCCCGGGAATATCTGAAAAAGTACAACGACGAATACAAGGCCTTCTGCGGGGAGGGGGATCCTTCTCCGGAAATGAAGGAACGGTTTTTGAAGGACAACCTGGACAGGACTGTCTGGGCGGGCGCTCTCGACAAGGAGCTTTACGGCCGGATAGCGGAGATGTTCAAGGCGGCTGCGGAAAAGAAGGGATAGACCATTGGCGGAAACGATTCGACCCGAAATACTCTACTGCGACGGTGATATTGCGGTCTGCGTTAAACCTGCGGGCGTGCTGTCCGAGGATGGGCCCGACGCCAAAGGCTTGTCCATGCCGGGGCTGCTGCGTGAGTTTTTTTCGCAAAACAACGAAAAAACCGATATATATACAGTGCATCGCCTTGACACCGGGACAAGAGGCGTGATGGTCTACGCAAGGACTAAAGTCGCCGCGGCAAGGCTGTCGGAGGCGGTCAGAAACGGGAGCTTTGTAAAGGAATACGAGGCCCTTGTAAACGGTGATCCCGGAGGCGGAGATGAGGAAACGGAGCTTTACGATCTTCTTCTTAAGGACAGCTCGAAAAATAAAGTCTACGTTGTAAAAACAATGAGAAAGGGCGTCCGGGAGGCGAGACTCTCGTATACCGTAAAAGAGAAACGGGGCGATATGACGCTCCTCAGGGTAAAGCTTATAACGGGGAGGTCTCATCAGATCCGGGTCCAGTTTGCCTCGAGAGGCTGTCCGCTTGCGGGGGACAGAAAGTACGGGGCAAAGGACGGCTCAGATACCATTGGCCTTTGCGCGGTGAAGATCACATTCCCCCATCCCTCGTCGGGCAAACTGATGAGCTTTGAGATCGATCCAAACCTTTGAAACTATACTGCAATAAAAATGAGAAGCCGCAGGATCCGTAAAAGAAACTGCGGCTTTTGCTGTGATATAAGTGCTCGGTTTTGCGAGCGTGTCAGACCTCTATGACAGCGCTTCCTTTCACTGTCCTTACTGTGCCTTCAAAGGAGACCTCACACTCCATTCCGAAGGGGACTGTCAGCATGAGCAGCTTCTTGCCGTAGCGCTTTGCCCATCTCACGCATAGCTTTCCGTAGGGGGTGTCGAGAGAACCTCTGGCGGAGAGGAGCCCCTCGGGGAGATAAGGCTTCACGGCGCATTTTTTCCAGCCCGGAGTCAGATTTGTGATGCCCAGCAGGTACTTGTAGAACCAAATGT
>JAGCZO010000129.1 GCA_017959965.1 Clostridia bacterium | reverse complement strand
TTCGTTCCTCTTTCTTTTGAGTGTCATGTGATCTTCGATATATTCACGCTGGAGGACGCTGTCCCCCGTGTAGGTTGGATTGGCGAGAATGCGCCTGATGGAACAGGGATTGAAATTTCCTCCCATGGGGCCCGGAACGCCTTCCGCTGCCAGCCTTTTGGCCATGCGTTCAGCGGTGCCTCCCGCAAGATAATCCTCGTAAAGACTTCTGACAACGGCCGCCTGGCGCGGGACCACGTGAAAGCCGTTTTCGTCAAAAGTGTAGCCGTAAAGCCTGTAACGGGCTGAGCGTCCCTGCTCAAACCCTTTTCTGATGCCCCATTTAATGTTTTCGGAGATGGACCTGCTTTCCTCCTGGGCAATGGAGGCGATCAGGCTGATCATCAGTTCTCCCGACATGGTCATGAACGAGAAATTTTCTTTCTCAAAATAAACGTCGATACCCTTCCCGGCAAGGGTCCTGCAAATATTCAGCAGATCAACAGTGTTCCGGGACAGACGTGACACGGACTTCACAACGATCTTGTCGACAAGCCCGTCCTCACAGTCTTTGAGAAGCTTGCGAAGGGCGGGGCGGTCGGCTTTTGTTCCTGTCACAGCTTCGTCACAGTAGACACCGACGGGCACGCTCCCTTCCTCCAATACCGGCATCAGATCCAGGTAGTGGGCTTTTTGGGCTTCAAGCGAACCAAGCAGCCTTTTCCCATCATCAGATACCCGACAATACGCCGCGACTCTTGTGACCGATCTAATAACGTCACGGACTTCACCAATAATTTCAATATCCATTACTAGCTCCTTTCATTAATCAATTGTGTATTACTGGTAAATATCGGCCTAAAGTCACAAAACTTTTTAACTTTTAGCCGTGACTGCATTATATACCTTTAATTCGTAAATTCATAACAAATCTGTGAAATTTCGCATTTTTTCAGGAATTCAGTTGGGATAAGTTTTGCCAAGGGTTTTGACGTTCGCCGCCTTAGGATCCCTCACGTGGCGCCAAAGGGACCGGTCACGGCAGTGGAGAACTGTTTGCGTTTTTTCGCATATTACCGACAAATGTAATTCTTTCAAAACCGCAAGACTCTTGATTTTAGGCCGCGAGTGTATTAAAATCACCACAGCCGCAGCTTCTGAATTGGCGGAGAGGATTTAATAAAGACTGCCTGATAACGGGCAAATAGTTCTTGTAATTTTAAGGCTTGGCAGCCGGTATTGATTTGATGCCTTGACGTGCGGAGGCGCGTTTTGCGTGTGTTGTTATGAACTGCTTATTTGTCAAAAGAAGACCCTCGGGGGAGGGGTTTACCATTGTCGAACTTGTCATCGTCATTGCCGTGATCGCGATACTCGCGGCGGTGCTTATCCCTACGTTCTCGTCAATTATCCAAAAAGCCAATGAGTCCAAGGAACTCCAGGAAGGGCGCAATGAGACCCTCAGACAGAGGATAGACGATATTCTGGGCAATAACGTCGGTCAGGCCCCTGGGATATCTTTCGGCGTCGACCGGATCACTCTTGCAGTGGGAACTTCCGAGGACCTTTCGGCAGTTGTCAGCAAAGACAATAATACGACGGTGTCGTGGACGTCCGCAGACGGCTCGGTGGCAACGGTGAATAGTTCAGGCGTTGTGACAGGCACGGGTATCGGCGAGACTTCGGTGACGGTCTCCTGCGTAGGTGAGGACGCCGCTTCCGCAAGCATCACCGTGAAAGTGGTGGATAAGACAGTACTTCTGCAGGGTACGTCTTTTGCCAACAAGATCTCGGGCCTCAGCTTTTCGCACCTTGTCCTGGGCTGGAAGGAGGACCACAGGGCCGTTGCCGACGCCAATGATTCCTTGGCAGTGAGCGTTGCCGCGAGCGGCTCCGCGGAGGTCTATCTTTCCGGTGAGACGCTTTATATTCTGTCTGATTCGAAGATGTTCGCAAACCCGGACTCCGCGTGGATGTTCAAGGGCAATACTTTGTCTCCTTTGAAGAACGTTTTGTCGATAAAACTGGAAAATTTCGACACAAGAGAAGTCCTTAACATGGGCTCCATGTTCGAGGAATGCGAGAAGGTAGAGACCATTGAATTTGGCGATTCCTTTTACACCGCCAATGTCACAAGAATGTCCAATATGTTCTCCGGGTGCAAAGCCCTTGCTTCTGTTAGTTTTGGCAAGAAATTCTCCACCGGCCGCGTCACGGCAATGACCGGCATGTTCAGAAACTGCAGGGCGCTTAAGGCCCTTGATCTCAGCGGCTTTGACACCTCGGCGCTAAGCGACGAAGGAATCGCCAGCTCTGAATACGGTGCTGTCACCAATATGTTTTTCGGCTGCACGGCGCTTGAAAGTCTTGATCTAACGGGCTTTGACACTTCAGGGATCCGGTTCTTCTACCAGACTTTTTACGACTGCGAGTCTTTGGCGACTTTAGATATTTCATCCTTTGACACGACTCTTGCGGAAAATACCTACGCAATGTTCTACGGCTGCTCGGCGCTTGAAAGGATAACGGTGGTCTCGGGAACAGGGCACTGGTCCATGGACAACGTTACGCTTGACACGTCAATGTTCTCCGGCTGCGTCAAGCTTCCGGGCTATGACGTCACGAAAACCGGCAGGTCAAAAGCCGTTACAACGGAAGGAGGATACCTTACGGAGAAGGGGTGAGGCTGCCCGGGGCGGATGGGAGCAAGGCCACCGTTATGGCCTTTTTTCGGGACAAATCTACAGACTTTTTGGGAAAGTATTTCACAAAATCACAAACCGAATTGGAAATATTGCCAATATTGAAATTTACGTAAAATACCGTTGATTTTTTTTCATTGGCGTGGTACAATATATTTGATATATATGGGCAAATCCGGAGCGATCCGGCCGCGCAAAGCTAAAGGGACTCACTGAGTCAGCCAGTTGCATTAAACACAGCTGCTGGCTTTTTTTAATTATTTGTTTGCAAGCGGCCCGCTTGCCCGAAAAGTGCCCGCCGTATCGGACGATATTACAGTTTTCTTCTTGATCGATCGTCGCATAGTTAATTGGAGTGTGAAGACGTGAATACTAAAAAAACGATTGCTTTGGTATGTATTGTTCTGGCTATAATGATCGTGACCCCTGTGGTTTTTGCCTGGCTTTCAGATACCCTGACAAATAACGCAAATATCGAGTCGTACGTACACAAATCCTATTTTGAAAGCGGAGACGGCACCGGTGTCTATCAGTACAATGAGTACTATACCACTGAGAATAACGTGGATATACCTTACCACGGTCTTGACGGCAACGGCAACGAGCTAACAGAGGAGACAGGCTGTGCTTTTGAGATCAAGTATCCCGTTCAGCTGTACTATTTCGCGTGGCTCCAGTACCTGGGATATTTCAACCGGCCTGCAGAAGGAAGCGACGACACGATCGATCAGGTCTATTTTTACCTTTCCGCCGATTTGGATATGACGGGCTGGGTGCTGCCTCCTGTCGGTACTTCGGATTATCCTTTCGTTGGCAATTTTGACGGCAACGGCCATACCATATCCAATCTTACGATACAGAACGTCAACACCGGAACCGGCGGCAGTTCTTCTACAAATCTCACCGACATCCCTGTGGACAATATATCCGGTGCGGAGATCATTGGCTTTTTCGGCGTCGTGGGCTCCCTTGAATCAGACGGAACGGTCA
>JAGCZO010000128.1 GCA_017959965.1 Clostridia bacterium | reverse complement strand
TATGCCGCCGCCGACGCCTGTCCCCAGGGTCACGGTGAGGGAGTTTTTCCTGCCTCTGCCGGCGCCTGCCAGGGCCTCGCCCAGAGCGGCGCAGTTGGCGTCATTGTCGAGTTTTATCGGAATTTTAGTGTATTTTTTGAAGAAAGCCGCCAGGTCGAAGCCGTCCAGGGGAACGTTGGCGGTCCTGATGACAAAGCCTCTTTCCCTGTCAACGGCGCCGGGAATGCCGATGCCTATCGAGGCAATGTCCTCCTCTTTGAGTTCCGCTTTTTCGACCAGTTCCAGCGCGGTCTCGCACATTACGGCCGCCACGTCCACGGCTTTCTTTCCCTTGCTCCAGGTGGGTCTGCTGTTTTTGAGAGTCAATTTACCGTTTTCATCCACAAGGCCGCACGCAATATTGATGCCGCCAAGGTCAATGCCGATCCTGTACATTTTTACTTTCCTCCGGGTCTTATTGGTTGCTTTTTTATCACGGCGGAGAAGGCCGCCGAACGTATTTCAATTATAATTTATTGGCAAAATCTTATCAACCTTGAAAAACCGGGAAAGGGCCGGGGACCGCTTGTTTTCCTTGAAAAAGAAGCTGCGCGCGTGTATAATCAAGCGTGACGAAGACGCTGCGGCCAAAGAACAGGCCGCCGATATGACGATGCGCCGGAAGGAGTATTTGAAATGAGAGTAGTTATTCAGGACAATTATGACAAAATGAGCAAATGGGCCGCGAATTACATTGCGGCTAAGATCAACGGCCACAAGGAAAACAGACCCTTCGTGCTGGGACTTCCCACAGGTTCGTCTCCCATTGGCGTTTACAAAGAACTCATTAAAATGAACAAGGAGGGCAAGGTCTCCTTTGAGAACGTGGTGACCTTCAACATGGACGAGTATCTGGGGCTTCCCAGAGAGCACGACCAGAGCTACTGGTACTTCATGCACGACAATTTCTTCGACCACATCAAGATCCCGGCCGCCAATGTCAATATTCTGAACGGCATGACGGACGACCCTGAGGGCGAGTGCGAGAGATACGAGAAAAAGATCGCCTCCTACGGCGGAATAGATCTGTTTATGGGCGGCATCGGCGTCGACGGCCATCTTGCCTTCAACGAGCCCTACACTTCTCTTTCCTCCAGAACCGGCGTCAGGAACCTTACCACAGACACCAGAATAGTTAACTCCAGATTCTTCGGAAACGATCCGGAGAAGGTCCCGGCACAGGCTCTTTCCGTGGGTATAGGCACGGTCACTGACTCCAAAGAAGTGCTGGTACTCATCAGCGGACACAATAAAGCCAGAGCTCTCGCGGCTACGGTGGAGGGCGGCGTGAGCCAGAAATGGACCTGCTCGGCTCTTCAGCTGCACAACGGCGCCATCATCGCCTGCGACGAGGCCGCCTGCGGCGAGCTCACGGTGGATACCTACAAATATTTCCTTGATATAGAGAAAAACGAGAGACTGTAAAGGCTCCTCTCCAGACTTATAAACGGGCGCGTTTAACGTAAAACGCTTTTTGATTTCGGAGGACGATATGAACGCACTTAGCGGAGCGACACTTTTGATCACGGGAGGAACGGGCTCTTTCGGCCATGCGGTCCTTAAAAGCTTTCTTACCCGGGACATTGGCGGGATAAGGATCTTTTCCCGGGACGAGAAGAAGCAGGACGATATGAGGCACCACCTCCAGAGATATCAGCCTGAGCTTGCGGGGAAAGTGAAATTTTACATCGGCGACGTGCGGAATGAGGGCGCTGTGCGCGACGTTATGCAGGGGGTCGACTATATTTTCCACGCCGCGGCGCTGAAACAGGTCCCCTCCTGCGAGTTCTTCCCCATGGAGGCCGTAAAGACCAATATCATCGGCACCGACAACGTCCTTCACGCAGCCGTTGACGCCGGCGTAAAAAAGTGGTTTGCCTTTCCACGGACAAGGCCGCGTACCCCATCAACGCAATGGGTATTTCAAAGGCAATGATGGAGCGCGTTATTTACGCCAATGCCAGGGTGGCCGCGGAAAGGGGCGGCACGGTGATCTGCTGTACCCGCTACGGCAACGTGATGTGTTCAAGAGGCTCCGTGATACCTCTGTTTATCGACCAGATCAAAAACGGTCTCCCCGTCACTGTCACAGACCCGGGCATGACCAGGTTCCTGATGAACCTTGACGAGGCTGTGGGGCTTGTGAGCTTTGCCTTCGAGCACGCGGAACCCGGGGACCTTTTCATCCAGAAATCCGACGCTTCCACCATTGGCAATCTTGCCAAAGCGGTACAAAAGCTTTTCGGCGACACCGGCACCAAGGTGATCGGCACCAGACACGGAGAGAAGCTCTACGAGACGCTGATGACCTCCGAGGAGCGCGCCAGAAGCGAGGACATGGGAGATTACTATAGAGTGTTCCCGGACGGCAGGGACCTCAATTACGACAAGTTTTTCACCGACGGAAAGCCGGACAGCGGACGTGGCGAGCCTTACACCAGCAACAATACAAGGCTTCTTGACGTGGACGGCGTTGTTGAAAAACTCGTGACCACCGACTATGTGAGAAGAGCGTTAAATGAACGGAACTGACTATATTAAAATAGTAACGGAGACCACCGAAAAGGCCTGGCAGGGCCAGAAAAAGGCTCTTGCGGAGGCTTCCCGGACGATCTCGGACGCAATTTTGGCTAAAAGGAACGTTTTCGTGTTCGGCTGCTCCCACGCGGGGATCCTTGCGGAGGAAGTGTTTTACAGGACCGGCGGGCTGGCGGTGATAAATCCGGTGTTCTATCCCGGCATGATGCTGAACAGAAGGCCCATAACCGATACCAGCAGGACCGAGCGCATTCCGGGCCTGGGCACGGAGATCCTTGACGGCACCCCTGCTGACAAGGGCGACGTCCTCATCATCCATTCGGTGTCCGGACGCAACACTGTTCCCGTTGAGATGGCCCTCCGCGCAAGAGAAAAAGGTCTTACAGTCATCTGCATCACCAATCTTAAATACTCATCATCAGTGACTTCGAGGCATTCCTCAGGGAAAAGGCTTTTCGAGGTCTCCGATAT
Organism: Clostridia bacterium; assembly: GCA_017959965.1. Classification (GTDB taxonomy): domain Bacteria; phylum Bacillota; class Clostridia; order UBA1212; family UBA1212; genus UBA1212. The sequence goes on along the minus strand of JAGCZO010000128.1, from coordinate 5,488 downwards.
TGTTATTGACAACATGGGCGACGTGGGCGACGCGGCGGTCACCGTGGAGGGGCTGCCTGAGCGTATCGGACCCACCTCCACGGCCGTTGGCGCCGCGCTGATAAACGGTATCGTTATTGACGCGGTGAACGATATGATCGCCGCGGGCATCGTGCCGCCCGTGTTTATGAGCGCAAACCTTGACGGGGGAGACGAGCACAACGCAAGGATATTCGAAGAATACGGATCGAATATCTTCTACATGTAAGAGCTGATTGCATTTAACGTTATGAATGACGATCCGCAAGCGAACGGGAAAAAACCGCGTATCACGTCGGTGGCGGTAGACAACGGAGGCACCAAGGCCGCGGCTCTCCGCTACGACGGGGATTTCATACCTGTTGCCTTCGTAAAAACAGGCACTCTCAGGGGCAACACCACCCCGGCGGAGACTGTAAGCAAACGCGTTGACGGGATCATTTCCGGACTGGGCTTCCGCCAAGGCGATGAGATAGATACTGTCTCCGGCACATTTCCTCCGGTATTTGCGGAAAAATTCAGCAGCGTAATGCATGTACGCAGATCACGCTACTATCTGGAAGTCTACCCCGGCCTTGCGGCTGCGGAACTGTTCGGAGACGCACTTTTCGCGATCTGCGGAACAGGGGTCTCGGTGTTCTCGTTCGTGGACGGAAAAACAACGATCTTCGGCGGCTTCGGATCTCTGATATCGGACGAAGGCTCGGGCTACTGGATCGCCAGACAGGCCTTCAACGCCGCGATACACGATTACGAGGGCAGGGGACCGCATACGGTCCTGACGTCGGTGATTGCCGAAAAATACGGTAGTATTGGCGATAATTTCAGAGATGCGGTCTTCAGTATATACAAAAGACAGGTGCCTTCTCTGGTGTCCGAGATCGCCTCGCTGACGCCTCTTGTCGTGGGTGCCGCCAAGGCGGACAAGGTGGCGGAATCCATTCTTCGGGATGCGGGAAGGCTCATCGGAGAGCAGCTCACAGCACTTGCAAGGAAGGCAGAGGTGCCCGAAGGACTGCCGGTGGGCATATCGGGCAGCGTATGGAAAAGAAATCCTGTCATGTTTGAAGCCTTCAAGGCTGTCGTGAACGATTCTCTGCCCTCGTCGGAGATAGTTGTCCCTGCCTACGAGCCTCTTGTGGGAACGGTCATGCTTGAGATGGCTGAGAAAAACAAAGCCAATGGCATCACAGGGCTGACGGATGAGAACAGAAGGATCTTAAAGGAATACTACAAGGAATTTACTTTCGATTTTCAATAGAGCTTTACGGGAGATTTGTTTATGTTAATTGACAGATATCAAAGCGCGGTGGACGACCTGTTCAGAAAGGTCAGGGAGACCCAGCGGGAAAACATTATAAAAGCGGGCAAGATAGTTGCCGAGTCCGTGGCAAACGGCGGGTGCATTTTCCTGTCCGGCATTTGTCACTCCATCGAGATGGATCTGATATACAGGGGAGGCGGCCCCATATTCTACAAGCATTTCAGCTACAACCTGAACGTTGAGAGCCCCTCGAGACCCAGGGACAGGTCTGATCTGGGCTACGAGCGCGAGGGCGCCGCGGCCGCCAAGTATGCTCTCACTCAGTCATCACTGAGACCGGGGGACGTACTTTTCGTAAGCTCCGTTTCCGGCAGGACCGCCAAGGTGGTGGACCTTGCCTACGAGGCGGAGAAGCTGGGCATAAAAGTCATAGCTTTCACGTCAATGGAATACGCCGTCAAGGTGGATCCGGTCCATCCTTCGGGAAAGAAACTGTACGAGATCGCGACTCTGACCCTCGACAACTGCGCACCCGCCGCGGAGGCAATGCTTGAAGTCGACGGGATAGAAGCCAGGTTCGCGGCTGCTTCCGGCATCGCTTCCGACTATATCATGTGGAGCCTGACCTCGGTGGCGGTGGAGGAGCTTCTCGCCAAGGGCATCACCCCCGGCATTCTGAAGAGCGCAAACTACCCGGGCGGCAACGATTACAACAAGACCGTCATAGAGCCGAATTACGAAAAGAACGGCTATTGACTGTAAAATGCCGCTGAAAACGGCTAAATAAAGCCTAAAAAAGCCAAAAAAACTGCCGAAAACGCGGCTTCGGCGGCTCTGCGGTCGAAGCTGAATAAAACTTGAAAGGGGCGGGCGACCGTCCTTTTTCGTTTGACTTTGCCCGGGGCAAATGTTATTTTGAACCGGTAAAACAAACAGGGAGGTATTCTCAATGTATCATATCGTTACAGACACTTCGGCAAATCTTCCTACACAGATCCTTAAGAGAAACAACGTGACGGTGATCCCGTTTCCCTACTTCGTCAACGGAGAGGCGGCGGCCTGCCCGTCCACAGAGGCCTTCAACGGCAAATACTTTTTCGAAATGATGCGGGAAGGCGCCAAAGTCACCACTTCACAGATCAACGCCGCTTTCTACGCCTCGCATATGCGTCCCATACTTTCCTCCGGAGAGAATATACTTTTCATCGGAATGTCCTCAGGGATCAGCGGCTCCTTCAACAGCGCTCAGCTTGCGGCGGATCAGCTTGAAAAAGAGTTTCCGGGTAAGAAAATAAGGCTGGTGGATACCCTTGGCGCATCCCTCGGAGAGGGGCTTCTGGTCCTGAAAGCAGTCAAAGAAAAACTGAGGGGCGTGTCCCTTGACGATATATACGCAAAACTTCTTGACGCGCGCCACAGACTCTGCAATATTTTCACGGTGGAAAACCTCAAATACCTCAGAAACACGGGGCGCCTGTCTAACATGGCTTCCTTCGTCGGAAACCTGCTCCACATCAAGCCGCTGCTGAAAGGAAACGAGAACGGCAGGATCGTAGCGTTCTCCAGAATATTCGGAAGAAGAAAGTCCATCGAGGCCCTTGCGGAGCGCTACGATGAATACGTTGTTCATCCCGAGGAACAGACCGTCGGCATTGCCCACGCAGACTGCGAGGAGGACGCGGAGCTTCTTTCAGGGCTCATCCGCAAAAACAACCCTCCGAAGGAAATACTGACCGTATGCTACGAGCCCGTCACAGGCTCCCACGTGGGACCGGGCACATTGGCGTTGTTCTTTGAGGCGAAAGACGGGTGCAGAAGCATGGGCGAGACCGCTCCCGGGGAAAACAAAAATCAATAACAGAATATGGTTTTTTCAGGGTATGCCTTTAAAAAAATCCCAAAAGTGATATAATTTATAAAAACGAACCGGAAAGAAATGCGCAGAGCCCGCGGCATAGCGGCAATGCAGCTGTTCCGGTTCTTTATTCCGGGATCATTCAGGGGTATTAATGATGGGCAAAAAGGCTGAAAACAGAGCTGCGTCTGTGAAGAACGTCGTTATTTCCGCGCTTGTCATATTGTTTTTCCTTGCCGTCATTTTTGCGTACTATGTCATGCTTTACACGGCCACCCGGGAAAAGATCACCGGAAGCTGCGAACTCAGCTCCGTTTCCTCTGCCGACAAGATCGACAAATATCTTTCCAAAGGCATTGACACCCTGAAGCTGGTCAGCTACACGCTGGACAATATGATCCGCTCCGACAAATCTCAGAAAGAAATTTACGACTTCCTGGTCGCCCAGTCCGCGGCGGTTGGAAACATCACCTCCGCCAATTCCACAGGCGTCTACGGCTACATCCGCGACGAGTACCTTGACGGTACCGACTGGGTCCCCGGCGGGGACTACGTTCCCACGGAAAGACCTTGGTACATCGGCGCCCGGGCCAGCGTGGGACGGGTCGCGGTGGTGGATCCTTACGTTGACGCCCAGACACATACTGTTACAATTACGTTTTCAAAGACTCTCTGCGACGGCAAAAGCGTTGTCGCCATGGACTTTTCTCTGGAACAGCTGCAGGAGATAACGGAAGACGCCGCCTCCCAGTCGGAGTCCGAGGTAGAAATAGTCCTGGACCGCAAATATCAGGTCATTGCCCACTCAATACCGCCGGAAGTCGGCAAAAACTATATGGAAGAGACCGGAACCTTCGGAGGCGCCCTGGTGGAGAAGCTGCGGGTATCCGATCAAGGCTTCTTTTCTATGAGTCACGACGGGAAGGATTACGTCGTATATTCCGTGCCGGTAGCGGACGACTGGCTTTGCCTTTCTGTGTTTGACGCCACCAGCGTGTTCGGTCAGCTTCGCCTGACTCTTATTTTTACAGGCGTTGCGTCCCTCCTGGTGGTCCTTGTTCTGCTTCTTATTCTGGTTCGTTCAAACCGCAAGCAGGAGCGCTACAACCGCATGAGCCACGTGGTGGAGGCATTGGCGGCAGCCATCGACGCCAAAGACGCATACACCAACGGTCACTCGGGCAGAGTGGCTGACTACGCAAGAGAAATCAGCCGGCGCCACGGCTATTCGGAACGGAAGCAGAACGAGATACACATGATGGGCCTGCTGCACGACGTGGGAAAGATCGGTGTTCCCGATGCAGTCATTAACAAGCCCGGACGTCTTACAGAAGAAGAATATGAGACTATAAAGACACATTCGGCGATCGGAGCCGATATTCTGTCAAAGGCCACAGGCATGCCCGGAGCGGCGGTGGTTGCCCATTGGCATCATGAAAGATTTGACGGTACGGGGTACCCGGATAAGCTTGCCGGTAAAAAGATACCGGAGGAGGCAAGGATCGTTGCGGTGGCGGACGCCTACGACGCTATGACCAGCCGCAGGAGCTACCGTGACGCGCTGCCTCAGTACCTGGTCCGCAGTGAGATTGAGAGAGGGAAGGGCAAACAGTTTGACCCTGTGTTTGCGGATATTATGCTCCAGATGATCGATGACGACAAGGATTTCGTCATGCACGGACAGTGAGCCCTTCGCCTGTTTAATGATCAGCTTGAACAGCCTGAGTCAATTATTATCTTTCTTTATGATTCTGAACTTGTCATCTATACGCCTGTACGTTATCACGCCGTTTTCGTCGTAATGATCGCCTACAAAGAATCCAACGAAGCGGTATCCCAGAGATCCTGTAACAGGGTCCTTGACCTGGGCAAACACAACACGTTTTTTTCCAATGTATCTCCCCTCGGCTTTCCTTTGCATATTCTTCTTCGGGTCGTCTATGTATTCGTAGATCTCCTCAGCGTCCTTTGAAAGGATATTGTAGTACCCCTTGACGGTAGGCTTTTTCACGGTTAATTTTGGAAACCAGGGAAAAGTTCCTTCTTCGTAACCGTACTCTGTATACAATTTATGAAAAGGCTCTCCGCCGTGCATAAGATGATATTTAAAGTTTTGTCCGAGAATTACATTATACACTTCTTTGTTGCTGGGAAAAGTAATGTTGTCGCTGACGGTTATATACTCCTTGTCCCTGAAATAGTCCCTTATACTTGCTTCGACAAAATCGTCTGTTTCGCCATCGACTTTTTTTCTGTCTGCACCGGAGATGCCGCAGAATTCAACCTGCTTCCATCCGTCACCTATATTCAATGCTTCTATTTTCCTGTTTATAGTCTCCGCATGGGCATTT
>JAGCZO010000127.1 GCA_017959965.1 Clostridia bacterium | reverse complement strand
CATCAACCAGCGGGGCGACTTTGCCGCCGGTATCCGTTTTGCCCAGGATTCCATTGACGGCACTGCCTGCGTACTGATCCTGACGGAGGACGGCTCCCTGATAACCGCCCGTGACAAGGCCGGACGCCTTCCGGTGCTCATTGGCAAGAGAGACGACGGATACGCGGTGTCCTTCGAGTCCTTCGCCTATTGGAAGCTTGGCTTCGAGACCGAAAAGGAGCTGGGCCCCGGCGAGATCGTAAAGCTCACTCCCGATAAAATGACCGTCCTTGCCCCTGCCGGAAAGAAGAAGCGCATCTGCTCCTTCCTCTGGAGCTATTACGGCTACCCCACCTCCACCTACGAAGGCTCCAACGTGGAGACCATGCGCTACAGAAACGGCGCCGCCATTGCCAGAAACGACGAAAAAACGGGCATTGCCAATGACATCGACTACGTTGGCGGTGTGCCCGACAGCGGTACGCCTCACGCCATCGGATACGCCAATGAGAGCCACAGGCCCTTTGCCAGGGCATTCATAAAGTACACCCCCACCTGGTCCAGGTCCTTCATGCCCCCGAGCCAGAACGAACGCAACGAGATCGCGAAAATGAAGCAGATCCCCATCCCGGATCTCATTGAAGGCAAGAATCTGCTTTTCGTTGACGATTCCATAGTCCGGGGCACCCAGCTCCGGGAAACCGTCGAGTTCCTTTACGAACACGGGGCCAAGTCGGTCCACATGCGTTCCGCCTGCCCGCCTGTCATGTACAGCTGCAAATACCTGAATTTCTCCAGGTCCACAAGCGAAATGGATCTCCTTGCCAGGAGAGTCATCACGGAGCTTGAGGGCAAGGAAGGTCTCAAGCATATTGACGAGTACAGCGACGGCAACACGGAGCGGGGAAAGAATTTAAGGCGCGCCATCTGCGAAAAATTCAATTTCTCATCTCTCGAATTCCAGACCCTTGAGGGCCTTATAGAAGCAATAGGACTTCCCGAGTGCGAGCTCTGCACGTATTGCTGGAACGGGAAAGAGTGATACATCGTACTTTCCGCGAAAACGCGGAAGATTGGAGGAAAAATGAACGAACAGTCAAGGTCTGAGGCATATGCGGCGGCAGGCGTGGATATAACCGCGGGCTACCGTGCGGTGGAGCTCATGAAGTCACACATTGCCCGTACGGTCACACCAGGCGTGTGCTCCGACATCGGCGGCTTCGGAGGCCTTTTTGAGCTTGATATCAAGGGCATCGAGCGCCCCGTGCTGGTCTCCGGCACCGACGGCGTGGGAACGAAGCTTAAAATAGCTTTTCTGATGGACAAGCACAACACCGTTGGCATCGACTGCGTTGCCATGTGCGTGAACGACGTCATCTGCTGCGGAGCAAAGCCCCTCTTCTTTCTCGACTACATTGCCTGCGGGAAGAACGTTCCCGAGCGCATAGAGCAGATCGTTGCAGGCGTGGCGGAAGGCTGCGTGCAGGCGGGAGCGGCTCTCATTGGCGGCGAGACCGCGGAGATGCCCGGCTTCTACCCCGAGGACGAATATGACCTGGCAGGCTACACCACGGGCGTTGTGGACAGAAAAAAGATCATCGACAATTCCCTGACGAAGCCCGGCGACGTCATCATAGCTCTCCCCTCAAGCGGCGTCCACTCGAACGGCTTTTCCCTTGTAAGAAAAGTTTTTGACGTGGAAAACAAAGATATCAAAAAGCCTGTGGCGGAGCTTTCGGGTAAGAGCCTTGGCGAGACCCTGCTCACGCCAACGAAAATATACGTAAAGCCCGTGCTGGCTCTCCTTGAGAAGGTCAGCGTCAAGGGCATCTCCCACATCACCGGCGGCGGCTTCTACGAGAACATCCCGAGATCTATCCCCAGTGGTCTTTGCGCTAAAATAGAGAAAAACGCGGTGCGTGTCCTGCCGATCTTCGAACTCGTCAAAAAGGCGGGCAATATCACGGAGCGCGACATGTTCAACACCTTCAACATGGGCGTGGGCATGAGCATCACCGTGGACAAAAACGACGCGGACCTTGCCCTTTCCATTCTTAAGGCGCAAGGCGAGGCCGCATATATCATCGGCGAGATAGTATCAGGCGACGACAAGATCGTACTGTGCTGACGGCCCGGGTCAGGAGGCGCCAAAGCCTTCTTAAGGGTCGAAGGAAAGGATCCGGACAATGGCAGACAAAAAAGCAAGGATAGCCGTACTGGTCTCAGGAGGCGGCACAAACCTTCAGGCAATACTTGACGCGGAGCGGTCGGAGATCATAAAGAGCGGCAAAGTGGTCGTCGTGATCTCCTCCCGTCCCGACGCGTACGCCCTTGAGAGAGCAAAAGCGGCAGGCGTGCCCGCTCATACAGTATCGAAGAAGGAGGCGGCCTCTCAGGAGGCTTTTGAGGAAGGTATCACCGTTCTGCTGGACAAATACAAGGCCGAGCTCATAGTGCTTGCGGGCTTTATGTCGATCCTCTCCGAAAGCTTCACAAAAAAATACGAGAGGCGCATCATCAACGTCCATCCTTCCCTCAGTCCTTCCTTCTGCGGCGAAGGCTTTTACGGCCTCCGGGTCCACAAGGCAGCTCTTGAGCGGGGCGTGAAGGTGACGGGCGCCACGGTACACTTTGTCAATGAGATCCCCGACGGCGGCGAGATAATCATGCAGAAGGCCGTCAGGATCAGAAAAGGAGACACCCCCGAAAAACTCCAGAAGCGGGTCATGAGGGAGGCGGAGTGGAAAATACTTCCGGCAGCCGTGGAGGCAGTTTCGGAAGAGATAGTTTCAAAAAGATAATTCAGCCGGAGACTTTTTGTAACAAATTGTTTCATAATTGAAAGAGAGGGTGCAGAAATGGATATTTACAAACCTGAGAGCTTAAAAGAGACCGTTGGCCGCGATCCT
>JAGCZO010000011.1 GCA_017959965.1 Clostridia bacterium | reverse complement strand
TTGCCGCCCGAAAGAGCCTCGCCGTCAACGCTTACGTCGTAGTCAAAACAAATGAAATCTCCGTCCTCGGCAACTGTTCCTTCTCCGGAATTCAGCTCCGCAAACTTTGTGAAGAGGGGGTCGATGACCGGAGGATCGGCTGTCTGATCGTTCTTCGAGGCAAGCTCGGATATCGCGGACAGATACTTGTCGTTCACTTCCGCGTCGTTTGCGGAAATGTCCTTCTTTATCGTGAAATTCTTATAGTCGGCAAGCTTCGTTATGTAGCTTGTGTCCTCGGTGGCGTAGGTGTTGAGGCTTTTCGTGATATCGTCGCCGTCTGTGCCGCAGCCCGGGACCGCAATAATGACGGAAAGGAGAATTGCGGCGATCAGGCCTGTGACCGCGGTACTTTTAATACGTGATGTGATTCTTTTCAAGTTTTTTCTCCTTTTCATTCGAGATCTCCCGGAAATACCATTGGCAAGTATATCAGCGGGGAAAAAATACGTTTGCCCTGAACTGTTCATTATCGCCAATGATCACTTGCGCTTGATATCCTCAAGCTCGAGGCCGTTGTTTTTATCCAGGGTCCAGTCGATGCCCCATTCGTTCTCGAATATCAGCACGTAGTTCCCGTCGGTGTCCGTGGCGATCATAGTCTGGCTCGTGAGAGTGAGCTTTCTCGGGTCGCTGACAGGCGATGCTATCCAGCGGGCGTGATGGTGGGGAAGAATGCTCATCTTTATGGGGCAGCTGTATTCGTTTTTCAGTCTGTGCTCAAGCACCTCAAACTGGAGTACGCCGACGGCGCCTATCACCAGTGATTCCACGCCAACGTCAAGCTGCTTGAATACCTGTATCGCGCCTTCCTGGGCAAGCTGTTCGATGCCTTTCTGGAACTGCTTCCGTTTCATCGAGTCCGCGAAGGTCACCTTGGCAAAGTGCTCGGAAGGGAATACCGGAATGTCATCATATTTAAGACGCTGGTCGGTGGCGGATATGGTGTCGCCGATCCTGAATACGCCCTGGTCAAAGAGACCTATGATATCTCCCGCGTAGGCTTCCTCGACAATGGTGCGCTCCTGGGCCATGAACTGTGTGGGCTGGGAGAGCTTCACCTTGTGATCTCCCGCGCCGTGGAAGGCTTCCATGCCCTTGTCGAATTTGCCTGAGCAGATCCTCATGAAGGCGAGCCTGTCCCTGTGGGCGGGATTCATATTGGCCTGTATTTTGAATATAAAACCGCTGAAGGGGGTCTCCACGGGATCCACGATAGTGTCGCCCGCGATGCGCTCCTGGGGGCAGGGAGCCATTTTGATGAACTCCTCCAGGAAGGGGAGAACGCCGAAATTGGTCATTGCGGAGCCGAAGAAAACAGGGGTGAGTTTTCCGGCGAGCACTTTGGCAAGATCGAATTCCTCGCCTGCCATGTCAAGAAGCTCTGTCTCCTCCTTGAGCCTGTCGTGGTAGTAAGAGCCGAGCAGAGCCGAAAACTCCGGGTCGTCAACTGAGCCTGTCTTGGAATTAACAAAGGACATGCCGTGGTTTCCGCCTTCAAAAAGCTCTATTTTCAGGCTTTGTCTGTCGTAAACGCCCTTGAAGTCGCCGTCGGTGCCGATCGGCCAGTTCATGGGGTAGGAGGAAATGCCGAGCACGTCCTCGATCTCCTTCATGAGGTCAAAGGGATTTTTCGCTGCCCGGTCCATTTTGTTGACGAAGGTGAAGATGGGAATGCCGCGCATCTTGCAGACGTGGAAAAGCTTTATGGTCTGGGCCTCAACGCCTTTGGCGCCGTCGATGAGCATGACTGCCGAGTCAGCCGCCATGAGCGTGCGGTAGGTGTCCTCGGAGAAATCCTGGTGACCGGGTGTGTCGAGTATGTTTATGCAGTAGTCGTTGTATTCAAACTGGAGCACGGATGAGGTTACGGAGATGCCGCGCTGCTTTTCGATGTCCATCCAGTCCGACACCGCGTGACGTGCGGTCTTTCTGGCCTTGACGGAACCGGCAAGCCTTATAGCTCCTCCGTAAAGAAGCAGCTTTTCCGTCATTGTCGTCTTTCCTGCGTCAGGGTGGGAAATGATCGCGAAGGTCCTTCTTCTTTTTATCTCCTGCTCAAGCGTGCGGTTGCTCATCTTGTTTTCACTCCGAATCGATAATGTCTGAATGCCCCGGCCGGCGGATGCGGCGCGTGCCGGGCTTAACCTAAAATTATATGATTTTGAAACGGATTGTTCAAGGTTGATTTTAAACGGGGCGTTTTGTAAAATAACCGCGATCAAGAGGAAAAAAACGGCTTAAAAAGCCTGAAAAAACGATCCTGTACTGCGGAGAGCTCCATGTCCGAGAAAGATTTCAAAACTATCATAGCTGAGGACGGAGAAGAGAACGAGCGTGTCTATTTCACCTGCGGCGGCGCCAGAACCAGTTTTACGGAGAAAAAGTCCGTTTTTATCTGCTCCTGCGCTCATGCCGCCACGGAGGATGAGGCAACGGTTTTCGTAAGGGGTGTCAAAGCGGAGTTCCCCGACGCCAGACACAACGTTTACGCCTACTGCGTGGGCGGCGGGGGAGTTCCCGTTATGAGATTTTCAGATGACGGCGAACCCAAGGGGACCGCGGGGATGCCGGTGCTGGACGCCATAACGAAGAGCGGTATAACGGACGTCGCAGTGGTGGTCACGAGGTATTTCGGGGGCATCCTCCTTGGAGCCTCGGGGCTCACAAGAGCTTATTCAAACTCCGCCACGGAGGGCCTTGCCGCCGCGGGCAAAATAAGGATGGTCACCGCCAGGAGCATCACGGTCAGGGTGCCCTACGACAAGTACGGGAAAATAACCAAGGTCCTTGAGAAATACGACCTCGTTAAGGAAGAACCGGTGTTTGCCGAGGACGTATCGGTGACGGCGGCAGTACCGTTGTCGCAGCTCAGACAGCTGGTAACAGACCTGAACGACGCAACTGCCGCCAACTGTGCATTCACGGCAGGGGAAAAGGGATTTTATAACATTGAGAAAAACCTGTAAAAGGTGATGCCTGACAGGCAAAAATCAAGAGCCGCCCGGGAAAAAGCTCTCCGGGCGGCTCTTGATTTTGCCGATAATTTACGTCAAAAGTTTAATTGGCTTTTTTCCTTTTCGGCAGTTTGAACTCAAAGGAGTATCTCTCGAAAAGAAGCTTGCACACCGAGAACGATATCAGGGAAGAAAAGACCGCAATGAGGAAGCCTCCCAGCAGATCCGTAGGGTAGTGCACGAACACGTACATTCTTGAGAAGGCAAGAGCTGCCGCGCCAAAAAGCGCCAGGGCGCCCCAGCCTTTTTTGTTGTAAAAAAGTATCAGCGCCGCGTTGAAGGCGGCAAGGGTATGCCCCGAAGGGAAGGAATAGTCCGACGGCTGCTTGATCAGAAGATGGGCCGCGTCGATCAGGGCTCCCGGCTGGGTGTAGGGCCTTGGCCTTGCCAGAGCGTTTTTCAGGATCAGATTCCCGATGAGAACGCCTATGATAAGGGCAAGCATTGTCTGGATACCGATCTTTCTGGTCCTTTTCGGAAACAGAAGCAGGGCACAGAACACGACGAATACCACCGGCTCGCCGAGCAGTGTGAAATACTTGAAAAACGTATCAAGCACGGGATTCGCGATCCCCGTCTGTATTGAATTAAGAAAGTCTATTTCCCAGGGCATTTATTGCGTCCTCAAAAACCGTAACGGGATCCGCAAGCGGAAGCCTGACGGATCATCTTTTCTTCTTTTTCAGAGCAACCAGCGCAAGCGCCGCGCAGATCAGGACCGATCCTCCGGTGAGGGTCGAGCCGCAGCCGGGGCCGGGAGCGGGAGTCGCTTCCTGAGTCGGTTCGGGAGCGGGGGTGTCGGTGGGCACCTCGGTGGGATCAGGCTCGGGGGTGGGGATGAGGGACTCGTCAATGTAGGAAAGAATTATGGAATTGACGACTGTGCGGGCTCTTCCGAAGGTGCCGTCCTCGAACTTGTCGCAGGGCCTGTTAACGACCTCGTAGTTTCCTTCCGCGTCCTTATTGACAAGAGTCGCGCTGCCGCCTCCGTCAAGCACGAAGCAGTTCTGATAGCCGAGGGTCTTGCATATCGCGGGCATGTCGCCTACCTTCATTCCCACGGAGTAGCCGCGCTGTCTTCCGTCCACCACCAGGAACATGATGTTGCCCTCCGGAGTGTCGCCGATAATAGCAGCGGGGTAGTTGCTGGTGTCGCCGTTGTTGATGGCTTTTCCGTCCACCACCAGTTTGATGTGGCCGCCGACGATATTGGTGACCTCCTGCCAGATGGCGTCGTCCTTTTTGCTGCCTTTAAGCACGAAGGAGACCTCGATCTCGTCGCCGACGTTGATGCCCTCGACCTTGGGTATGTATTTCGAACCTCTGGCGGTGACCACGAGACGGTTCTCTTTGATGACCGGGTTCTCGTCGCCTTCCTTATGAATGGATGTGACCTTGCCTTTGATCACCGCGTCCTGTTTAATAACGTAATCGTAGTCGCAGTCAATGACTATCTCGTAGGCGTCGTCAAGGGCGGCGGTATCCTGGCCGAATTTGTCCGAATAGATCATGATGGCCTTGTCGGCGGGAAGCCTGTTGAGGCCTGTGATCTTTACCTCTTCCATGGATGGCCGGGTCAGGTCCTTAAGCTTTATCTGAAGGCTGGGGGTGCCCAGAACTGTCCTTCCGTCGGGGGTGATACCGAAGGCGTCGAAAGGTCCTTCAAAAGGGGTCTCCGCAGACGTGTGGGGGCTGGAAATGATCTCGCCGTTATACATGTCCAATCCTCTCGGTATGGTCAGCTCGTGCTTAACGACCGCGTCCTTGAATCCGCCGTATTCCGTGCCCTTGCCCTCGATCCTTGCGTGAGCGTAAGCTACCATCCAAAGGTCGCCGTTGATGGCGGTGATGGGGACGATGCCCTTGTCCTTGTTTGCCTCCTTGAATCTCTCGGTGGTCTCCTTAACTGTGACAAGATTGCGGGTGTACTGTCCGCCGCCGGTCACCTGGAGATCGAAATTGGGGTTGCGGGGGTCGAATTCCACCACCCAGAACTCCTGCTGATTATACTTCGAATCAGCGCCAAGGGAAATATGGGTGCAGGTGACGCCCTCGTAAAGGGTCTCGGTGGTCCTGGAGACTTCGCCGTTAAGCTTTGTGTCGGTAATGGCGAAGGAGTTCACGACCCCGGAGGACACCAGGATGCCGACGCACAATAAAACGATAAGGATTTTCTTCATGATGACTCTCACTTTCATAACTGCCGATGCGGGCTGAATGCCCGGACCGATTCCGGTTCTCCGGCATGTTCAACGTCTGCGCGCGTGCGCATTTTGTTGTCACACATTTTAACATGAAGGGATCTTTATTGCAAACCCATTTTGGTTTTTGCTTGGCGTTTTCCTTTGACGTTTCCGCCAATGCACCGCGGACTTGAAAAGCCAAAGCCGCATTGCCGACGATCCGCCCGCAGGAAATCGGTTTGGCGTCGAAAAAGGCAGACCGGCGGTTTTTTCGATATTTCCGGGAAATGCTGAACAAATGCTTAAGAATTGAAAAGAAGGACGGAAAGTGGTATAATCCACGTGCCGGAATAGCTGCCGGCAGAACGGAATAAAAATAAAACGCGGGACGGCTTGCCGGCCCCGGGACCATAAAGCGGAGGGAATAATATGATAATAAACCCTAATTTTTACGAAAACGACGGAGAGAAGGAGCGTGGCTACGACCTTTATTCCAGACTTCTGAAGGACAGAGTTGTACTTATTTTTAACGAGATCAACGACGACCTGGCCTGCACGGTGATCGCGCAGCTCCTCTACCTCCAGGCGATAGACCCCGATAAGGACATCACGGTATACATTAACAGCTACGGCGGATCCGTTTCCGCGGGACTGGGTATTTACGACACCATGAAGAGCCTTTCCTGCGATGTCAGCGTTATCTGCGTGGGCATGGCGGCCAGCATGGGCGCCTTTCTTCTGGCGGCAGGCACCAGAGGAAAACGTTACGCTCTCGAGAACAGCCAGGTCATGATCCACCAGGTGCTGGGCGGAGTCGAGGGACAGGCCTCGGATATGCTCATAGAGGCTGATCAGATCATCCGCATCAAAAACAGACTTAACACGCTCTTGGCTAAAAATACGGGAAAAAGCGTTGAAGAGGTCGAACGCGATACAGAGAGGACTAACTGGATGTTCGCGGAGGAAGCGAAGGAATACGGCATCATCGATCACATTATTGAGGATAAAGCCTGAGGCTTCGGAACGATCAATCGGATATACCGAAAAGCAGAGCTCCGGCTGCCGGCCGGAGCTCTGCTTTTCGGTATCGGAATAAGATCCGCTGTTTTTGTTATTTTGTTCCGAAAAGTCTGTCGCCGGCGTCGCCCAGTCCGGGAACGATGTATGCGTGCTCGTTGAGATGGTCGTCGAGAGCCGCGCAGTAGATCTGAATGTCGGGATGTGTTTCTTCCACTTTCTTTACTCCTTCGGGAGCGGCTACGAGGCACATGAGCTTAATGTTCGTGGCGCCTCTTCTTTTAAGAAGGTCTATAGCGTCGCAGGAGCTGCCGCCTGTGGCCAGCATGGGGTCGCAGAGGATAACGAGCCTTTCGCCGATGTCCTCGGGAAGCTTGCAGTAGTAGGGGACCGGTTTGTGCGTGTTAGGATCGCGGTAAAGACCGATGTGTCCTACCTTCGCGACGGGGAGAAGATTGAGAAGTCCGTCGACCATTCCAAGACCTGCTCTGAGGATCGGAACGATGGCAAGCTTTTTACCGTCGATCTCCTGTGCGATCGTCTTGCAAAGAGGAGTTTCGATCTCGATGTCGTGCAGCGGAAGGTCGCGGGTAACTTCATAACCCATTAGAAGGGAAATCTCGTTGAGCAGCTGTCTGAAGTCTTTCGATCCTGTGTCGATACAGCGCATTATAGTGAGTTTGTGACGAATCAGAGGGTGATCAATGATGTGAAGATTTTCGTTCATAAGACATTCTCCTTTCGGAACAGGTCGGGACTGTTTTCCCCGAACTTCCACTTGCCAATGATACAATATCACGCGGCAGAATTCAAGCGATTTCAGCGCTTCGCAGGATGTTTTTCGTAGGCCTTACCGTATACGCATCGGATCTTTAAACTGCCTTCCACAACGGGACCGGACATCGGGCGGACTTTGCGGAAAAGGGCGGAAAGCATCCGAAAAAACAAGGAGAAAAACACTGCCGGCAGGGCCTTTTCCCCTTGCCAAAGCTATGCGCCTGGTATATAAGAAAAGTATATGTGCGCGCGGACGCGAAACGCCCGCGCCGCAAAAAGCAATATGATCCGACACGGAGGGCTTCAATGGCTATAGTTGATTTTGACATGAGCGGCGCACAGAGCTTCATAAGTGAAAACGAAATGTCGCAGCTCCGGAACGAAACAGAAGATGCATGCGTAAAATTGGCGTCGAAGACCGGCGCGGGGAACGATTTTCTGGGCTGGTATGACCTGCCCCTCAGACCTGACGGGGATTACTGCCGACTGAAGGCCGCCGCCGAGAAGATCCGGAAGGATTCAGAGGTCCTTGTGGTGGTGGGCATCGGCGGTTCCTACCTTGGCGCCAGAGCCGTCATCGAAGCTCTTACCGATCCCTTTGCCAATGCGAGAGCTCTTGCCGGAGAGGGCGGAACGGCAGTCATTTTTGCCGGCAACTCCATCAGCCCCGTATACCTTTCGTCGGTGCTCGATATCGTGAAGGACCGCGACTTTTCGGTCAACGTTATCTCAAAATCCGGCACTACCACGGAGCCGGCCGTCACTTTTAGGTTTTTCAAAGAACTCCTCGAGAAAAAATACGGCAGAAAAGGCGCCGCGGAACGCATATACGCCACCACCGACAGCTCCCGCGGAGCCCTCAAAAAGATGGCGGACGCGGAGGGCTACGAGACCTTCGTGATCCCGGATGACGTTGGCGGCAGGTTCAGCGTGCTCACACCGGTGGGACTTCTGCCGGTGGCCGTCGCGGGGATCGACACCGACGCACTTCTGGCGGGGGCAAGGGAAGCCTTCGGGGAGTACAATGAGGCAGCCTTCGACGTCAATGCCTGCTGCAGGTACGCTGCGGCAAGGACCGCTCTTTACAGACAGGGAAAGTCAGTTGAACTTCTCGTAAACTACGAGCCCGGACTGCATTTTCTCACCGAATGGTGGAAGCAGCTCTACGGAGAGAGCGAAGGGAAGGAAGGCAAGGGCCTGTTCCCCGCGGGCTGCGACTTCACGACGGACCTCCACTCCATGGGCCAGTACATCCAGGACGGCGCCAGGATCATGTTTGAGACCGCGGTTGAGGTCAGAGTTCCGGAGAGGGATCTTGTGATCGGAAGCGACGCGGACAATTACGACGGACTGAACTATCTGGCGGGCAGGAGCATGGATTACGTGAACAAACAGGCCGCCAAAGGCACCGCCATGGCCCACATTGACGGAGGCGTTCCGAATCTTAAGGTCTCTGTAGAAAGACTTGACGCGAGGAGCGTCGGCGGCCTTATCTATTTCTTCGAGCGGGCCTGCGCGGTCAGCGGATATATGCTTGGCGTGAATCCCTTCAACCAGCCCGGCGTCGAAGCCTATAAGAAGAACATGTTTAAACTTCTCGGAAAACCGATGTGATCTCCGGGAGATGCTCCGGAGGACCCGCAAAGTACTGCAAAAGGGCGGCGGGAGTCTCCGGCTGTAAGATAAAACTATGAAGATAGATGTATTGACGTTGTTTCCGGATTTGGTGAAGGCTTCCCTGGGCGAGAGTATTGTCGCCAGGGCGGCGGAGGCGGGGCTCATTGAGCTTGGCTGCTACCAGATCAGAGATTATTCGGAAAACAAGCAGAATAAAGTTGACGATACACCCTACGGCGGGGGCCCGGGCATGCTCATGACCTGCCAGCCTCTTACCAAGTGCCACCGGGCCGCGGCGGAAAACGCGTCGCGGAAGGGCTTCGGAAAGCCTTATACGGTGCTGATGTCCCCCAGGGGCAAGGTGCTTGACGCGGATACCGCCAAAAGACTGGCGGCTGAGCCTTATCTTGTGATCGTTTGCGGTCACTACGAGGGGATCGACCAGAGATTCATTGACTCCTTCTGCGACGAGGAGATATCCATAGGCGATTACGTGCTGACCGGCGGGGAGCTTCCTGCCGCGGTGCTTATCGACACTGTATCCCGTTTTGTACCCGGCGTCCTGGGATCCCCTGAATCCGGCGGCGACGAATCCTTTGAAAGGCTGCTTCTCGAATATCCGCAATACACAAAACCGGCGGAATTTGAGGGATCGGTGGTTCCTGAGGTCCTTCTCGGGGGAAATCACGCCGATATCGCCGCCTGGAGGCTTAAGGAGGCCGAAAGGATCACCAAAGAAAGGCGCCCGGACCTGTACGCCAAGTATGAGGAAAGCGCTTTCTGCGAAAAACGCATCGTATATTTCGACAACAGCGCCACCACGAGACAGACTCCCCGGGTAACCGAAAAAGTAGCGGAGACCGCCTCAAAGTTCTACGGCAACCCCTCGTCTCTCACCAGGCTGGGCATGCTTGCCGAAAAAGAGCTCACAAATGCCCGGGAAACTATTGCCAAAACCATTGGCGCTGACAAAAGCGAGATAATTTTCACCGCCTCGGGAACAGAGGCCAACAACCTTGCCCTGAAGGGATATCTTGCCGCAAACAGGCATTCCGGAAAAAAGGTGATCGTATCCGCCGTGGAGCACCCATCCGTGCTTGAGACCGCCAGAAGCCTGGAAAACGCGGGCTATCAGGTGGAATACTGCCCGGTGGACGGCCGCGGAGTCGTGGATCTGAAAAAACTTTTCGAGCTCATCGACAACGACACCGCCATGATATCGGTCATGACGGTCAACAGCGAGACAGGTGCGATAATGCCTATAAAAGAGATCGCGGCGGTCAAAAACTCCGTGGATCCTAAGATAATTCTTCACACCGACTGCGTGCAGGGCTACGGAAAGCTCAAGATCAACGTAAAGGAGGCAGGCTGCGACATGCTCACCGCCAGCGCACACAAGATCCACGGCCCCAGAGGCGCGGGATTTCTTTACGTCAGACGCGGGCTGAGACTGTTGCCCGAGCTTGCCGGCGGAGGACAGGAGGGCGGACTAAGGTCCGGAACCGAGAACCTGCCTGCGATATGCGGATTTGCCGCCGCCGCGGAGGACGCGTTCAGAGATATTGACGCTTCCCTGGAACACGTCGGAAAGTGCCGGGATCTGTTCAAAAAGCTGATCTCCGAAAAGTACGGCGGCAAGGTGACCTTCAACTCCGACGACGGGGCGTCATTGCCCTACATCCTGAACGTTTCGTTCTCCCCGATCAGAGCCGAGGTGCTGCTTCACGCTCTGGAATCGGAGAACGTATTCGTGTCGGTAGGCTCCGCCTGCTCGTCGAAGAAAAAGAGCAGGAGCCACGTTCTGACTGCAATGAACGTTCCGGTGAAGATCATTGACGGAAGCGTAAGATTCAGCTTTTCCAGGTTCACCACGGAAGAAGAGATAATGCACGGAGCGGAAGTGCTTTTCCGCTGCGTAAAAGAATTGAGAAAAGCGGTCCGGGGCTGAACCTTATCGGCCGCCAGAGTCCTTGTACGAGACATACAGATTAAAACAGGAGATCGTTTGACTTATGAACTACGTCAACATAACGGGAGAAACAGGCGAAAAGAGAATAATTCTCGTAAGAATAGGTGAAATTGCCCTCAAGGGGCTCAACCGTTCCACCTTCGAGAAGAACCTTTACAGAAACCTCAGGGATAAGCTTAAGGACTTCGGAGACCCCGATATCCATTGGTCCCAGTCCAGGTTCTACATAGTGCCCAAGAAGCTCCCCTTTGATTACGAACAGGCAATGGAAGCCGCTTCAAGCGTTTTCGGAGTCGTCTCATCGAGCCCCGCCATCGCCTGCAGGTCGGATTTTGAGGAGATCAGAAGGACAGCAGTTAAGGCCGCCGGGGAAAAGATCGCGGCGCTTAAAGCGGAGGGGAAGACCTCCGGCATAAAGTTTAAAGTTGAAACCAGGCGCGGCGTCAAATCCTTCCCCATGAAGTCTCCGGAGATATCCGCCGAGCTTGGGGGAACGCTTCTTGACGAATTCCCGGAACTCGCCGTCGACGTGAACGAACCTGATTTCATTCTCTACTGCGAGGTAAGGGAGGAAAGCTTCGTATACACCGACATCGTTAAAGCCAAAGGCGGCATGCCCATAGGCAGCAACGGAAAAGCCTGCCTGCTTCTTTCCGGCGGCATCGACAGCCCGGTGGCGGGATACATGATCTCAAAGCGCGGCGTCAAGATCTGCGCGGTACACTTTTTCAGCTACCCCTACACCAGCGAGAGGGCCAGGGAAAAAGTCCTTGAGCTTGCCAAAATCATTTCGAAATACTGCGGCGAGATAAAGGTCATGGTGGTGCCGTATACGGAGGTCCAGCTGGCCATACACCAAAACTGCCGTGACGAGCTTGGCACGGTCATAATGAGACGTTCCATGATGAGGATCGCGGAGACGCTGGCAAGGCGCAACGGCTGCGCGGCTCTGGTCACAGGCGAAAGCATCGGCCAGGTGGCCAGCCAGACGATGCAGGCAATGTACTGCACGGACGCGGCCGCCAACATGCCCGTTTTCAGGCCCCTGATCGCCATGGACAAAGTGGACGTGATCGCATTGGCGAGAGAAATCGGAACCTTCGAGACAAGCACGCTCCCCTACGAGGACTGCTGCACTGTGTTCACGCCAAAGCACCCCAAGACAAGGCCGTCGCTGGAAGAGGTGATCGCCGAGGAGGCCAGGTATGATTACGAAAGGCTGGAAAACGAGGCGGTGGAGGGCACAGAGACATTCACCTGCGGCTGATCCGAAACCGCGGACGCAGCACATTAATTATTAATTTTGCGTTGAATATTACCGCCCGGATATGGTAATATTCTAAGGATCGTTACACCGGCGGGAAAGCCGGCAATAAACAAGAATTTGCGAGGTCAATTAAATGCTTAGTTACAAATCCGCAGTCGTATACTCCCCCGGACCAGGTAATGAAAAGTTTTGTGACAATTACTACTTCAATTTGAAAACGATATCGCCGGATTCGAGCATGAACGCAGTCAGGCTTGCGCAGAAGACCGCCAAGGGCGGCAAGCAGCTGTTTGCCGTTGCCACCGGACTGTATTCCCCTGAGGCCGGAAGAGAGGCCGTAGATGCGACTTTTAACAAGCTCAAAAAATATCACGCCTTTTTCCTGAAAAACTCCGACACAGAGGTCTCGAATCTCGTCAGGAATTTCTTTTCCGACGCGGCTCAGGATATTTCCCGGACCATCAAAAACGACGATGAAATATTCACCAAGGTCTCATGCGCGCTGCTGTGCACGGACGAGGAGAAGATCACTGCCGCCAACGTTGGCTGCGTGAAGATATATTCGATCAAAGGCAGCGCGGTGACCGAGATCACTACCGAGCACACCCAGGCCATGAAAATGGTGTCAATGGGAGTCATACCCATTGCCAAACTCAAGGGACATCCCCAAAGGAAGAAACTGGTCAAGTACCTCGGCGTCAACAGGGAGGCGTCCGTTCCGGACATCAACACCTTCAGCGCCTCGGACGGCGAGACCATAGTCATCCTGGGATCCTCTTTTGCCGATACTATAGAGAAAAACACGCTTATCGAAGCCGCAAAATACGATGAGCCCGGCGACGCGGCGACTCATATCCTCAACGCGAATCTGAATTCCTCCGCAGGCGATTATACGGTGATAGTCATAAAGTGCTGCGACAGCGGCACCGCCGATGAGACAGTTCCCGTCACCGGTGTAACAGCGGCCGCTGCAGGAGCTGACGACGGCGCAGGTAAAAAAGCTTCGAAGGATCAAAAGGAAAAGAAGGGCTTTGACGAGGACTCTGCCGCCGCGGAGGCGGCGGCCATTGCCGCGGCTGAGGCGGCTGCACGTCTTGCCGCCGAGGAGAGAACTAAGCAGGAGGAAAGGGCGAGACTGGAAAAGGAACGCCTCGAAAAAGAGCAGGCAGAGAGAGCGCGCCTGGAAAAAGAACGCCTGGAAAAAGAACAGGCGGAGAAGGAGCGTTTGGAAAGAGAGCAGGCCGAAAAAGAGCGTCTCGAGAGAGAAAGACTGGAGAGAGAGCAGGCCGAGAGGGAACGTCTCGAAGAGGAAAGACTGGAAAGAGAACGGGCCGAGAAGGAGCGCCTCGAGCTGGAAAAAATCGAGAAGGAACGTGCCGAAAAGGAGCGCCTTGAGACAGAAAGACTTGAAGCGGAACGCGCCGAAAAGGAACGTTCAGAGAAGGAACGGGCCGAGAAGGAACGCCTCGAGCAGGAAAAGCTGGAGAAGGAACGGGCCGAGAAGGAACGCATCGCAATAGTTTTGGCCGAGCAGAAACGCCGCGAACAGGAAAAGCTCGAAAAAGAGAAGGCTGAAAAAGAGCGTCTCGAAAGAGAAAGAGCCGAAAAAGAGCGTCTCAAAAGAGAAAAGGCCGAAAAAGAGAAAGCCGAAAGAGAACGTATAGCCGCTGAAAAGTCAGAAAAGGAGCGCCTCAGAAAAGAGCAGACCGAGAAGGAA
>JAGCZO010000010.1 GCA_017959965.1 Clostridia bacterium | reverse complement strand
GTGAGCTGACCAAGGAGGAAATGGTTGAGATCTGGAATAACCTTACGCAGCGTTCAACTGCTGTCAGGAGCGGAGATTACGTCTTTGAAAGAGAACTGATATATGATCAGAACGATGAGCTTGAAAAAAGCGTTGTCAGGTGTCTGCTTAACGGCGAGCTTGTCTGGGAGACTGAGATCAGGGATTTTTCCGTAAACGGATGTACTTATACGGATCAGGGAACCATAGTTTGGGGATACACTAATTCCGACAATGCTTTCGGATCAAGACTCTACGCCTGGACCGCCTGTATCGACGGCAACGGCGCCATAAAATGGAAGCATATGATGATCCATCACATGTTTAAAAAAGAATTTGTAGTATCCGCCATGAGCAACGGAGACGGTACCTGGGCCGTTGTCAGCAGGGCGGACCAGAAATACATTTGCGTCACGTATCTTGACTCAAACGGTAAAGAGACGGATTCGTATAAAAATGATATCGGTGTTTACAATATCAGCAAGGCGGTTCGCTTCGGAGACGGTTTTATGGTCAAGGGTACAGATACTCTTTATAAGCTTGACCGTGAGGGAAATCTTATGGAAAGCCTTTCCTACCGCATAAACGGTCTGTTCTATAAGATCACCGACATGATCGAGTACAACGGGAACGTTTACGTCTCGGCCTATTGCTATCCCGAAAATGAAGATAACAACCACGGCAACCGCTATGAATTGCAAAATATAATCGAGTATATTTACGCGGATCCTGAGAATATAAAATGGGATATCGGGAGTGACGAACTTGTTCCCATGTTCAGGGACAACTATACCGCGGCTTTGCTGAAATGCGATCGTGTGACCGGTCAGCCTTCGACTTTTTATTCTGTGCCCGGTGCTTTCGGAGGAGGACTCTACGTAAACGGCGAAGATTTGCTTGAATGGAACGTCGAGAATATCGCTTCGGTTCGATTTTCACCGGCTACAAACGCTTTCTCATTTGCAGGAGCGGCGTCTGTCTATAAGTATTATTTTGATTCTGATGGCAATATGACATCCTTCAGGGATACCGGTGAAACACAGTTTTTTCACAAATAGTATTTCCGTGTCTGATCACTTAAAGAATACCTGACGGTTTTTGATCAGAGATCAATTGTTTGAAATACCTCCTTCAAACGTATGGATTTTGTCTTCTTTTCCTTGTATAATATAGACAATTCATTTATTCCGTAAAAACAGGAGGCAATATGAAATTAAAACTCACACTGATATCCGCAGTTGTTCTCCTGCTTTGTTTCATTTCTGTTTTACTTATCGTTTCCGCCGACAACGAGCTTGAAGCATGGATAGATTCATATGACAGCTTTGTGTTCTTTGGAGGCGACTTTGACGCTTATGCTGCCGCCAATGACGAAAACGCGTCCTTCCGTTGGCTTGCAAAATACGGCGATGACACGGAGTGGCTGGCACTTAGCGACAACGACCGCTACAGTGGAACGGATACGAGCCATCTGTCATTTAAAACCTCCGACACTTTTGCCTACGGAGATGATTGGAGCAAGCTGGTATTTGCATGCAGGGTGACCTCCGGAGAGAAAACCGTCATCACCGAACCGGTCAGCGTTAATATCGGTTCTTCCGAAGATCTTGAAGAATCCCTTAAAAACTATCCTATAAGCATATTGGATTTTTATCCTTTAAAAGGTGTTGACGCCGGTGCAGGCAGATACAGCTGCGAAGCGGGAAAAGCTCTTTTCTTTTATGCTGATACCTCTGAGATCGTACAAGCGGATGCTTTTTCCGCTTCTGAATTTGAAGTTGTTGATTATATAACTGTTACCGAAGACGGGTTCCCTGTTTTTTACGATCAGGATGCCGGTTATATTGCGCACAAGGTGGGCTCGCTGTCTGCGGCAGTTACCTGTGAACTTGTACTTTTGAAAGACAATGAGCTTTATAAGGTACTTGATTCAAAGACTATTTTTATCAACACATATATAGATGAGGAACCTTCGGATGCGGCATTGATCTCGTCCGATACTATATTATTGGCGTCGCCTGATGACAATGCCGAAATCCTTTCCATTCTTAAAGAAAACGACCGCATATCGCTGTTTGAAAAAGAGGGCGAGTACTACCGAGTTCTGACCGGAGGTCTTACCGGCTACGTTCATGAGACCGCTTTTTCCGCGTACGATGTGATCGATCATGTTGAGCTCTCCATATGCGAGCCCTACGATACCGGTACTCCTTATTTTTATCTTACAGAGCATTCTCCTGACGTAGAGCTTTTG
Organism: Clostridia bacterium; assembly: GCA_017959965.1. Classification (GTDB taxonomy): domain Bacteria; phylum Bacillota; class Clostridia; order UBA1212; family UBA1212; genus UBA1212. Next base: position 19,455 of record JAGCZO010000010.1, on the reverse strand, counting down.
TATGACACTCTGGTTACCTGGTATAACCTGTCTGCCGAGGGAACGCCTGCGCTTACCGACAGTTCAATGTTCAGAAACACCAGAAAATACAAGGTCTCAATAATGATACAGACGCGTTTAGGGAAGACATTCAAAACCACTGACGGCGTGCCTGACGTGGATATCCTTCTTAACGGAAGAAACGTCTCCTGCTCTGTAGCGGAAGGACAGGACCCTGAAAAAGTTCTGGAAGTCGTTTACGTTTTTGAACACGTCCACAGTCCCACTTATAACCAGCAAAAGAATCCCACCTGTACCGAAAACGGAAAGCTTGGCTACTATTCCTGCAGCTGCGGAATGATGTTTGAGGACGATGCCTGTAATTCTGTTATAACCGATACCAAATGGGGCGTGATACCCGCAACCGGTCACATGCTTTCCGAATGGAGATGTGAAGGTAACAGACATTACCGGATCTGCCTTAACGAGGGCTGCGGCATCGTTATTCCGGGTACTGAGGGAACTCATACAGGCGGTACCGCCACTTGCCGGTTTTATGCTGTTTGCGACGTATGCGGACACTGCTACGGAGAGCTTGGCGAACACATTGCAGGTCCTGCGCCAACCGAAACGGATCCCCAGATATGTCTTGAATGCGGTACCGTACTTGCCGATCCCCATAAGCACACCTTCACTTATTCCGAACCCAAAACTCCCGGCTGTACAGAAAGCGGCGTAAAAGGATTTTACACATGTTCGGAATGCGGAAGATATTTTTTTGATGAGGAAGGACTTGAAGAGTTCTTTTCACTTGACGAAACTGTGATCCCCGCTACCGGTCATACACCTTCGGAAACTTTTGTTTATGACGAAGAAGCTCATTGGCAAAAATGTATTACATGCGGAGAAATAATATCCGGTACAAGATCTGCACACAATATTGTTTCCGATAAATGCAGTGTATGCGGTTACGAAAAGAAGACCGAAACGCCGACTCCCACTCCGACTCCCACTCTGACTCCTACGCCAACGCCCACACCGACTCCGACGCCCACTGCGACACCTTCGCCAAGTCCGACGCCGACACCGACAGCGGTCGTAACGTCTGCGCCGACAAATACTCCTTACGAGACCGAAAGTGTTACTCCTGCACCGACTGATACCGTTCCGCCGGAAGAAACCGAAACACCTTCCGGATCAGCCTCTCCGGAGGCCCCTGAAACTCCTTCCGAGACTGACGAGCCTGATTATACAATCGCTCCTGAGATAACAAGGGCGCCTGTTGTCGATCCTAATAACAATAAGAACAACGGCAAATCTCCTGAGCTTATCCAGGTCATTGCGGTAATATCGTCTGTGGTGGCCGCCGTGATGGTGATTCTTTTCATCACGGTATTGATAATCAAACAAAGAAAGAACCGTTAAACATTTTATAGCCTATAATATTAAACCCCCTGTGAAACCGTATTGCCGTCCACAGTGGGTTTGCTTTTATAACAAGATCAGATCATTATTTACCGTCGTGGAAGCAGGTGAACGAGCCTTTCTCCACTTCGGGAAGTCCGTATTTATCCTTGGCGTCATTGATGGCTTTAATAATAAATGACATGTTTCTTGCTAGATTTCTCATAGTCTGCAGGCCTTCCAGGTCTTTCTTTGCGTCTTCTGCGGTGAAGCCGTGGATCTGATTCCAGTAGGTCGAGGAGGCCACCGGCATTCCGCTGATTCCGAAATACTTGTTTAAAACGTCAAAGGAAGCGGAGTTTCCGCCTCTTCTGGCTGAGACTACAGAAGCTCCCACCTTCATCTGCTTTGAGAAGGGCGTGCTGTTAAACAGCCTGTCCAAAAAGGAAATCAGAGTGCCGTTGGGAGACGCGTAATAGACAGGGCTTCCGATAACAAGACCGTCAGCATCCTTAAATTTGGCCGCGACCTCGTTTACCGCGTCGTCAAATACGCATTTTCCAGTTTTACTGCAGCTTCCGCAGGCAATGCAGCCTCTGATCTGCTTGTTTCCGATCTGAATGAGCTCAGTTTCAATTCCTTCCTGTTCAAATACAGTTACCATTTCTTTGAGTGCAGTCGCGGTACATCCGTTGGGGTGAGGGCTGCCGTTGATCAAAATAACCTTAGCCATAATTATACTCCGTTTTAAAAAAGATCCGTATTCTACGGTCATTGACTAGAATATTCTTAAATAATTCTTTTGTCAACCGAAAAATATATTTCTGACCTTTACGTATGTTTATAATTCCATGAGCGACGGATGGTTTGATCACGCTGTGATTAAGACTCGTTAAAGTTGACAAAACTGTGTTATTTGTTATAATAATTTAAAATTTAACCGTATTCACAAGGAATCGGAATTCTTTGATCATTTCTTGTAAAAGGAGTCGTCATGCCTGAAAAAAGTATCAGACAAATGAGCAAGCTGGAAAGACGTCACTATTCCCTTGAAACAAGGACTTTCCGTGCTACTATCATGGGGGCTATAATAATGGGTATGGTTGCTCTTATCGTCGGCATAGTACTCTACGCGATAGCTATCGGCGACCAGCAGCTCAGTACTTCTTTCAATCTTTCAAGAAGTGCCAAAGGCTTTCTAGAAATGAAGGACTACATGGATCTCGAAAAGCTTACCTCCGAGGTCCTTGACATTTATAACAATATGACAGCCGAAGAACAGGCTGAATGCGAGACCGATATTGATAAATACAGAAAGCATTTTGAGCATCTGACTGATTCTCCCGATTATATAGCCGCTTTAAGCGCATTAAAGTATTTCAAAGATTCCAGCGACGTTTATGATATATACGTGGCTGTTTATGATTATGACAACCAACGGCTGATATATATCGTTGATCCGGAGCCGGACCCTGAATATGCCTGTTTTCCGGGCGACTGGGAAAAAAGCTCTCCCAGCGGTTATGCTGAGATGTATAACTGGAAAGCTGGGGATAAGAGGCCTTATTCCATAGAAAACGTGGAAAAATACGGATGGCTGGGCTCTTCAGGCGTGCCTCTCGTTGGATCCTCCGGAAGCTATGCTCTTATAATGGCCGACGTTTCGCTTTCCACAGTTTCAAAAGCAATGGGTTCCTTTACTCTTAATTTTGTCATTGCCATGTTCATTATCGTTAATCTTGTTGCGGTGATCATGACGCTTCATATGAAAAAAACGCTTGTCAAGCCCATCAATCAGATCGCGGACGCCGCTACCAAATATACAGAGGACAAGAAAAACGGTATAAAGGATACCCATTATTTTTCAGACCTGCATATTTCAACAGGCGATGAGCTTGAGAACCTTGCATTGATCATGTCCGATATGGAGACGGATCTTGCTGACTACGACGAACATCTTTCCAGGGTCATTTCCGAAAAAGAGAGAGTTGGTACTGAGCTGGCACTTGCCACAAGGATACAGGCCGACATGCTCCCGAATATTTTCCCGGCGTTCCCTGAGAACCACGATTTTGACATCTATGCGGTAATGAATCCCGCCAAAGAGGTTGGCGGAGACTTTTATGATTTCTTCAAGATAGACGAGGATCACCTTGCGCTTGTCATTGCCGACGTTTCCGGCAAGGGAATTCCCGCCGCGCTGTTCATGATGATCTCAAAAATACTTGTACAGAATCTGGCGATGACGGGGATCAGCCCTAAGGAAGTGCTTCAGCAAGTCAACGCTCAAATATATGCTCATAATAAAGAAGAGATGTTTGTCACCGTCTGGCTCGGCATACTCGATCTCAGAAACGGTAAGCTTACATGCTCAAATGCGGGACACGAATATCCTCTTGTAAAGCAGTCCGGCGGTTCCTTTGAGATAGTAAAGGACAGGCACGGATTTGTTATTGGCGGTATGGAATGTATAAGATATACGGATTATGAGATACAGCTAACGCCCGGTTCGAAGCTATTCGTATATACCGACGGCGTTCCCGAAGCGACTAATTCCGACAAACAGCTTTTCGGTTTGGAAAGACTACTTGATGCTATCAATTCTGTTAAAGATATGACTCCTCAGGATGTTATCGAAGAGGTCTCCAATGAAGTCACCCTCTTTGTGGGTGAGGCTCCGCAGTTTGATGATCTTACAATGCTTTGTTTATCTTACACCGGAAGGGATAATGACAGTATGAATGAATCCAATCAGATCACTATTGAGGCAACTGTTGAAAACATTGAAAAGGTAACCGATTTTGTTAACGCCAAGCTTGAGGCCCTTGACTGTTCTCTTAAGATACAGACTCAGATCGACGTTGCCATCGACGAGCTTTTCAGCAACATTGCACATTACGCGTACGATCCCGAAACAGGCCCCGCCACAGTTATAGTTGACGTTGAGGAGGATCCGCTGTCAGTTATAATCACCTTTATGGACAACGGAAAACCTTACGATCCGCTTTCCAATGAGGATCCGGATATTACGCTCTCTGCGGAGGACAGAAAGATCGGCGGCCTTGGCGTATTCCTTGTTAAGAAGACTATGGACGACGTAAGCTACGAATACAAGGACGGAAGAAATATTCTTAGGATCAAAAAGAAGATCTGAGTCCTGAGCGTTTTGCAAAGTATAGATCTGTGATCGGCAACTTTGATCACATTGAATTACAATTAGGAGAGAAATCATGTCAGAAATTACTTTTACAAGCACCGGTTCCAAGCTCATCGTTAATCTCGAAGGTTATATCGATTCCGCCAACGCGGCAGAAGTAGAAAATAAGATCAATGAGATAAAAGATAATAATCCCTGCGGATCGCTTGAGCTTAATTGCGAAAATCTCAAATATATGTCCAGCGCGGGCCTGAGGATCGTGCTAAGACTGAAAAAAAGCATTCCGGATACAGTTGTCACAAACGTTTCGTCAGAGGTATACGAAATATTCGATATGACAGGCTTTACCGAGATGATGGAGATAAGGAAAGCCTTCAGGACTGTTTCCGTCGAAGGCTGCGAGATAATAGGTGAGGGCGCAAACGGTAAAGTCTACAGGATCGATCCGGATACTATCGTTAAGGTTTATCTCAATCCCGATTCATTGCCTGAGATCGAAAGAGAGCGCGAGCTGGCAAGGACCGCCTTTGTGCTTGGCATTCCCACTGCGATACCCTACGACGTTGTAAGAATAGAGAACGGAGGCTACGGTTCGGTATTTGAACTTCTCAACGCCAAAAGCTTTGCTAAGCTGCTTCAGACAGGTGAGAAGTCAGTCGACGAGATCGCCAAAATGAGCGTTGATCTTCTGAAGCTGATCCATTCCACAGTTGTGAAGCCTGACTCGGTGCCGGATATGAAGACTGTTGCTATTAAGTGGGCGAATTTCCTTAAGGACTATCTTCCGGAGGACAAATTCAACAAGCTCAGCAAGCTCGTTCAGGATGTGCCCGACGACATGCATATGATGCACGGTGATTATCACATCAAGAACGTAATGCTTCAGAACGGCGAGGTACTTCTTATCGACATGGATACTATCTGTCACGGTCATCCTGTATTTGAACTTGCAAGCATGTACAACGCTTACCTTGGCTATACAGAGCTCGACCACAGTATTGCCATGTCATTTCTGGGAATCCCGTACGAGACAGCAGTGGAGCTATGGCAAAAATCCCTTTCTCTTTACCTCGGAACCGACGACGAAAAGCTCCTGTCATCAGTCGAAGACAAAGCCAAGCTGTTGGGATATACAAGGATAATGAGACGTTCCATCAAAAGAAAAGGCTTCGACTCGCCTGTTGGCAAGGCAGAGATAGAAAATGCTAAAAATCATATCTTAGAACTTCTCTCTACTGTTGATTCTCTTATCTGGTAAAAGCTTATAACTGATCATTTTAATTGCGGACTAAGAAAAGAGCGGAACCGATCCCTGACGAGGCTCAGCCGCTCTTTTGCTTATATATAGCTATAATTGATCAGTAGTCTGTCTCTTTTCCTTTTTTCTTTCGTTCATCGATGGATTCTTCGTGTTCTATAGGCTTCCATTTGACCTTAACAAACAGGGCGGCAACGGCGACAGGGATAAACGTCAGCATGAATATAGGAAATGTAAACGCCGCCATTATCTTCTTAAAGCTTGACGCCCGTATCATTTTCCACTCAGTGATAACAGTGATTATTCCTACCAGGAAGGCGATCAGATAACTGTTTAAAAGCAGCTGGGCAATGGATCCAACGGCGATAAGAGGATTGTCTCCGTAGCAAAGTCCGATGATGGAGAGTGAGATATTTGATATGATGGACGCCAGCGACAGAATATATGCCGGGGCAATATTCATGAAAAAATCAAAGCAGGAGAAATTAAAGGTAAATATACCCTTCATCAGGACGAAGAAATACTTTCGGAGTACCTGAAGGTAGCCCCTTGACCACCTTGCTCTTTGTCTGAAGGACTGAGACAGCTTTACTGCCTGCTCATCATAAAACACAGCGTCGGTGCAGATATCGATCTTGTGGCCCTTGCTGATCCAGTCGATGGAAAATTCAATATCCTCAGTAAGAAGGTGGAAAGGCCATCTGCCTTCATAGGTGTCAAGGACCTTTTGAGAGAAAAGGTACCCTGTTCCGGAAACGGCTCCGCTGACGCCGAGGATCGCTCTTGCGTTATTAAGATACCTGGATTCTCTGAGGAACCATAGTCCGCAGCCAGCGGCCACCCAGCCGGAGTCGAAATTTTTACTGTTCCTGTAGCTTGTGATAACGTCAGAACCGTCGCAGAATTTTTCGTTCATTCGCTCAACATAATCTGCTGCGAGGATATTGTCGGCGTCGAAAATAAAGTAGCCGTCAAAGACGTCTTTATAATCAACGGTAAGATGATCACGGAACAGTTCGTCGAGGGCATAGCCCTTTCCCACGAGAGTATCATTGAAACGGGTATATACTACAGCTCCGAGAGATTCCGCTATTTCGGCGGTTTTATCCGTGCAGTTATCGGCCATAACGACTATCGTCAGATATTCCTGAGGATAAGTTTGCGATTTAAGACTGTTGATAAGATCACCGATAACTTTTTCTTCGTTTCTGGCGCAGATAATGGCGGCAAATCTGTGTAAGGTGATCTCTCCGCGATTTTCCTTTATCTTTTTCTCATGCTTATTCTTAAAAAACCAGACAACAGGTATATATAATAGCTGATAAGAATAACACACAACAAAGATGATGGAAATCAGGAAGTTGAGAAAACTGAGAAGTTTCAAAAAATGCCTCCTTATTTCATAAAAGAAACAGTGAAGTTTAATCTTTTGTGAAATCTTATTGATAAGGCACGACCTGATGCAGTGTGCCTTTCTTGATTATACATCGGAAAATACCGCAAGTCAATTTTAATGTTTTCTTATGTTAAAGGATCCCGGTCCGGGTTGCGCTTTAAAAAGGGTATTTTCAATCTTTTTAATAAAATATTGAATTTCAATGTTCTTTTGCTATAATCATTTTGCAATTCTTATTTGCGCACAAACGGTCAATCCCGATCGACTTTCAAGGAGAAGCAATGAAAAAAGTCATAATCTATCTTCTGATAACCGTCATGCTTGCCGCGGTTCTTTCCGGCTGTGTCAATAACGGCCTTCCATCACAGACCGCTCCGAGACCCGAGGAAAGTCCTTTGCCTGTTTCCGACAGCGAAAACAGTCTTGCGTACCTTAGGGTCAATTATGAGACCGAGCCTGAATGCGTTGAAGGTCCACCCGTTTTTTCCTGGACGTACAATTCACTTAAAAGGTCTGTAGTTCAAAAAAGCTACAGGATAAGACTTGCGGAAAGCAGGGATGACCTTGCTTCGGAAAAACTGATATGGGACTCGGGAAACGTGCAATCCCGCGACACTTACGGAATTGAGTATTCAGGAGAAACGGATCTTAAGGAAGCTTCCAGGTATTATTGGGACGTGATCTGCGTTTCAGAGTCCGGCGATGAATTTTACGGAGGCCCTGCTTCATTTTCAACTGCACTTACCGAGACCGGTTTTACCGGGGCATCCTGGATCAAAGACACTTCTCCGTCTGTTTCTATAGAGCTTGCCAACTGGATCTGGCTTCTGAAAGGCGATAGCCAGGGCACGGTCAAGATCAAGACCGAGTATTTTAAGTATGTCTTTAATACCAAAAAAGAAGTCAAAAGTGCAAGCGCTCTGTTTTCCGCTGACGATTGCGGGTATTTTTACATAAACGGCGCCAAAGTTATTGAGATCACCAAAGAATCCGGCTGGCAGCACGCGTTGATAGCGGATATAACCGAATATTTGACCGTCGGAAGGAACATAGCCGCAGCTGAAGTCACTAACACCGAGATCGGTTACGGCGCTCTTATTGCCGCTATAAAAGTTGAATATAAAGACGGTTCATCTGATATCTTTGTTTCCGACAGATCATGGTACAGCACCGCAAACAAGCCCGGCTCAGGTTGGGAAAAAAGCGACAGCACAGACGGCTTTCAGAAGGTAAATTCCGTTACGGAATACGGACGTGCTCCATGGTATTCTAACTGTACAGCCGAAAAATCCGATTCCGGCGCTCCAATGCTGAGGGGAGAGTTCAACGTTAACGGAAAAGTAAAAAGCGCCTTTCTTTTTGCGTCCGCTGCAGGATTGTATGACGCATATGTTAACGGAAAGAAAGCCGACGACAGCGCGCTCAACCCCGGCAGATCCGAATATCAGCTCAGAGTAATGTATCAGAGCTTTGACGTGACAGAACTTCTAAATGAAGGAAAGAACGTACTCGGCGCCGTACTCGGCAGAGGCTGGTATATCGGCGCATATTCGCCGTACGGAGGCGTGGATCCCGCGTTCATATCAAAACTTGTCATTGATTATGAAGACGGCAGAAGGGAATATTTCGCAACTGACGGCACTTGGAAGATATGCACCGAAGGGCCTGTACTTGCCGATGACATTTTCAACGGCGAGACCTATGACGCGAGAAAAGAAATAAAGGGTTGGGCGGAAGCCGAATGTGCGTACAACGGCTGGGAACCTGTGGAAACAACTGCTTCGGAAGCAATCGGCATTGGCGAGCTGGTCCCTCAGCTCTCGGGAAAAGTTACCGTCAAGAAGGTCATAACAGCCCAAAGTTATTCAAAGGTCGACTCAAAAACCTACATTTACGATTTCGGCCAGAATCTTGCAGGTGTTCCTTCGATAAAAGTCAAGGGCCGGGCAGGCACAGAGGTTGTATTGAGACACGCCGAAATGCTGAACGACGGTAATTCCGGCTCGGACGGTCCGAAAGGAACTCTCTATACCGCAAACCTGAGAAGCGCAAAAGCTACCGACAAATATATCCTGAAGGGCGATCCCTCCGGCGAAACTTACGTGCCCTCATTTACCTTCCACGGCTTCAGATATCTGGAGATATCAGGCCTGAACTCGCCTCTCCCTCCGGAAGACGTTAAGGCTGTAGTGCTTTATTCGGATCTTGAGGATACGGGCAGGATCGAAACTTCGGATGATCTTATCAACAAGCTCTTTCTAAACACACTTTGGGGTCAGCGCGGCAATTTCCTTTCTGTGCCTACCGACTGTCCTCAGAGAGACGAAAGAATGGGTTGGTCCGGCGACGCGCAGATATTCTGCGGAACAGCCGCCTACAATATGAACGTAAAGACGTTTTTCGATAAATACATTACTGATCTGAATGACTGTCAGCATTCGGACGGTTCTTATCCTGACGTTGCCCCAGAGACGGGCAGGGCGAACTACGGAGGCTCCGGCAACAACGCCTGGGGCGACGCCGGCGTTATAATTCCCTGGATAATGTATGAAAGATACGGAGATATTTCCTATATCGTAAAGTATTATGACAACATGTGCAAATACGCCAAGTATCTCCTCAACACTTCAAACGCTTATATAAGGGAACGCAGCGCTTACGGCGACTGGCTTTCGATCGGCGAAAGCACCCCTGTCAGTGTCACTGACACAGCTTACTGTATCAGAGTTTTCGATATACTTGTCAAAATGGCTGAGCTTCTCGGCAAGTCCGAGGACGCTGATAAATTTGCCGCATATGCCGAGAAGTACCGCAAAGCCTGGATCTCCAATTTCGTAAAGAAGGAAGGGCGGCTGACCTGCGACACCCAGACCGCATATCTTGTGGCATTGGCGTTTGATATCCTTCCGGAAGAATCAAGAGCCGCAATGGCTCAGAGACTTAACAATAAGGTCATAAAACGTGGAACTCTGACCACAGGCTTTATCGGATGCTCGCTTCTGCTTCCCGTTCTTTGCGAATACGGCTATACCGAGACCGCCTTCATGCTTCTTCAACAGGAGGAATATCCTTCCTGGAAATATCCGATACTTCAGGGTGCCACCACGATCTGGGAACGCTGGAACAGCTATACGGTCGAGAACGGCTTCGGCGACGCGGGAATGAATTCCTTCAACCATTATTCCTACGGTTCCGTTACCGAGTGGCTGTACGACACTTTGACAGGTATAAAGGCAGGAGAAGCCGGTAATACTTTCAGGAGCTTCGTTCTTAGGCCGACTGCCGGAGGCGGAATAACTTACGCCAAGGGCGAATACAATTCCGTCTGCGGCATGATCGTCAGCGAATGGACCGCGGTGGACAATAAGATAACCACGTATAAATGCTCGATACCGGGAAATACCGAAGCAAAGCTTATTATTGCCACCGATAGTGTAGACGACATCAGGCTGGACGGAGTCTCCGTCGGTGACGTCTCAGATATAAAGGGCATTTTATTTGAAAACGGAATATGCGAGCTTCTTCTCGGAAGCGGAGATTACAGCTTTACAATAGGAGGATAATTCATAAAGTTGAAATACGATTGCGATGTAATAGTTGTGGGCGCAGGCAACGGCGGACTTACTGCCGCCAACGAGGTCGCGTCTAAAGGATATAAGGTAATACTTTTCGACAAGCACAATCTGCCGGGCGGCGTTGCCACCAGCTTCGTGCGTGGAAGATTTGAATTTGAAGCTTCTTTACATGAGCTTTGCGACGTCGGAACCGAAGAAATGCCCGGTTCGGTAAGAAAGCTTTTTGAAAGACTTAACTGCGGAATAGATTTCTATAACGAAATGACTCTTTTTCGCACGATAGTTAAGGGTGAGAACGGGTATGACGTCAGTATAAAGGCCGGAAAAGAGGATTTTGCCTCTTCTATGCTCGAATGCTGTCCTGAATGCGGCAAAAGTCTCCATAAGCTGTATAAGCTCCTCGAATCAACTACCGAGGCCCTTGCCTACAATGATAAAAAGCACGGAAAACCCAACAAGCTTGTAATGCTTATGCGCTACAGCGGCTTCCTTATTTCCGCGTCCCATCCCCTTGACGATGTTCTTATTTCTCTGGGTTTTGAAGACAAGGCAAGGTCTGTCCTTGAAACATACTGGAGCTACCTTGGCGTACCCGCCAATGAGCTCAACGCCTTCCATTACTTCGAAATGATGCGCGGATACATAAGAGGAGGCGCAGGGATCCCGGCCCACAAATCCTATTCAATTTCACTTGCGTTGGCGGATAGGGCTTTAAAGAACAACTGCGAACTGAGGCTCGGCTGCGAAGTCACTAAATTTATTTTTGAAAACGACAAGGTGATCGGCGTCGAGGCCGGAGGCGATACATACTACGCCAAAGAGATAATCTCCAATATTATCCCTCACAACTTCGCAAACCTTGCAGGAAGCGAAAATATTAAAGAAAAAGACAAGAGGCTTCTCAATGCCAGGAAATTCGGCATTTCTTTTCTATACATATATCTGGGCCTTGACGTTACTGCAGAGGAGCTTGGCCTCAACTATACCACCTTTATCAGCGGCAGCTATTTTTCTGACAGAAAGATATTGCAGACTAAATATCCGGATATTTACGTTGTCAACTGTCTCAACGCAGTGGTCCCGGACGCCACTCCCGAGGGTTCCTCTTCCTTGTTTATTACGGTTCCTGTGATACCTTCATATTTTATGGAAGGTGTAAACGCGGGCAATTACAAAGACTTTAAAAACGACGCGGCTCTTAAATACATAAAGGACTGTGAGAAAACTCTCGGCGTCGATATTATTTCTCACATTGAAGAGATATCCGTCGCAACACCCGTTACGTTCGCACGATATTTCGCTTCTCCCGACGGCACCGCTTACGGTTACGAGCTTTCAAGATGGGACGGCATAATTGCAAGAATGCTTGACAAGATCAACAGGTTCAGCTACGACAAGCTGACTTTTTGCGGCGGCCACGGAGCATCAGGGGACGGTTACGGCGTAACTTATCTGTCGGGAATAGAAGCGGCGGAGAAGGTCGCCTCAAAACTCAGAAAAGCCGAATTCATTGAAAACATCAAATCCACGGTTAAAGACAAGGTCAGAAGAAAGAACAAAGAGAAGGGGGATGACTGACAATGGGAAAAATATCCTCCAAGGCAAAGAAACTGAAGCTTAACGCCGCCAAATTCCTTAAGATCGTTCCCGAGAGGATCAAGAAGATCTCCACTGCGGGAACCGAAGACATTAAACCGATTAACGAATACAGGCCCAACGCCATCGCTTCCGTAATACATCCGGAAGTCCAGCACGTTAAAGTATCAGAGACCGTTAAGTTATCTGATAAGGTTAAACTCTTCAAGCTTATACCTGATAAAGAAGCGGGAACGGAAAGACTTGCCCCGTTTGCTGCAGGTGCCTGCATCTCGGCAGAGATCATAATTGACGGAAGGATCTACAGACGCCCGTATTCCATATCCTCTTCGCCCCTTGAAGGCTACTATGAGATCATCATAAAGAAAACTCCCGGAGGGATCGTATCCTCTTATTTTCACGACTGTGTAGAGCAGGGGTTCTCCTTCAATATTTCGGAACCCTTCGGAGAATTCACATACAACTCTATCAGGGACGCAAAGACAGTGATAGGCGTTGCAGGCGGAGTAGGCATCACTCCCTTCAGGTCTTATATCAAAGCTATCTCCGACGGAGCCGAAAGCTTCGAGCTGATACTTCTTTACGGCGTCGACAGCCCCGACGATATCATCATGAAGGATGAGCTGGATAAAGCATGTAAATCGTCAAACATCAAGGTTATCTACGTTGTTTCGGGAAATGAGGACGTTCCCAACTGCTTCAGAAGCGGTTTTATCACCGCGGATCTGATATAAGAATATGCTCCCGAGGGTGATTATTCCGTATTCGTATGCGGCCCGGAAGCTATGTATAATTTCATGTCAGAAGAACTGCAAAAACTGGGAATAAGAAAAAAGTTTATCAGATTTGATTACAAAGGAGCTCCGCTTCGTCCGGATAAAGAGCCTGATTATAAGCTGCCTTTTGATCTAAGTTTTGATATAACGGTAAGCAGAAGGGGAATAAACAAAGTCATTAGCTGTATGAGCGATGAGACTCTTATGAAGGCCATCGAGAGATCGGGTATCGATATTCCCTCAAAATGCATGAGCGGTGCCTGCGGCTTCTGCCACACAAAGGTCATCAGCGGAGATTATTATATCCCGGTAAGCAGAGACGGCAGACGTGAAGCAGACAAGATCTACAACTATATACATCCCTGCTGCACGTTTCCCAGATCCGACATGGAAATACTGCTTCCTTAAATCAATCAAACTTAACATGTTGAAAAACAAAAGCCCGTCCTGATGCTCAAGAACGGGCAAATTCTTATCTGTAAGTGAAAAAGATCAATTCTGTTCGTTGTTTTCAGTATCGCAGGTGTAGGTAAGAGGAATACCGTATGTCATCTCATATATGTCCTTCCAGATGAGAGAATTTTTTTCCATGAGCATCTTTGTATTCTCTCTTTCAGAAAGAGCGGGGTCGGGATAGATAGGCTCCGAAACGTGGACCGTGTACTCCTGAATGTGGAATCCGTCCTGGTCAATGAAATCCGAATCCTTCATTGTTATGAAGCATGGGAGAACGGGGACCATGTTCCTTGCGGCAAATACAAACGCTCCTCTTTTGAGCGGCCTTGGCTTACGGTAGTTCCACCACATAGCCTGCTCGGGATAGATCAGAACAAAGTGTCCTTCCGTGAGAAGATGATCGGTCGCCCTGATAAACTTTTTCATGGTCTCCTTGTTTGACGAAAGAGGAAGAGTGTTGCAGTTTCTCATAAGGAAGCCGTAGAATCCCGGAAATGAGGTATAGTTTCCTTCGCGGATGACTCTGTAGAATTTCCTCTTAGGCTGGTCCGCCGCTTCATAGGTGAGCTGAATCGCGAAGCTGTCCGCCGCGTTGAAGTGGTTGCAGGTGATCACAGCCCCGGAGTCAAGATTCTTGAAATTGTCGATTCCTTTTATTGCCTTAAGGATGAATTTCTTTTCGGCAATAAGATTTTTTACGTATCTGTGGGCAATAATAAATGCAAACTTGGTCTGTATCTTCTGGACAACGCCTTTTCTGTAATAGTCGATCTCATTGGGGAGGAGCTCCTTTGAAGGCGGGTCGTTTTCAACGTCTTCGAAGAAATTGCCTCTTCTTTCAAATTCCTCGATCTTTTTAACGATGGCAACTCTGTCAAGTGATCTGTGCTGTTCGTTGATAATATTCAGGAAATTATCTTCCTTCTCAGTCTCTGATTCGGCAAGCTTAAGAAGATTCTCAGCCGCTGTTTTATCTTTCTCTTTTTGCTCATCGGAATAAGAATCAAGTTCCTTTTTCAAGATATCGTAGACCTCCGTTTCTTTGGCGTATTTCCAGAAAATATCACCGTGTTTGGTGCTGTCGTAATGCCAGGGTTTGTTGTACAGGCAGTAATGAATGATCTTGGCTTCCTCTATCGGGAATGAAATGTGATCAAGGGTCTGCGTATTCCAGCGCTGATTGAGCCAGAAAACGTGGTCCTTGCAGATAACGTTGAGATAATCCTCGTCCTGAGTAACAACAAAGTTGTAAAGTCTTAAATAGTATATAAATTTGTCAAGCACAAACCGGAGCCTGAACTGCTCGCAGTTTATAAGAAGAATGCCTGCGTTGAAAAAACTGTATCTGGAAAGACCGAGAGCCTTCTCAACGTAAGTACCGAAGGTGTCGATCTGTATCATTACCTGTTCGTGGCAGGCACCCACAAACGAATCGCCAATGTCAGTGTAGTAAAGGGCGCTGATATCCGACTGTACTATCGTATCGCTGTCGATGTATATCGCCTTGCTGTATTCGGGGAACATCTCGGCAATGAACATTCTGTAATATGTTGTCTTCGAATAATAATCCCGGAGAGGCAGCTTTTCGGAAACGTTAAACAGATAATCCGAAACGTCCCTGTAGCTTATTTTTATGTCATCGTTATCAAGCTTTGAAAACATGCGCACCGTCTCATCGGAAAGCCCGGAGTTAAGGATGCAAATATCGTAGCTGTAATCAGAAGATGCATGCTGCTTGAGAGAAGTGATGGAGACCGCCGTGTATTTGGCGAAATTGTCGTCGCAGGCGTAAAATATGGGGATCGTACCTTTTTTCATATGTGAGACCTTTCTTTGTCAAAAGTTTTCTTCAGATAAATGTATTCAAATAGAATATCGTCAAAGACAAAATACCTGAAGACTTTGTGTACTTTGGTAACGTTGTACTGTTTAATGTTATCCGTGTGAGGATAGGGGAGCCAGAAAAGCCTCTTGGAGAAATGTCTTACGACGGTATGCTTGTGAAGGAATTTCTGGTCGTTGAACCTCTGGGGCAGCATTTTTTTCTTTGTGGTGGAGCGGATGAGAGCGCTCTGGTCCGCAAATACAAGCTTCTTTTTGCGCAGCCAGTCCCGTGCCTTTCCGAATATATCTGTCTCCCGCATCTTCTTCATATTGAAAAGAAGAACGCCGGCATTGATATAATTGGGATGGATCAGGTACTTTCCGTAGTGGTCCCGTCCGGCGGCGTATTCATAATCCTCAACGTCAATATCGTAAAGAAGCGTAACGTCTCTGTTGAACATTATATCCGCGTCAAGGTAAAGAAGCTTGTCGGGCATTCCGGGGATAAGATCCGCAAGGAGCCTTATCAAAGTATAAGGTGAGCAGTAGGCAGTTTCATTGGGGCAGCCTGAAAAATGCTCCTTGTAAAGCTCCGTAACGTCAAAAAGATCGACTGTGTTTTCAGGATTGTATTCTTTAGCGACTTTTTCAAGAAATTCTGCGTGCTTTTCCGTTACAGGCGTATAGGAGGGCTTAAGCTCTGTCAGATCCATGGTATAAACGTAAAATCTGAAGGGCTCCTTTGTCTCCGTCCTTTTTAATATGGAAAGCATACCGGTGAGAACTCCGTCAAACACGCCTTCGTTTCCGCAGAAAAGAATATTTATCATCAGTCTAATCCTTTCTAATGTAGCAGATATATTCCTTATCTGAAAGTGCGGCCCGTTCCTTCATTCTGGCATAAACTGCGTCCCGAAGTTCCTTTTTTCTTTCGCCAATTCCCTTTTTCATATCAGGGCAGAAGGGACCGTCGATAATTGTTACGATCTTAGGTTTGGAAAGCTCCTTACCGAATAAATACCTTTTCCGGTACGTATTCGTAAAGCAGAAAACAGGGCTGCCCAGCCTTGCGGGATAACCGAAGGACTTGTCCGGAAAATTCCTGATGTCTGTGTAGTAGGGCCAGATATGAGCCTCCGGGTATATGACGACGCAATCTTTTGCCGTGATCCTTTCATTTATAAAAGAGGTAAAATTTTTGGCGGCGTCAATATCGTCGGGCAGGGGTATTGCTCCTATATATCTGTTGATCACGCCAAGGACAGGCATCGAAACGTTGTTCGGGTGTACAACAAAATAGACGTCCTTGGGGAAAGCAAACAGATTAGGCATCAGAGGGTCGCCGTAGTTCGAGGTATGGTTTCCGTAAAGGAAATAGCCTTCTTTTCTGTAGGGCTTAAGCTTCTTTCTGTCGGGGCAGCTGTAATGAAGAAATATCTTGCAGTATAAGAAGGCAAGCGGCGTCGCGACCATCCTGTAGAAGAAAAATCTGACAGCGGCAGATATTCCCTTTGTCCTGTCATACTTATAGTTTTTATCGATGGAGACAGGCTTGATAACGGCCTTTGAGAACTCGTCGTTTTGTTCATCGGAAAAGTATATTATTCTTGGCTGGCTCAAAATAAAATACCTCCTTCCGAAAAACTTCGGCGATCAGATCATATCCTTGAGGAAAGGCATCTGCATCGGGCGATTGCCTCCCCGCAGTGATTAAATGATACTCGAAAACCTCAAGTTCAGTCAAGCGAAAGCAAGGGATATCGGCGTGGAAAGGATGCTAAATACCGTAGAGAGGCTCTCCACGATTTTTCTACCCCGCCTGTACCGCAACGGCCGTATTTTTTGACTTATGGGAGATTTACTTATATAATCATTAACGAAAAGGCCGATAATGTGACAAAAAGTGTCACTTTACACAGAAACGTTTTTCTTATAAACTCCAATCGAGGTCGGAACCATGATAAAAGACGTCATTAAAAAGCTGAGAAAAAAGAATAAGATCTCACAGGAAGAGCTTGCGGATAAGCTTTATGTTTCAAGGGCCCTCGTCGCGAAGTGGGAGCTTGGAAAAAGATATCCGTCCGGACAGATGCTTGAGGAGATCGCCAAGGTTTTTAATGTTGACGTTGATTATCTTATCGGAAGAAACGACCCGAGGATCGAAGCCGGCAATGAGCTTTCGGAATGCGTCCCGGGAGAAGAGGGCGAGGACGACGGAGGAGACGACGTTACCGTAACTCTCCTGGCCAGGAAAATATCGGAATTCTTAAGGACGCTGCCTGAGGAAGACCGGAAGATATTTATGAGAAGATATTACTATTACGATGATCCTGAAACGATCTCCAGGAATTTCAAGATAAGTATTGACGAGATTCGGGTAAAGCTCACGGAGATCAGGCTCAGATTGCGTAATTACTTTGAGAAAGAAGGTTTATGAGATGAACAGAAACGATTTAGATGAGGCTTTGAAAAACGTCGATTCTGATCTGATAAAGGAATCCGACCGTAAACAGGGAGGCAAAAAGGCCTGGATCGGTCTGGGGATCAGTGCAGCCTGCATTTTCCTTGCGGCCGCCGTGATAACAACCGGTTTGTTTGTATCAAGAAATAAAAAAATCTCCGGCGATATCAATGACGTTACAAAGAATTACTCTGACGGCGTCATAGGCGAAAGGAAACCTTCGTCCCTTGACGGCCGGCCGGAAGGAGTCTATTATGAAGGTGCTTATGCAGCAGAACGTATTGATTCTGTTACAAAAGCCGACTCTGGTGCTGCCATTAAACCCGGGATCACTTATTATGGTGAAGAAGTCTACGAGGCACCTATCCCTGACCCGGGCATCATTGAAAAGACAACAGAGATCACCGCAGGAATGCTAACAGCGGGAGAGTGGCGCGACATCGACGATCTTTCCGACTGGTATAAGCTTATCCGGGATAACAACTGGTATGAGTACGCTCAGAACAGAGATCTGTTTACCAACAAAGCCGTTACAGTGACGGTTAAGAACGGAAATGATCCCTGCTTTAACGTAAAAGTTGAGCTTAAGGAAGGAAACAATGTAATTTCCACCGGAAGAACGAACATTGAAGGAAAGGTCTATCTTTTCTACGATCTTACCAAAAAGGGCGAGACTCCCGACAAAGTAGCTGTAAACGGCTCCGAGTACAAGCTCACCTCCGACAATATCGAGATCGAAGCCAAAGACGCGGGCGTTAAGCTTCAGGAGATCGATCTTATGTACATGATCGACACCACCGGTTCCATGGGAGACGAGCTTGCTTACATCCAGGCTGAACTCGTTGACATGGTGGAGCGTATATCCGTAAAGGATGAAGCTGTTTCTATAAGGGTCAGCGTCAACTTTTACAGAGACGAGGGCGACGACTACATCGTTAAATATTACGATTTCAGAAGCGATATCAAGGAATGCCTGAGCCAGATATCACAGGAGACCGCGACAGGCGGCGGAGATTTCCCTGAAGCTGTTCATACAGCGCTGGAAAACGCCGTTTCCGGTCACCAGTGGAGAAACAACGCTCTTAAGCTCTGCTTCTTCATCCTTGACGCTCCGCCCCATGAGGAAAGCGAGATCCGGGGCATCAACGAGAATTTAAGAAATTCTCTTGTTCTTGCGGCAAACGAAGGCATCAGGATAATCCCCGTGTTCTGCTCGGGCGCTGACCAGGCTTCGGAATATCTTTTCAGAAGCTTTGCCGTTATCACCAACGGAACCTTCATATTCCTTACCAACGACTCCGGAATCGGCGGCGATCACATTGAAACCTCGGTGGGCGAATTCACAGTTGAGAGACTGAACGACTGCATGGTAAGGGTTGTTTGCGAATACGCAGGATTCGAATATGTTGCCCCTGATACGGCTGACAGCAGTCAGAATCAGAAATAATTATTATCTCTCCGCCAAATGGTTTGATCAAAATCTCATGCTTTGGTTGACCGTTCAAAGAGGATAAACACTAAAGTTTAAGAATTCCCCGGAAGCGATTCCGGGGATATTTAATATAAAATAATT
>JAGCZO010000126.1 GCA_017959965.1 Clostridia bacterium | reverse complement strand
GGGCGACAGCTTCTACATCATTACGCATATGTTTGAAGGCTTGTCCTCGCCTTTGGCGTATATAAAGACGGGCGTTCTGGCCCTTGGCTTTGACCTCAGGAACGTGGTGATACTTGCCTTTTCAGTGGTGCTGCTGACGGTTTTCGACGCCTTTTCCGTCAAAAACGACGTTATCGGCTATATCACGGGCAGGAAAAAGGCTGTGCGCTGGATCATTTATATTCTGTTCGCGGTCTTTATGATCATCTGTCTTCCAGCGGCTCACGGGACAGAGTTTATCTATTTCAGGTTTTAGGAGGCGGGTATGAAAAAGTTTCTGCTGAAAATACTTATCGTACTTGCGTCCGTGCTGGTCCTGTTCTGCGCATTGGCGGCGTTTGACGTTTTCGTTGTCGGCGGAATGTTTAAATACAACTACCAGGCGTCCGTTGTCGACAAGCTGGAGAGGCTCGAGACTGTGACGGGACCGAAAATAATACTGGTGGGACACTCCAACGTTTCCTTCGGCTTCGATTCCGAAAGGCTCGAAGAGGCAATGGGCATGCCGGTGGTGAACCTTGGCGTCCACGGCAGCCTTGGCAATACCTTCCACGAGGACCTGGCGAGACAGAACATCGGGGAGGGCGACATCGTGGTGGTCTGCCACACGGACTTTGCCGACGACGGAAAGATAGGCGACTATCCCCTTGCCTGGATCACCGTGGATAATAACGCAAAAATAGCCAAGATCATCAGGCCCACCGATTACGCGGGCATGGCCGCTTCCTACCCTGATTACCTTTGCAATTCACTTTTCAACTGGGTGACCGGCCGTGGCAACCGCGACTACGAGGACAGCTGCTACTCCAGGACCGCCTTTAACAAGTACGGCGACATCGAAAGACGCCCCGCGGTGCTTGCGGTCACGGAGGATTTCTTTAAAGACGCCAACGTCACCGTGCCGGGGATCTCGGAGGAATGCATAAAAGGCTTCAACGAGTTTTGCGATTTCGTCAGGAGCAAGGGCGCGGAGGTGGTGATCGCCGGATACCCCGTGGCCTACGGCAAATACTCGGAATTTACCGAGGAGGATTTTAACAAGTTTGAGGAAAAGCTGAAGGCCGCCGCATCCTGCGACGTGATCTCTCACTACGCGGACTACTTTTATCCCTACAGCTATTTTTACAACACCGCGCTGCATCTCACCAAGGAGGGCGCCGAGGTCCGCACGGACCAACTGGCAAGTGACCTCAAGGCCTGGCAGAACGCAAAACAGAGTTGACATCATGGACAACGTTTTTGATCCCGTACGCGAACAGCTTTTCAAAGCCGCCGACAAGGACTACCTTGCGTTTCAGAGCGGCCTGATCCCCGGCGACCGCGAAGCAAAAATGATCGGCGTCAGGACTCCCGTTCTGCGGTCATTGGCAAAAGAACTGCTCAAAACCGATGACGCCAAGGCTTTCATGAGCTCTCTTCCCCACGACTTTTTCGAGGAAAACCAGATCCACGCGTTCATTATTTCGGAAATGAAGGATCCCGGCGAATGCTTCAAAGCCATCGAAGCATTCCTCCCTTACGTGGACAACTGGGCCACCTGCGACCAGATGACGCCAAGATCCTTCAAAAAAGCCAAGCCGGAGCTTCTCTCCCGTATCGACAAATGGCTGGCCTCTGATCATGTTTTTACAAGGCGTTTTGGCATCAAAATGCTGATGTCGGAGTTTCTTGACAATGATTTCGACCCGGCTTTTCCGGAAAAGGTGGCGTCTGTCGATGCGAGCGATTACTACGTCATGATGATGGTGGCCTGGTATTTCGCCACAGCTCTCGCCAAGCAGTATGACTGCGCCATTAAGTACATAGAGAAAAGA
Source organism: Clostridia bacterium (assembly GCA_017959965.1). GTDB lineage: Bacteria > Bacillota > Clostridia > UBA1212 > UBA1212 > UBA1212. Next base: position 7,480 of record JAGCZO010000126.1, on the reverse strand, counting down.
AGGCTTTCCCCCGAGGCCCACAGAAAAACGATCCGAAAGGCCTGCGAAAGCTTCAGAATAAGCGATGAGCAAAAGGAATATCTGAGATCGCTGAAATGATCTCCGCTGCCTGAAGCTTGTTTGTACAGCCTGTGCGGCCCTGTGCGGCGGGTCGCACGGCGAGTTGAAAATAAAAACTTGACAACACAGGCGCCTTTGTTTTATACTTGCAGGGCCGCCAAATAAACCGGCTCAAATTGAGGGGCATTAGCGCAGTTGGGAGCGCACAACACTGGCAGTGTTGGGGTCACGGGTTCGAATCCCGTATGCTCCACCACAGATAAGGGGACACCAGAAATGGCGTCCCCTTATCTGCGGTGGAGCAAGCAAAGAAAGGGGCCCCCGAAAGTGCTTGCACTTTTGGGGAGAAGGAGGCGCAGAGATGCAAACGAAGTGTTCCAAGTATTAATCCTTTGAACGTGCTTGGAACACGCAGTCGGCGTCTCTTGCGGCGACGCAATCCCCTATGCTCCACCCACCGAAGCAATATCGAGAACATACATCCTGTTCCAATCTCATTCGTGTATCTTGACTTTTATATAACATTTGATATAATCGAAAATGTAAACAGTGTTATATCAACGAGGCGCTTTACTATGCAAACTTTGATCAAACAAATCAGATCATATATGAATATGAGTCAGACGGAATTCGCAGAGCATCTGAACGTCACGTTCGCATCGGTCAACCGCTGGGAAAACGGACGTGCTGTTCCGAATAAACTGGCTCAAACGAGGATCTATGAGATATGTAAAGCGGACGGTGTGCCGGTATACGATCTGACGCTCGAACGGATAAAAAGCATTGCCGAGGGGATGAAACTGCCTTCAGGACGTATTCTCCTATACCACGGCTCCAAGTCCGGCATTGAGGGAAAGATCGAACCGAAGAGCCGCCCGCAGTGCGATTTCGGCAAGGGCTTCTATATGGGAACGGAAGCGGCGCAGGCGTTGACGCTGATCTGTGATTATGACAGATCAAGGCTTTATCTTGTGTCGGTAGATATGCGCGAATTGAAAAGCGTTGAGGTTCCAGTGAACATTGATTGGGCGATGCTTGTCGCGTTTTACCGCGGGAAAATGGAGAGATTAAGCGGAACAGCGTTATATGAAAAATACCGTCTGATGACGGCGGACAAGGACATCGTGATCGGCAGCATTGCAAACGACAGAATGTTCTATGTTATCGATAATTTTTTTATTGGCAATATTACGGACGCTGCGCTCGTGGGAAGCCTTTCGGCCCTGCAGCTCGGCAAGCAGTACGTTGCGATCTCGCAAAAAGGCTGTGATGCCGTCCGGATCGAAAAAGAAATTGAAATCTCACATCTGGAACGCTTGTTCATCAAAGAAGTTGCAGATGAAAACCGCGCAAAAGGCGTGTCGTTGGCGAACGATATATGCAAACTCCACCGCCGCGAGGGTTTGTACTTTGATGAATTGCTTGACAAGGCAAAGAATGGTGAAACTTGATGGATGAACTGCAGCTGAAATTATGCGATATTCAAGGGCGGCTGTTCGAGCTTTCCGGTGAGGAGCAGCTTCCGAGCGCAGCGTTTATTCGCGAGTTCATGACTTCCTCCGTGGCAAAGGACCTGGATTCGCACTACAACCGTGCCCAGTGGATGGGGGAGGAATATCTCCTTGAAGAAATCAAAGACCTCGCCGGAGATGCGCTTTCAGGCGCGGGGGAGGTCTTTCAAAAAGACGTTCTTTACTGGATCGGCTACGTCTACCGCTTTTGGCATTATTATAACGGCGAGGCTTCTTCAAAAATTCTTCGCCGGGCACCGGTCGAAAGAATGAAACGTAACTTTATGATCTTTCACACAATGGATCCTGCATTGGCGGTTGAAAAACTGAAAGAATTATCTACACAAGGTTGAAAAGAAACCGCATTATATAGCCCAACGCTCCGCAATGCAAACTCCGTTTTTACAGCTTCTGCCTGCTCCTATGCAGAATACTGTGGATCGTTTCCTTCGTGATGGATCCGTTCAACGGCTTAGTCAGATAATCGTCAACGTCCATCTCCATAACGCGGCCGATCGTCTCCGGGTCGCGGTCGTCCGTCATCAGAATAACAGGTATATCTTTTTCCGATCTGACAATCCGGAGCATGGCGGAGCCTTTCGTTTCAGCCATCCTGAGATCAATGACCGCAAGGGAAAACTCATTTTCCGCCAATAAATTCAGCGCCTCTTCCGTGCCGGAAACGCCAATGATCTCCAGCTCATTAACGTCGCTCATAAAGCTCTTTAACGTGCTTATGACCGTCTCGTCATTGTCGACGACCAGAACACTGTGTATTTTTTCCTCTTTCTGCCGCAGTGAATAGTCCTTGTCATCTGCGATCATCTCCAGCATGATATCTGCGATCCTGGGGTCAAACTGGGTGCCTCTTCCTTTGAGGATCTCCTCACGGACAACCTGCTGGGGCAGGGCTTCTCTGTAGCTTCGGTCACTTGTCATTGCGTCATAGGCATCCGCCACGGCAATGATCCTTGCGATCTCCGGTATCGCGTCCCCTTTCAAACCGTTGGGGTAGCCCTTGCCGTCGTACCGCTCGTGGTGGTATTTGGCGCCGTAGCAGACGCGCTTGTCCTCATGGATGTCCCTCAAAATGTGGTAGCCGCTGGTGGGATGTATCCTGATCTGATCGAACTCTTCCGCCGTGAGCTTCCCGGGCTTGTTGATCACGTCCTCCGGGACACGGATCTTGCCAACGTCATGCAGTATGCCTGAGTAATAGACCATCTGCTGTTCCTCTTCGGATTTTTTCAGCCTCCGGGCGATCTCTACCGCGTATTCGGCGACTCTCTGGGAGTGACCGCTGGTGTAACGGTCTTTGGCGTCAATCGTCGAGGCGAGAGAACGGGTTACGTTCATATTCGTTATCTTGGCCCGCTTAAGGTTTTCCTGCTCTCTTAGCTGAATGTTCAGCTTGTTCAGCATGTTTGCCATGAAAACGGCAATGCAAAGGCCGATCAGCACCGCCACAACGGCGGCGATCAGGAAGCCGCGAAGAAGTCCGCTGACGCTCTTCAGCAGCTCATCTCTGTCGGTTGCGATACCAACGTGCCAGCCTGTGTTTTCCATCTTGGAAATGACGATGCCCCGCATCACTCCGTCGTAGTCCTTCAGATAGACTGTTCCCTTGGAATCGGAAATGATATTGGCGACAATGTCGGCGTAGGGCGAATCCGGGATATCCATTATGCCTATCGGTGTGTCGTCGTAGACGTATGCCGCATACGGGTGCACGATCATGCCCATATTCTGATCCACAAGGAACGCATAGCCGTTTCCCGCCACGTCCGCTCCGCTGACAATGTCAATGACCGTGTTCACAAAGATATCCACGGCAATAATCCCCTGCAATACCCCGTCCTTGTAAACGGCTTTTGAGATCGTGATGATCGAGTAACCGGAGTCGGAGTCACGGTAGGGAGTTGAGTAGAAGAGTTGGCCTGTTTTTGCGGGAATTTTGTACCAGTCTCTTACGTTCACGTAATCCATTTCAGGGTCAGGAGTGAAATCGGAGGCACAGGCCATGCTGTTGTCGGGATAGGTAAAGTAGATATCGTACATGTACCCGTTTGTGTTGATCGACGCCAAATACTTCTCGAGATAACTGTGAAAGGCATCGTAGCCGCTTTCGTAGATCCTGCTCATGGTGATCTCCACGGCAAGGGTATCAATGACGGTCCCCTGGGAATTCAGCCACGCGGTCAACTCCTGGGCATACTTGTCGGCAACAACGCTGTAGTTTTCCTCCAGCTGGGAGGCCATGGTATCTCTGGCTCTGACATAACTGATCACCGAAAGCAATCCGGTTATCACCAGCACTGCAAGGGCGATCATTATCGTCATTCTCAATCGAAAGTTTTTCATCGTCCGAATATCCCCGACTTTCTGCCTTCCGCAGAAAAATCAAAAACAGCGCTTACCGGATGACCCGTGACTTCCGGAAACATGGACTGCTTAAGTGATGCTGTAAAAGCTTAAATGATATTTTACAGTAGCGAGGCCTCATTGGCAAGCAGATTTGCGTATTTTCTAACATATTACGGGCTCCCTCATGGGAAATCATTAACAGTCAAATATGCGGTCCGAGTTACATTCATGTTGATAAATACAAAGCGTCTACTATACTCGACAAAAACCGTCATTTTTTGTCGGGTATAGTCGACAGAAAAGTCACATGTGAGCAACGAAGATCATTCGGGCATGTTTGCGGAATTATTTACCGGGACAAAACGCAAATCTGTTTTTGATGAGGACGAAAGCATATACTGCTTTAAAACCGTTGACTGCGGGGAAACTGCCAGCCTGCGTTGATCGATCCGCTGGAAAAAGCCCCGGTCGGTGCAGCCGCTGCGGTCGGTAAAAGCCTTGAATCGAACGCCTTTTTGTTGTAATATCAAATTGGTGTAAGTAACGTCAAGAAAGTTTCTTTTCAAACGAACACGCGCGGTTTTGAACGGGACGTCTGCTTAAAATGACGGCCGCTTGAATTTACATTGGCGGCTGAAACCGTACTCTAATGAACAATGAGGCAGGTATGAAAAATAAGTGGAACAGTAAACTGAATTTCGGACTGATCGCTCTTGGTGTGTTTTTTGTTCTGTGCGTGCTGTTTGTGATCTTTTCCTCAAATTACGTTAAAAATATGCCTGATAAGATGATAGCTCTTGCGGGAGATTATTATGAGACCCTGGATGCCGATGCGGGAATTCCCCACAGGGAGTACCTTAAGGCGGAGATCTACCGGTGGGACGACCTCACTCACGCGGTGGTACGGGTGCTTGGAAATCTGACCGACAGGGAGCCGGATCTGCCTGTTTCGGAGAGCACGGAGTATGATCTTTACGACCAGTTTTACGTGGAGTTTTCCGGCGGGAAGTGGCATGTAAAGAGCGTTTCCTACAGCTTTCAGGGAAGGCGCGAGGCCTTTGACGAGCTTTACGGCAGTGATTATTTTTCGTGAGGTTGACTATGGACCGTGAGACTGTTAATAACGTAACAAGAGAAACGGTTCTCGAGGTAAGAAACCTGGAGAAGTCCTTCGGCCGCAGACGCATCATCTGCGGAGCGAGCTTTGACGTGTACGCCGGCGAGATATTCGGTTTTCTGGGACCAAACGGAGCGGGCAAGACGACGACCATAAAAATGATCCTGGGCTTCCTTTTCCCGGATTCCGGGGACATTAAGATCATGGGGCACGACCTTCGCACGGACTACGAGAAGGCAATGTCCTTCGTTGGCGGTATTGTCGAAAACCCCGACATGTTCAAGGATTTCAGCGGCCTGGACAACCTTAAAATGTACGCGGCGCTGCACGACGGCGTTACTAAGGAGCGCATTGACGAGGTGGTGCGCCTGGTGGGGCTGGAAAAGCGTATCCGCGACAGGGTGGGAAAGTATTCGCTGGGAATGAAGCAGCGTCTCGGCGTGGCCCAGAGCATTCTTCACAGGCCAAGGCTTCTCATACTGGATGAGCCAACCAACGGCCTCGACCCCGCAGGCGTCAAGGAGTTCCGCACGATGCTGAGACACCTGGCGGATGAGGAGAACGTTGCCGTGTTTGTGTCAAGCCACATGCTGGCAGAGATGGATCTTCTCTGCGACAGGGTCTGCATAATCGACAAGGGCGTCATAAAGGGCAACCTGACGGTGGAGGAACTGAGGCACGCCGGCGGAAGCGATACCTGCTTTATCTACACCGTTAGCGACCCGGAAAAAGCCGCTGAGATAATGTGCGGCCTCGGACTCAAACCCTCCGTCATCAGGAACGAGTCGGCGCCGCCGCTGGCTCCAAGCGGGAGACTCATATCCGTGACCATGGACCGTGGGCGCCTTGCCGAGGTCAACGGGGCTTTAATAAACGGAGGCGTGGGTATACTTACCGTTTCCGAGTCGGAGCGTTCCATAGAGGACGTTTTCATGGCAATAACGGGAGGAGGCGGCGTCATTGAATAAGTTTTTCAGCCTCTACAAAAACGAAATGAAGCGTGTGATCCAAAGACCTGCCATGTGGATCGGTCTTATCATAGCTGCTGTGCTCACGGCGACAATGGCGAAAGTATCATGGGAGGGCATTATGACGAACACCCTCCAAGCTTCTGATAAGGAATACTTCGGAAGCCTGTCGGGCAGGATATCGCTGGAAAAGGCCCGGGAAAAAACTGAATTACAGGCGCTGGCAGCCGCCGAAGACCAGCTCCCCGGCGCCGAAGCGGATTATCTTGCGGCGCTCAAGACCTCCGAAACAGACTCCTCCCGGGAAGCCTCCGAAAAACTGGAGACCGCCAGGATCGCTTACGTAAACCTTCTTAACGATGCCTCCAACTCGTTTGAAAACATTGCCCGTTCCCGGGCTGCGGTGGCAGTAATCAATTTCAAAATCAAATATGAACTGCTGCAGAACGATTACAGATCCGTATATATCGATTCAATGCTAGGTACCTTTGAGATCGAACACCAGCTCATTCGCCAAATGGATCTCGAAGGGGCAAAAGCCCGCTATGATTCCGTCAAAGAGGGCAGCGCGTCTACGTTAGAAACTTTTAAGACCCTTCTTGCGTCGCTGGAACCTGCCGTGAAGGAAAACGATTTTGTATATTTTCTCCGGGAACTGATACGCCTTGAGGAGGAAAATGATCCGTCTCCACTCCGCGATGCCAGACTTTCAGGCTACGCTTTGGCGTTGTCTGCCTGTCCGGAAAAAATCGACCCGGCGGCGGGCGGCGAAATACTCCGAAAGGTCAGAGAATATGCAAGTCTTAAGGTCGAACTGGACGAACATACAGATCAGAACTTCCGCGGCATCGACTCGTACACGGTCCCGGGCTTGACGGCGTCGGTGAATCTTCTGACCGCCGACCTGACCAACAATATTTCCGCGGAACGGGCCGTTAGAACGGTACGATTCAACAAGGACCTTCCCGCTGAGGATGAGGGCAATGACCCCAACAAGATCGTTGCCTCGTCCATTGGCATCGCCGGCATGGTAGCCGTTCTGCTTACGGTCCTTGTAATAGCTGGAGGCTCCGTGGCTTCCGAAATTAAAAACGGGTCCATAAAATCGCTTATCATTGCGCCGGTACGACGGGACAAAATCTTCTTTTCAAAGGTTTTGATGCTGCTTACCGTTACGCTGTTCATGAGCCTTGCAGTGTCCTGCGTCGGACTTTTGTTCGGTTCCGCAATAACCACCTGGGACCACGGCAACGTGATCTTCAACGCGGCAGACGGCTCCGCCGTCATCATGCCATTTGTTGTTGCCGTACTGCTTTCGGCGCTTATCGACGCCTTCGGCATATTCTTCTTCGCGATGCTCGCATTGCTTCTGTCGGCACTCACACGCAATGCCATTGCCTCCGTGATAGCACCGGCAGGTTATTTCATCGCCAAACTGATCACCGACTTAAGAGGGGGAG
>JAGCZO010000125.1 GCA_017959965.1 Clostridia bacterium | reverse complement strand
CTCCGGGGCAGTCGATGAAGCGGACGTTGCCGGCGGTGTTTCTGTTCATATCCTTAATGCTTTCCTTGTAAAAAAGGTCCTTGTGATTGGTCTCATAGGTCAGTTTTACAGTCTTCCCGTTGATCGTGAACTCAGGATCGTTGGAAGTCTTTCCGCTTCCGTCCGCTCCCGAGTCAGCCGCGCAGGCCGAGAGGGCCAAAACAAGCACACAAACCAAAAGAATTGAAATGATCTTCTTCATAATTATATCCTTCCCTTGAAGTGTTCTAAACGAAGCCTTCAATACTTCACGTTGTAGTTCATAACGGCGGAATCAAGGGCGTCGTTGGAGCTTCCTATATTGATGGCCTTCCACTCTTCCTCGCTGCCGGCGTAATAAACGTTTTTGACCCCGGAGCTTGAGAATGCGCTTGAGTCTATACCGGCGACGGTCTTGGGAATGTAGATCTCTCTGAGTGAGGAGGTCCCGTAGAAACACCAGGAACCGAAGCCTTCAGCGCCTTCTGCGAAAACGGCGACCTCAAGGGCAGGACAGCCCGAGAAAACGTCGGAGGCCACAGTGTATGTATAACCCTTGCCTTCGCCCATCTTAAAGCTCTTAAGAGCGGAGCAGTTCTTGAAGCAGCCGCCGTACAGTGAGGGGATCCCCTCCACGGCGACTTCAGTCAGTGAGGAGCAGCCGAAAAAGGCTTTATCGCCAATGGATATGACGCTTTCAGGGATCTTTATTTCCTTCAGAGACCTGCAGGCGTAAAAAGCGCTGCTGGAAATATATTCGAGACCCCGGGAAAGGGTCACGGACTTAAGGACCACGCAGCCCGCGAAGGCGTCCTCGTCGATGAGCTTCACGGAGGAGGGAATGTAAACGCTGGTGATCGAGGCGTCGTGGAAGGCGTCCTCGTCAATGTCGGTCACAGGCAGTCCCTCTATCTCGGAAGGGATCACAATGTCAGTGGTTGTGGCGGTGCCGATGCCTGTTATCACGCAGCGGTCAAGCTTCTTGCTGTACGCAAGTCCCTCGGTGCCGGGGAGGGGCGCGTCTGTGGGTGTTGAAGGCGCGTCTGTGGGGTCTGACTGAGCAGGCGTGGCGTCAGAAGGCGCGTTTGTGGGATCATTGGCGGGATCCACGGGACTCTCGGTTTCTGCCGAGTCTTCTTTCCCTCCCGGGACGCTCGTAGGAGCCGAAACGTTCCCGTTCGGGCCTGCGCATCCCGCAAACATGGCTAAAAGCGCCAACGCCAGCAACAAGCCGATAAATCTTTTCATACTGTATTGACCTCCGGGGTAATGGTAAGTTTTTGCGGTCATAAGATCACGTGAGCTCCGGCGGTCCGGACAGCATCCGGAAGGGTGCCAAGGCGTGCCGCAAAGCCGCGGCTGAAAATGATTCAGTGACTTGAACGGAGCCTGGGACCGCTATAAAGCGGCGCCAAACCGTTCTTTATATCCGCAAAAGCATTTTACCACAGGAAGCATTCCAAATCAATTTGTCAGGGCGTTATTGTGCCGTTTTTTCCGTAATTGATTAATTATTAATACGGTGATATAATATGCCCGTTTTTAAAGAGGACAACACTGACGTGATCAGATCACGGTGCTGCTTACTCTGAGCTATTCTTCTTGACCGGAGTGAAAAATGGAAAAAACGAGCAACGGTAAAACTAAAGGTTTTTTTGCATTTTTACGTAAAATTGAACAGGCAACGGTGGTCCGCTCAGTCAGAAGCGGACTTGTAAGTATGATACCGGTGCTCATCATAGGAGCATTCGCGCTGATATTTAAAACGTTTCCCGTCACGCAGTACCAGACCTTTATCGAAACTTTCCTGAACGGATTTCTGCTGAAGCTTTTTGATATTGTTTACGCCGCCACCTTCGGCGTACTGTCCGTGTACATGACCTTTTCCATCAGCAGAGCGTACATGAAGATCAAGTCCGACCAGAACGCGGTCAGCGGAGGCGCGGTCATCGCGGCGCTGATCTCGTTCTTCATATTGGCGGGTGCTTACCTGCCCGACTTCAGTACCGACAATATGGGCCCCAAGTCAATGTTTTTGGCGATCTTGACGGGCCTCGGTGCGTCGGCGCTTTACCTTGTTTTCTACAGGCTTTTCAACAAACGCAGGGTCCTGCTTTTCTCCACGGGCGCGGACAGAGACTTCAACAAAATGCTGACGACCATCTTCCCGATAGTCGCGGTTGCCGGCATCTTTGCGCTTTTCAACTATTTGATCATAACTCTCTCGGTGGAGGACTCCTTCAGGTCCTTCCTGGCGTCGGTGTTTAACGCCATATTCTCGCACCTGCCCGACGGCTTCTTCAAAGGCTTTATTTTCGTGCTTCTGTCGTCGATCCTCTGGTTCTTCGGCATACATGGCAGCGACACCCTTGAGAGCGTCATGCAGGCTCACTTTGCCCCGGGACTTGAAGCCAATCAGGCCGCGGTGGCGGCGGGACAGGTGCCCACTGAGATTCTTTCCAAGCAGTTTTTCGACTGCTTCGTCCTGATGGGCGGCTGCGGCGCCACCATCTGCCTTCTCATTGCCATACTTCTGTTCTCAAGGAACAGAGCCCACAGAGGCCTCGGCTATACGGCTACCTTGCCGATGATATTCAACATCAACGAGCTGATGGTGTTCGGATTGCCCATAATATTCAACCCCATCATGCTGATCCCCTTCCTCACGGTGCCTCTGGTCTGCTACTCGGTGTCGTACCTGGCGACTTATCTGGGGATCGTCCCCGTTATAACCAATGGCATAGAATGGACCACGCCAATAATCCTGGGCGGATATTCCGCCACGGGAAGCGTTGCCGGCGCGCTTATGCAGGTCGTGAACGTTATAACAGGCGTGCTGATCTACCTGCCCTTTATCAAGCTTCTCGACAAGCAGTCCAATGAGATCCAGACCAGGGAATTTGAGTCCTTCATGAAATTCTTCAGGGCCAACGAGGAGCGCTTCGCCACCGAAAAGATCACTGCTCTCGGCAACGTCTACGGCGACTTCGCCAAGTCCCTTTGCGCCGACATCAAGCACAACTACAAATCAAAGATCGTCCTCGCCTACCAGCCCCAGTACGACTACAACGGCAAGTGCTTTGGCGTTGAGGCGCTCCTGAGATTTAAACACGAGACCCACGGGCTTCTCTATCCGCCCCTTGTGGTGAAGCTTGCCGAGGAGGGCGAATTCCTGCCCGGCTTTGAGGAAGAGGTGCTAAAACGGGCTCTTGAGGACAGGGCGGCCGTTGCCGAAAAATTCGGCCCCGACGTCAAGATATCCTTCAACATAACCGGAAACACAGTCACCACGCCAAGGTTCCTCCAGTTCTGCCGCGACCTTAAGGAAAACAACAGCCTTGAGGGCTGCCCTCTCTGCATAGAAGTAACGGAGCAGGCCGCGCTGTCCTTCAGCGAAGACTCCATCAAGGGCCTCGCAAGTCTCAGCGATATGGGCTTCTCATTGGCAATAGACGACTTCTCCATGGGCCAGACCTCCATTAACTACCTTAAGGACAATCTGTTTGACGAGATCAAGCTGGACGGCTCTCTGGTCAAGGGTCTTTCCACACACCGCAACTGCCGGGAGATCATATCCTCCATCACCCAGCTGGCGTCAACGCTGAAGCTTACCGTTCTGGCGGAGTACGTGGAGACCGAGGACGAGCGCGAGATACTTCACGAGATAGGCTGCGACTGCTACCAGGGCTACCTCTATTCTCCCGCGGTGTTCCTGGACGCAGACAAATAACCTGAGGGGATAATTATTTCCCGGAAATCGGATATTTCCCGGAAATAAAAACATTTCCCGCCAATGAAACATTTCCCGCCAATGAAACATTTCCCGGAAATCGGATATTTCCCGGAAATGTTAAAATCTAACGCAAAAACAGGACTGCTGTTTCTTAACAAGAAGCGGCGGTCTTTTTTTGTCGCAAAAACGGTTTTTGCCTATTTTTACGCATTTCATTTACGTCAATATTCGACAAAATGATTTACGACAAAATATTGACGTATATTGAAAAACGTGATATAATGATAGTGATAAAAAACAACGGAAAGGAGACCGGCTATGAATTTCGGAACGGAAGACGAAACGTTAGAGTTTAAAAAGACGACCGTAGAACTGAATGACGCATTGAAGTCGATATGCGCCATGCTTAACAAACACGGTAAAGGAACGGTCTATTTCGGCGTCCTGCCAAACGGTGAGGTAAGGGGACAAACGGTCAACGATTCAACGCTGCGTGATGTTTCAAGAAAGATCTTTGAAAGCATCGTCCCTCAGATAATCCCCGTTGTTGCCGGGAAGAACGTAGAAGATAAGAGCATCATTGAGGTTACTTTCAGGGGAAATGACAGGCCCTACTCCTGCAAGGGAGTGTATTATATAAGAACCGCGGACGAAGACAGGGTACTGCCCCCGAATGAGCTGAGACGGTTATTTGAATACAGCGGAAAAGGCAGCTGGGATTCGGAATTGACCGATCATACCATCGATGACGTTGACGTGGAGACGCTGCGTCACTTCTTTGCGAAAGCGACTGCCTGCGGCAGAATTAAAGATGAAGAGTTTGATCCGGAAAGACTTCTTACAAAGCTTGAACTGCTGAAGAACGGAAGACTCACAAATGCGGGACATCTGCTGTTTTCCAAGAATGCTCCCATCGTTCTGAAAATGGCGATCTTTGCAACGGATGAAAAGCTGACGTTCCTTGATATCAACCGTCAGACGGGAAATATCATAACTCTGATCGACGCCGCAAACTCGTACGTCATGCGCAATATAAAATGGAAAGCAGACGTCGTCGGAATGAAACGGGTCGAAACACCCGAGATACCTCTTAAGGCTCTCAGAGAGATCATCTGCAACAGTTTTGCCCACGCCCGGTACAATACTTTAACGGAGCATGAGATCTCTATACACCCGAGCTTTGTCAGAATATACAATCCGGGAGAATTTCCCATAGGATACAAGCCTGAGGATTTTGTTAACGCAAACATCCCTTCGATCGTCAGAAACCCGCTTATCCTCAAAACACTGTTTTTGTCGGATGACGTTGAATCGTACAGCAGCGGCTTTAAACGGGTCTTTGAAGAGTGTGAAAGAAATGATGCCGGTATCGGTTACGACATCAGCCGCGAAGGTTTTACGTTCATTTTTAAACGCAAGGTCGTGGATCCTATCATGGATATCGGCATAAAAATACCGTTAACGGGTGAGGAAAAACTGGTGATGGATCTGGTAAAGAAAGACGCCACCCTTTCAGCCAAAAAGATGTCTCGCCTCCTTAACAAAAGCGACAGGAGCATACAAAGGCTGCTCAGTAAACTGAAAGAGAAGGGCGTTTTGGAAAGGATCGGCTCCACAAAAGGATACTGGAAAGTCAATCCTTTGTAAAGAGCCGATGCTGCAGATAAAGCTTCCGAAGGAGCTGAGCCCGGTCACGCGCCGAATATTATTTCCCGGAAATAACGCAATATAAAAAAGCTCAACAAATACGAAAAAAGCGGCCGTTTGCATAGCCGCTTTTTCGCTATATAAAGCTAATTAAACTAATGTTGGCATTGCCCGGAAATACAAAGGCTCAGGCAAAAGCCACGTTCTGTTTTCCGTTGTTCTTGACGTAGTAGAGCTGCTTGTCGGCCTTCTTCATGATGGATTCGGTGGTATCCTCGGCGGTGCCGAAAGCAACGCCGCAGCTGATGGACAGATCCGGATTCTCGCTGCCGCCGTTCAGAAGCCCGTTGTTCACTTTGGCGACCTTTTCCGCTATGATCCTCCTGAAGCCTTCGGTATCCTCCACGCCGTTCATAACGACAACGAATTCGTCGCCGCCCAGACGGCAGATCTTGTCATTGGATCTGAAGTTTTTCTTGAGCTCGTTGGCAACGTGCACCAGGGCCTTGTCGCCGACGTCGTGGCCGTGCTTGTCGTTGATGTTCTTGAAGTCGTCGATATCTATCATAATAATAGCCGTGGTGGAAAGGTCGCTCTTGGCGCAGATTTTGTAGAATCCGGCCCGGTTGATGAGGCCTGTCATGACGTCGTGGGTGGCCTCGAACTTGAGCATGTCTCTCTGGGATCTCTGGTCCTCGAACATCTTGTTGTATGCATTGACGAGGAGAATGAACTCCTTGGCGCCGTGGGGGGTCAGAAACTTTCTGCCCGTCATCTCGTCAACGGCCTGGATCATAGGCCTGATCACTTGACTCCAGATGACCATAATGAGGAGCGCGATGATGATCAGTATCACGAAGATCATTATGACCTGCAGAATGAACAGGAAACGAAGGGTCTCGAAGGAATCTGAAATGGTGACCTCAGTGGACTCCGCCAACAGGTTCACGCACTGCTTGAGCTCGTCCTCAATGAGATTCTTGTACCAGTGGTAGGACTCGTCAATGACCATATTCTCCGCAAGCTGCATCTTCTCCCCCGGGGAGAGAAGCTCGTCCTCGGGATCAAGCTCGACGGCCTGAAGCACATCCGGGAACTCGGTTATATTGTAATTCATTGCGTCAATGACAAGACGCATTGAATAGTATTCGATGTTCATGAGAGTGACGGAGGTCTGCATCGCGTTGTCAAGGTGCATGTGCACGCCGGAGTCGCTGACGGCCTCCTTTACGGTCTCAAGGGCTTTGTCACGGCGGCGGGTCTCGTTCACTTCTTTGAAATATGCTTCAACGTAACGCTTGTCTCCGGTCACCGAGAATGCGCGGGCGTCGTAGGTCAGCTCATCGGAGCCTGCCTGCAGGAGCCCGGTGTTCTGCTGCCAGATGATGTAATCCCTGGCATTTTTCTCTGTCAGCCTGAACTGCCCCATGGTAAGGATCGTAAAAACGAGCAGCAGAACAGACACGACAAGAAAGACCGCGCCCAAAATGACGCTCATTCTCCGGAGGGATATTCCTTTGGTGATCTTTTCACTTGCCTTTTCCAACGTTTTTTGATCCTTCCCGGGCAAAACACCCGAATGGACATTATAAAGTTTTTTCGCGGGAAGTCAAGGACTTTTATTATAATTTGCTTCTTTAAAGAAAATTTATATTCAATATTAAAGCCAATCAATATTAGTAAACGCCAAGCCCCGCGGCATGCTCCGGGACAAAAACGCACGCATCGATTTTTGGCAAAAGGTTTGTGAAAAAAGTGTAAAAGATTGTTTAAAAGGGTCTTGGACGTGTTGACAGTCATATTTGCGTATGTTAAAATTGCGGGACGGATGACCGGAAGGAGGTGCACAGATGAGCGAATACGAGGCGGTATCCGGCGTCCCGACCGATGAGGAAGTGACCGAGGCTGTTTCGAATATTCCCGCCGATGAAAAGGAAAACGAGGCGGTTTTAAGCGTTCCGTCAGACGCTGAAGAGACCGAAGCGGAGTCCGAAACACCGGCTGAAAATGAGGAACCCGAGGCCGATTCCGATATCCCGGCCGTGAAAGAGGATACTGAGACCGATTCGGAAGTCAGTGCAGACGGTGAGGAGACCGGGACCGATCCCGAAGCTGAGGCGGACGAAGAAGAGGCTACTGATGCCGATCCCGAAGCCAAGGCAGACGAGGAGGAGACCGAGTCCGATACCGAAGTTCCGACAGATGATGAGGAAGAGGCTGAAAAGAAACCCGATTACGTGAAGATCACCCTTGAGTCGAACATTGTTCCTCTCGAAGTGAAATTTTCACAGATCAACAGCTGCCACAGGAAAACGCCCATCGCCTACCGCACCTTCACCTACGTTAACAGCGTGATCGAAGGCTCTATACCGCCGGAGAGATATGCTTACGCGGCAGATGAAACAGACCGGGGCATCCGTATGACTAAATGGAATATTGCCTACGCCGCTGAGGCGCTGGACGCCTTCGAGAAGGGCGGAAGACACGTTGGCTTTATCAGCGTGCGTGTGTCGCCCCGGATCGTCAGAGAGGTGGATTTTTATAACTACCTGCAGGAAATGATGGCTGAGTGCGGGATCACGGATCCCGAGAAGCTTTGTCTTGAGTTTCCCAGAACGGTACTCTATGAGGATCACGAAAACGTCAGACGGGCGGTTTTGGCGATGAAGCTTCTGAAAGTGAAAAGCATGCTGTCGGACTGCGGCGAGCTGGATTGCCCGGTGACTCCGCTGTTCCACATGCCTTTTGACTATCTGCTCCTTGCCGGCGACATCATGACGCTGGTGGGCGACAGAAACAAAACAGAAGCTACAAACGCTTTCCTCACGTTCCTGAGAACTCTGAAGTGCGAGCTTATCGGAGACGGTGCGGAGAACGACGACCAGATCTCTGCTCTGCAGCGCGCGGATGCGTTCGGCTATATTCCGTCGCCCGATTACACGGGTGAAGTTGAACACGGACCACTTCGTATGACATTGGACGAAGCGGTCTCGCAAAGTGAGGTGGAAGATTTCTAAATGGCAAACGACAAACCTTCGTCATTTCTGCGCAGAACCGCAGAAGAGGTAAAGAATTACCGCAGACTTAAGAAAATAACACCTGCTGCCATTATCGTCACCGTAATTATTCTGGTGATAGCCTATGTCCTCTCCCTTCTGTACATGAAGTTCGGTGCTTTCGCCGTCATGGTCAATAAGTTCGACAACATGGACTATGCGCTGACCCTTTCCGAAAGTCCTGACTTCACATCGAGAACCTCAAGACTTACAGCTGAGATCTACGAAAAGATAACCAATATCGACGGAAGATCCCTTCCCGAAGACCTCGACAATATCGACGGCGAACACAACGGCGATAACTACCTGGCGTACACGTTCTACTGCATGAACGCCGGAAAGGCCACCTTGGCGTACACCTACGACCTGTACATCGCCAATATGACCCTGGATATCGAAAAGGCCTGCAGAATAAGACTTTACGTCAACGGTGAATACGTGGATTACGCCTACCCGAGATCTGACGGCGACGGCCCCGAGCCCGGAACCACTGCGTTCCAGTCAAGGACCACGGTTGTAAAGAACAGGATCGAAAACTTCGCGCCGGGCGATATAACAAGATATACTATAGTAGTCTGGCTGGAAGGCAACGACCCCGAGTGTGTTGACAGAATTCTCGGCGGACAGATGAAGGTCGACATGGCGATGGACGTTATTTTCGACGAGTAAAAGCCCTGAAAGAGCGGTTTTATGCTCCGAAAAGGCATAAAATGGGGCTTTTTGAAAGAAAATCACAAAAAATTGAAAAAAGTTGAAAAATTTTAAAAAAACCTATTGCAATTGAAAATTTTTGTGATATAATACGCTTGTCATATGGGCAAAACCGGAGCGATCCGGCTACGCAAAGCTAGAGGGACTCACTGAGTCAGCCAGTTGCAACGACGACTAACGGCTGGCTTATTTTTGTATCAACTCACAAAAAACCTGGCGTGGAAGTACTAAAGAGAAATTATTAAACAAAAAGTGAAAAAGCTATTGCAAACCTCATTTTTTGTGATATAATTTAGATGTTATAAGGGCAAAACCGGAGCGATCCGGCTACGCAAAGCTAAAGGGACTCACCGAGTCAGCCAGTTGCAACATAAACTCGGCTGGCTCTTTTTGTTTTCTAACCTGAAAGGCCGGGAACGAAAGAAACCGCCGAAATAGATTCCCGCGACTTAGTCGCCATAACTAATTTGTATTGATGCTTTCCGCTGACGGGCGGGAAACTCAAGAAAAATCTTTTCGAGAAAGGATATAAAACAATGAAAAAATTAATGAAATTGGTACCAGCTTTCATTATGTTGCTCGTGTCTGCAATCCTTGTTAGCACTGCAACATTCGCATGGTTCTCAATGAACACACAGGTTACTGCAACCGCTATGCAGGTTAAAGCTGTCGCTGAAGACGGTCTTTTGATTCATAACGAACTCGATGCTGACGATGCCGGACATTGGCTGGTTCAAGTTAACGCTACTTATGGATCTCAGGTTGCTCTTGCGCCAACTAGTTCTAATGACATGTCTGCGTGGTATCACAACAAGTCAAATGATCCTAACAACTACGCAGGTGTTGAGTCTTATGAAACGCTTAGTAGTGACACCAACTGGAAGAGAGATACCGGTAGTGGCAAGACAGGTGTTTGGTTCATTGATACCGATACACAGGGCGACAAAGACGAATCTGAAAAAGCTTATGTCCTTCAGAATAGGTTCTACATCAAGTCATCTGGTGATGCAATCGCTCTTGGCTCTGGTAATACTTATCAAGCCCTCTATATCAACAAAGTTCAGGTAACTGGAAACACCAGCAGTCCTAATCTTGACAAAGCACTTCGTGTTGCAGTCAAGATTGGCTCCGAAGTATTCATCTATGCTCCCTTTACGGGTGCTACACTTAG
>JAGCZO010000124.1 GCA_017959965.1 Clostridia bacterium | reverse complement strand
TTCAGCAACGAAGAAGGAGATCTCCGGATCGTTATTGGCGGTGATGCTTTTGGCGGCGTCATCGTATAGGAAATATTTTTCTTTGCAACCCGTGATATCGCATTTAAGGTAGTACGCGTTTCCTCTTTTGCCGCAGCATTTGCAGGCAAGCATCGTATTTATATACCTTTTCCCGTCCTGAGGGGTTGTATTTATGTAATCAGCCGTATCCATTATCAGGCACCTCCGGTTTAATTAAACAAGCCGAGAAACTGCTCAAAGGAGATCGATTCTGCTTCATTGGCGGCTGCGTCATCGCCCTCTCTCCTGTACGGATTGAGCGTAATCTTGTCGCGGGTTTTTCCCTGCATTGACCACTGCGGTATATGCCAGATCCTGTACCCGGACACCTTCAAAATGTCCATGTCCCCATCGCCAACGTCAACAACATAATATTCGTCAAAAGCCTCGCCAAGGGGCGGCAATACTCTTTTTCCCGTGAGAGTCTGTATAAGTTTCACATCCTCTTTGTCTGATCTTCTGTATCCGTGTTTAAGAAGCGCCGTAAAGACTGCGTCACCGTGTTTTACGGAAGCTTTGTAAACGACCTTAAACAGATTTGTTTCCTTCATCAAAAACTCATGCTCTTCGTGAAGCACTTCGGATATCTCCCGAACGGCATAGTAAACGGTCTTGTTTTGAAGGTCGTTGACCATTGTCCCGTCTTTGAACTCTGCTTGAGGGTGGAAGTCGTACAACGTCTCCTGTACACGATTGTATTCGATCGTGATTTTAGAGCCGTGAAGCTTGAAGTCAAACTTCTGCCAGGTCAAAGTGTCATTATTTTTTATTTTCAGGGCATGGACGTTTTCTTTCCCGTCAGATCCGGTCGCCCTTTGATCTCCGGCCGCTAAATACTCTTCTCTTAGAAGCAATTCTCTTCTTTTGTATTTCATTTTTTTCTCATCATCCCACAGGAATACCGGATAATCAGGTTTGTTGTCCTGAGGGACTTGGCCAAATTCGATTGGCTCCTTCACTGAGGGGTAGCCAAGTCCGCTAATTTCTATCTTAAACGGTCCGGAATATATCAGCTCACCGCTTTCAGAGTAGAACTCTCCTTCCTCCGGATAGTTAGGGCCGTAGCCTCTGCATATATGATATTTTCCCTTAAATCTAGGGCTCCCTGAAGGATAATATTCGGTGCCTTCCACAAGGCCTTTTACGTCAAATCTTCCCTCCTGATAGACATTACCGTTTGGCCAGAACACTTTCCCCTGCCCGAAGGCTTTCCCCTCGAAGGTGTACCCTTCGTATACTGTGCGGCCCTTGCGGTTAACGAGTTTTTTAAAAACCAGCAGATCATCACTGTTCATCTGCAACGCCTCCTCATTTTTTCATTATCCGGACGTCTTCTTATAACTTAACTCCCGCTTCCTTGAAAAAAGGCCTCAGCGCCGAGAGCAGTTCCTTCCAGTACGGCGGATACTCGTTATTCCCGTAGTAATGCCGCTTCCTGCCGCCCGTAAGTTTGATATCAAGCTCCCACTGCTCCCCGTCAAGGGTATATGATTCAAAGGTCCTTTTCCACTCGTTGAGGTACAGCTTCCTGTAAAGCCGGTCCATCAGCTCATTCCACTTTTCAACGGATATTTCCGATAAAAAGTCAATCAGCCTATCTCTGTGATCATTACATGTCACTCTCATCGCGGCGCTGTTTTCATGTTTTACAATAGTGATCTCCTTGTTTCCCCCGAAGAAACCGCCAATGCCGAACCTGAGCTCAGTCACAGCTTTGCGAAGATCTTCCGGCTGCGAAAAGCGTTTGAATAAATACGGCGGATAGCACCTGTTCTTTTTGCAGCTTTGGCAATAGTACCTTGGCTCAGTCCCCGATATCACGCATCCGCCAAGCTTCAGTTTGCCCTCGTCAACTTCTTTCAGTACTTCATAAGAAGGCATTCCGTAGAGTATCGGAATAATATCTTTGCTCCCGCATTTTGGACATTTCATAACACAAAACCTCCTGTAATGAAATTATGCATTGATCCGGTCCCAGAGTGCCGGATCATCATATCCGGTTATTCGATTTATTTTTTCTCGGTTCTGTAAAGACTCCGGATCCAAACTGACTTCAAAGGATCCGCGGCAATAACGACCGTTTCAAAGATAGTTGAGACAAAAGACATCTCTTTGGCGGGCACTGGACTTTCCCGTCCGTTTACAGTTTATCGACGGTAAAAATGCGTGTCAATACCAAAAATGAAATTTTCTGCCGTGATGTCGGTTGCGGCCGACAGTAAAACGATAATTTGCACTAAAACTCCTTAAAATGCCAACCCATTGGCGTCATTTCCAACCGGGCTTTCCGCCTCCCCGTCTTCACCATTGCCGGTTTCCGAGTATTGAATTTCCTCCCGATTTGGCGTAATATTCAACCGGGCCGTATTGCTTCAGTTTCTTTGATCATCCCTCAGGACCAACGCCAAAGCGGCAGATCGGATGCGCGGCAGGCCGGCTCTTTTTGATCTATAATTTTTAACCATTATTCAGACCTTATCTGTGGAAAAGGAAGCGTGGCAAAAATGAGAGGCAATTTCTTTTTAGGAAATCACAGTTTTGAGATGCGTGAAATAAAATCGAGAGCCCTTCTCGCCAATGAGGTTCTTGTCAAGGTGGCGTACTGCGGTATTTGCGGGACAGACGTTCACATTTATCACGGCGACAAAGGGTCCGCCGAGGTCCATCCGCCTGTGGTTCTGGGCCACGAGTTTTCGGGTACTGTTGAAGAAGTGGGGACGGCGGTCATTGGCGTGAAGCCCGGAGACAGAGTGACGGTGGATCCCAACATTTACTGCGGCAAGTGTCATTACTGCAGGACCGGCAAAAAGCAGCTGTGCAGAGAGCTGCAGGCGATCGGCGTGACTATGAACGGAGGTTTTGCGGACTGCTGCTACGTTCCCGAAGCCCAGTGCCACCTGCTCTCGCCCGGGGTCTCCCTTCTTTCGGGGGCAATGACCGAGCCTCTTGCCTGCTGCCTGCACGGTATCGATATTGCCGGCATCCGCGCAGGGAACAGTGTTTGCGTCATTGGCGGCGGGCCAATCGGTCTCATGATGGTGCAATTGGCAAGGCTTTCGGGCGCCACCACCGTTATTCTCAGCGAGCCTGTGGCTCTGAGGCGTAAGATCGGCCTTGAAGTCGGCGCGGATCACGCTGTGGATCCTTTTGCAGGGCCCGTTGCGGATCAGATAGAGCAGCTGACAGGCCGGCGGGGGACCGACGTCGTGATCGAATGTGTCGGCAACACCTCCGCAACAGCTCAGGCCTTCGAGGCCGCGGATTTTGGCGCAACGGTCCTCCTGTTCAGCGTCCCGAAGCCCGGCACTTACCACAGTCTCAGCCTGGAGGACGTTTTCAACAAGGAGCTGAAGATCGTCGGCTCAAGGATAAATCCCGATACCCACTCCCGCGCCGTCGCGCTTATAAACAGCGGCCGGGTCTCGCTTGACAGGCTCGTCACGCACACTTATCCCCTGGAAAAGCTGGAGGAAGCAATAATAAAACAGACCGAGAACGATTCGATCAAGGTCGTGGTTAAACCTCAGGGTTGAAATTTATTGAATTCTGCGCTTGGTGGCGCAGTAAATGCTTTGCGCCTCCTTAGACTAAATGGCTCGGAGGCGCATAGCAGATCTATATTCAGGGCTTGCGATTGTACGATTGCTTTGATCACCGCAAGCCCTTTTTTCAAATTATAACCTTTACTGTTCACCCTTTAGCTTAACCACCGGCAAATTCTCCCAGGTTATCCTTTTTATCAGTTCATCGCAGGGTTCATCCGGCAGCTTTCTGAATTTGCCGACGTCCTTGTCATCAAATCCCCCGTAGAAATACTCCCACACTTCGTCAAAACAAGGGATTATTCCGATTTTACCGTTGCCGGAAAGATACTTTTCTATCTTCTCGCCGTCGTAGATGTACACCGGAATTCCGTTCTTGCGTAGCGCAACATAGAACCGAACGACTTCTTCCGGGCAGCAGTATTCGTTTTGAGCCAGGGACAGGTAATATCCTTCCTCGTCTTTGCTCACATAAAGATGGAGACGCGATCTGGAACTGCCGGCAATGGCTTCCCAGAGGTGGCTCGAATTCTCGATCACCCATTTATCCGGTATATCGAACCACTCGTCAAAAGCTTTCGGCGAATCCGGATCAAGCTTCAGAAGGCCACCGTCTCTGCCGTCTGCATGGCGTTTGTACATTTCGTGAGGCGTTTTGGTTTCGTATCCCTCAAGTTTGTTCGCATCGTAGCCGAGCTTGCTGATCTCCAGGTATTTGTTTACAGTCATTTC
>JAGCZO010000123.1 GCA_017959965.1 Clostridia bacterium | reverse complement strand
GCTCCCACGGACAATGACAGAAACATCAGGAATACCTGGCAGTTCTGGAACTACAACAGAGCCGTCCGGAAATGCTATTCCTTTGACGTGATAAAGGTAAACCCATCGTCGGTGATATTCCTTGGCTCATATTCCCTGAGCGGGCCGTCAATGAAGCCCGCAGTCAGGTTCTCGGCGTTCTTCGCGGTATACGGAGACGGTGAGATCGGAGTGTCGGTGACCGGAGACGTAAGAGAAAACGCGCCGCCGCGTCCGAGATTCGGCCTTGAGCTTGAGATGCCTGCAGGAAACGACAGAATGGTCTTCTTCGGCATGGGTCCGGGCAGCTCCTACGTTGACATGAACGCTTACACAAGATCCGGCCTTTTCGACATGTCGGTGCGGGATAACTACACGAACTACATCAAGCCCCAGGAGACCGGCAATCACTATAAGACCCGGTGGGCGCTTGTCCACGACGGCAATATGCGGGGACTGATGTTTAAGGGTATTCCCGAATTCGAGTTCTCCGCGCTGAAATACAGCCAGTATATGCTTGATTCCGCCAAGTATGAGCGGGATCTGACAGAGACCGGCAGAACTTACGTTCACATCGACTTCAAGACCGCAGGCATCGGCTCGAACAGCTGCGGCCCGGGGCTTCAAAGCAAATATGCCTTCGACGAGAAGAACTTTGCATATTCCTTCGTCATTAAACCTGTTTTTGAGGAGAACGAGGACCTTCCCAGAGAGGCAAGAACTCTTCCTTCAGTTGACGGGGAGGACTGATCATTAACGGAACGACGAAATTCCGACGGTGAATAAGTGGATAAGAATGCTTTAAACCTAAACGAATATGATTTCGGCCGCGTCAGGCTCATTGCCACGGATATGGACGGCACTTTCATAACCCCCGCGTGTGTCATTCCACCGGAAAACAGAGCCGCCGCAAAGCTCTGCGACGACTGCGGGATCCATTTCGTTATTGCCAGCGGAAGATCGTACAAATCGCTGGGCGACTACATTGGCGTCGAAGGTAAAAACGGATTTATCATTGCCCACAACGGCGCCAGGATCGCCACCGCCGGAGCCAAAAAAGAGCTTATGAGGATGCCGCTGTCCATGGCGGACGCAAGGTTTTTGCTTGAGCTCGGCGACAAATTGAACGTTACCGCGTGCGTGTGGGCGGATGAAGAGCTGTACGTCAGCCGCAAAACAAGGTTCGGCGACCTGTACGCTCAGGCGTCTAATACAAAAACGTATTATTTCGACGCGAAGGATCCTTACTTCCTGCGAACCAGCAAAGAGGACCGCAGCAACATCGACAAGATATACTGGACTGCCCGGGATGACGGCACGCCATGGAAGTCGGGGGAGGTCGCCAAGATGATCCCCGGATCAGTCTCCTGCTTCACGTCCGGCGGCGGATGCATGGAATTCGTGGACTCGGAGGTAAGCAAGGGAAACGCTCTGAAAAAACTGTGCGAACTGATAGGCGTGGACATTGCCGATACAGTTGCCTTCGGGGACTCAGAAAACGATATTACGCTGCTCCGTACGGCAGGCTTCGGCGTTGCGGTGAGGAATGCCGACCCTGCGGTAAAGGCTGAGGCGTCCTTTGAAACTGACTCAAACGAAGAGTGCGGCGTTGCCAAGGCGATCGAAAGGCTGTTCGGCAAGGAACAGCTCCGCAAGGAATATAAACTCTGAAATTCCGTAATTTTCGGGAAAAACCAACCTTGAGGCATTTATGGCGGGAAAAAGATCTGAATCGAATAAAAAATCCGGAGAAAGCCGAAAGCCAAAGAGCGTACCCGTACCCGAAGAGGCTGTTTTGTCTGATGCCGAAGCTGAGGTGAATGATAATTCCGCGGCTGCGGAAGAGATTGCCGAGCCTGTGGCGGAAACCGCAGAGCCTGCGGCGGAAACTGCAGGGTCTTTGGTGGAGACGGACGAAACGGCTTCCGCAGCTGAACCGGGCTCCGGGGAGAATGCTCAGGGTGAGGACGAAAAGAAGCTAAGGGATGAAGACCCTGAAGATGATGCGGAAGCTTTGCCTGCCCCCGACG
>JAGCZO010000122.1 GCA_017959965.1 Clostridia bacterium | reverse complement strand
TATAATCATGGTACAGGAAGCATTGGGAATGGTTGAGACTAGAGGACTCACAGCTGCTATCGAAGCAGCAGATGCAATGGTTAAGGCTGCAGAGGTCGTTCTTATCGGAACAGAGAAGATCGGATCCGGTCTTGTTACCGTTATGGTAAGAGGCGACGTTGCCGCTGTTAAAGCCGCAACCGAAGTCGGCGGCGCAAACGCTGCTAAACTCGGCGAGCTTATTGCGGTCCACGTTATCCCGAGACCCCACAATGACGTAGAGAAGATCCTTCCCCAGGTAAAGTGATCTTTTGCAGGGAAACGTTGTATCAAAGTTGAGAACTGAACGCGGCTCACGGTGACCGCGGATCTCAGGAGGACAAGGCATGGAATCATTGGGCTTAATTGAAGTGTCAAGCGTGACAGGCGCGCTGGATGCTCTTGACGTGATGTGCAAGACCGCGAATGTGAGTTTCGTGACATGGGAACGCAAACTCGGCGGAAGACTTGTGACGATAATCGTCAAGGGATCCGTTGCGGCGGTCACCGAGGCAGTCGACGCGGCAATGGCACGTGGCCTTGTGAAGCCTTGCGCCCACGCTGTAATAGCGAATCCTCACGAAGAAACTGCCAGAATCGTTGAGATAAGCGCAAGCAGACTTAAAAAGAAAGGGTGATTTGACTATGGCAGAAGGTAAGAAACCCGCAGCAAAGAAACCCGCAGCCTCAAAGAGCGCTGCAAAACCCGCGGTAAAAGATATCCCCGCGGCAGAAAAAAAGATCGTTTCCGAGAAGATCGGAGAAGTTGAAAAAATCAAGGAGGAAAAGAAAATGGTATTACAGGCTTTAGGAATGGTTGAAACAAGAGGACTTACAGCTGCTATCGAGGCAGCCGATGCGATGCTCAAAGCTGCAAACGTTGAGCTGGTTGGCACCGAGAAGATCGGTTCCGGACTCGTTACCGTTATGGTAAGAGGCGATGTCGGCGCAGTTAAATCCGCAGTTGAAGCCGGCGGCGCAAACGCTGCCAAACTCGGCGAGCTCGTTGCTACACACGTCATCCCCAGACCTCACAACGACGTAGAGAGAATTCTTCCTGTACTGAAGTGATCTGACCTGAATTGATACTGCCGCGGTAAAAAGGCTGAAGCCGGCAGCCGCGGAACAAGATTTTGTTGTCCGCAGGCGCCGCGGATCAGCGCGGCAGACTGTTGACCAGCCTTCCGGGGCGCGCGGACGAAAAATACAATAAAGGCGGAAAACTATGGATCAGTCAATAGAAGAAATCACAAGAGCAGTGCTTGAGGTGCTCGGGAAGCAGTCCGAGAAAGGATTCGCGGTTCCGGTGGGCGTGTCCGCAAGGCACATCCATCTCACTCAGGAGCACGTCGAACAGCTCTTTGGCGAGGGATATCAGCTCACTAAGAAGAAAGATCTTATGGGCGGACAGTTCGCTTCAAACGAGCTTGTGACTATCGTTGGCGTGAAACTGAGGGCTATCGAGAACGTCAGAGTCCTTGGCCCCTGCAGAAACAGATCGCAGGTGGAGATCTCACAGACGGACGCCGTTAAGCTGGGAATAAAGGCCCCCATAAGGCTCTCCGGAAAGCTTGACGGAAGCGCGTCCATTGCCGTAGTCGGCCCCAAAGGCGTTATTTACCTCGACGAGGGATGCATCATTGCCGAGCGTCACATCCATATGACGCCCAGGGATGCCGAGCTTGCCGGAGTAAAGCAGGGCGACGTGGTATCGGTGAAATTCAACAACGAAAGAGGGACTATCTTCAACAACGTGTCTATCCGCGTTGACCCTTCATTCTCGCTTGAGATGCACATCGACACAGACGAAGCCAATGCGTCCAAGATCAGGACCGGCGACATCGGAATTATAGTTAAATAAGCGTGCCCGCGGCCCCGAAAGGGCCGGGGAGCCGCTTAGAGCAGGTGGGTTATGCTTGTAGGAAAAGTGGTTGGCAGCGTGGTTGCCACAAGAAAAAACGAAAATCTGGTGGGTAACAAATTCATGATCATCGAGCCTATGGAGAGCATGGCCGATAAAAAGCGAATTGTTGCCATCGACAACGTCGGCGCCGGCATCGGTGAAATAGTGCTGGTCGCTGAGGGCAGCGCGGCAAGGATCGGATGCGGTCTTGTCAATTGCCCCATCGACGCGGCAATTGTCGGAATAGTCGACGACAGCATAGGTCTTGAGTGATCTGCGCCGGACCTGAAAAATTATCGGAGACGGAACAAAACGAACGTTTTCCCGTTTCCTCATGAGTTATTGATATGGAATTAGCGAGGCTTAATGAAATATTGCGTGACAGCGGTATCGTAGGCTGCGGCGGAGCGGGTTTCCCCAGCTACGCTAAGCTTAACAAAGCTGCGGACACGGTTATTCTTAACTGCGCTGAGTGCGAGCCGCTGCTCAAACTGCACAGACTGGTCATGGAGAAGTATGCTTACGAGATCATGACGGCCCTTGAAGAGGTGGCCGACGCTCTCGAAGCCGACAACGTTATCATCGCGATAAAACAGTCCTACACCGGCGCCGTCGATGCGGTAAGAGCGAATCTGTCCTCCTTTAAGAGGATCAAGATCGGCTTTCTCCCGGAAGTATATCCTGCCGGCGACGAGGTGGTCACGATCTACGAGACCACCGGAAGAGTGGTTCCCCCCGGAAGCATTCCGATCGCTGTGGGATGCGTCGTTTACAACGTTGAGACGGTACTCAACATCTACAGGGCGATCCATGAGAACAAACCTGTCACCGAAAAGTACGTCACGGTTTGCGGAGAGGTCAACGACCCCGTGACTCTGAAGGTCCCCGTGGGTATCTCTTTCAGAGAACTGGTGGATCTGGCCGGAGGCTCGAAGATCCCCGATCCGGTATACCTTTCCGGCGGCCCCATGATGGGAAAGCTTGCCCGTCCGGACGACGTTGTAGTTAAAACTTCCAGCGACATAATACTTCTGCAGCCCGACTCTTTCGTCGCCAATGCGCTCCAGCACCATGTCAAGCTCCAGTTTGCGAGAGCAAAAGCTGTATGCTGCGACTGCAGGCTGTGCTCCGATCTGTGCCCGAGACATCTGCTGGGACACCCCATATCCCCGGCTGATTTCATGAGCTACGGCGTGAGCCTCAAGGTCGACAACATGAAGCCGTTCCTTGACACTTTGTATTGCTGCGGCTGCGGTATCTGCGAGCTTTACGCCTGCAACCAGGGCCTAACTCCGAGAACGCTTATCTCGGAATACAAAAAAGAACTCAGAAAGAACGGCGTGGCAATGGCCGGCCCCGCGGAGGTGAGACCTGTTTCCGCTCAGAGAAGCCACAGACTCATATCCAAGGAACGCCTTACGGCAAGACTTGGCCTTGCAAAATATGACGGACCTGCGCCTCTTGACGAGAGCCCCGTAAGGTTTGGCAGACTTAAGCTGATGCTTTCCCAGCATATCGGCGTCCCATGCACGGCAGCGGTGTCTGTGGGAGACAAGGTGACCAAGGATCAGTTGATCGCCTCCACCCCGAAGACAAGCCTTGGCGTGAATCTGCACTCACCGGCGGACGGGACCGTTGAAGAAATTACCGACAAATTTATCGTGTTGAGAACGTGAAAACGGAGAAGCGGAAATGAGCAAAGCGATTGGATTGATCGAATACAGAACTATTTCCACAGGACTTAAAGCGGCCGATGTTCTGATCAAGGCCGCGGAGGTGGAGGTGCTTGAGGCACACCCCGTATGTCCCGGGAAATATATTATCCTTTGTGCCGGAAGACTCGGCGCTGTGAAAGCGGCCGTTGAGGCTGCCACCGCCGCCTATCCGGAAATGCTTGTTGACAGCTTTGTCCTGGGCAATCCCCATGAATCGATCTTCACCGCGATCTACGGCGCTTCGGACGTGGGAGAGCCCGAGGCACTGGGAATGGTGGAGACCTTCTCGGTGGCAGGCGCGATCGTCGCAGCCGACGTTGCCGCAAAGACCGCCGACGTGAGGCTCATCGAGCTGAGACTCGCAAGGGGACTATCAGGAAAAGCCTTCGTGCTTCTCACCGGCGACGTGGCGGCGGTCACGGCTTCGGTGGAAAAGGCGCTCTCAGCAATCGGCTCCACGGGAATGGGACTTGACAGCGCCATAATCCCGAGACCCGACAAAAAGCTTTGGGACACTCTGCTTTGACGGCAGAACGTTCCGGCCGGCGCCAAAGCCCGAACCGGCCGGGACCTGAAAATGCCTGAACAAAGGCTCAGACTATGCTTGCCATTGAGAGACTTCAGTACATAAGAGAACAGCTTCAGAAGGAAAAAAAGGTCATTGTAGCGGATCTGGCCGCGTTTTTTGACGTGACTGAGGAGACCGTGCGCCGCGACCTTATGAAGCTGGAAAACGAAGGCGTTGCCCAGCGCATCTACGGCGGGGCCGTGCTTTCGGAAAGCTCGAATGTGGACCTGCCTTACTCGGTAAGGAAGCTCTCGAACGTGGAGCAGAAGCAGGCTATCGCGGGGACGATGGAAAAACTGATCCCCGACAACGCCAATATAATGATGGACGGAAGCTCCACCGCCTTGTTCGTGGTGAAGGCTCTGAAAGTCAAAAAGAATCTCACGGTAATAACCAATTCCGCGGAAATAGTGTGCGAGATAAGCGACAAACCCTCCTGGAGGGTGTTCGCCACGGGAGGCCTTCTCAAGGAGGGCGGCTACGCCTTCGTGGGAGCCAGGACCGTCGAGGCGATAAAATCGTTTCACGTTGACTACGCCATATTCTCCTGCAAGGGCATCGACAAGTCCACCGGCCTTATAACCGACATAAACGACTACGACGCTGAGGTCAAAAGGACCATACTGACGTCGGCGAAAAGAAAGATACTTGCCGTTGACAGTACCAAATTCGACCGTGTTTCACTGGTGGAGATCTGCGGGATAGAAGGCGTTGACATAATCGTCACGGACAGCGACCCCGGCCCGGAATGGAAAGAATACCTTGATGAGAAGGGCATAGGACTCTACTATCCGACTGAAAGCTG
Organism: Clostridia bacterium; assembly: GCA_017959965.1. Taxonomy (GTDB): domain Bacteria; phylum Bacillota; class Clostridia; order UBA1212; family UBA1212; genus UBA1212. The sequence goes on along the minus strand of JAGCZO010000122.1, from coordinate 3,298 downwards.
ACGGACGACCGACGATAAGTCTGCAAAAACCGACGCGGCTTTAACAAAACCAATTGCATACAAATGACGGGATGCAGGCGCTGCCCGGAAAGAAGGCGCTGAAAGCATCCGTACCGGTAAAACCACATGGAAAACTTTTCATTAAACTCAAATCTATATTTCGGCGCAGGCGCAATTGACGCGCTGGCGGCCTTCAACGGAAAACGCGTGGCCATAGTTGCCGACCCCATAATCGGCAAAAACGGTATCGGCGATTCCGCCGCGGGCCTCATGGGCTGCGGAAAGAACGCAATATTCGACCGCATTGAACCCGATCCGTCCCTGGAACAGGTTGCCGACTGCTGCAGATTCGTGGAGGAACTCCGCGCCGAGATCATTGTCGCCATTGGCGGAGGCAGCGCCATCGACACAGCCAAAGCGGTCGTGCTGGTCCTCTGCGGAAAAGGGAAAAAGCTTTACTTCGCCGCAGTGCCAACGACAGCCGGCACGGGCTCCGAGGTAACCGACTGCACAGTCGTATCAGACCATGCCGCAGGCAGGAAGGTCCTCATTTCCGATCCCAGAATGGTACCGGACATGGCTGTCCTTGACTATACTTTGACAAAAACCGTTCCGAAAGCGGTAACAGCTTTCACCGGAATGGACGTTATAACACATGCTTTGGAAGCTTACGTGGCGAACAAAGCAAATTCCATAACCGATGCGTACGCCGAAAAGTCCTTGAGACTTGCCTTCGGCAATCTCTACGAAGCATATCTCCACGGAGACTCCGACACCGCAAGAGAGAACATGATGATGGCCTCATACCTTGCGGGCCTGGCTTTCACAAAAGCAGGGCTCGGCATCTGCCACAGCATTGCCCACGCCATCGGAGCCGCCTTCAACATACCCCACGGCGAGGCCAACGCGATCCTGCTCCCCCACGTGGTAGCCTTCAACTCGGGACTTGACGTTCCCTTCGGAGCCGACAAATCGCCTTCCGCCGCCAAATACGCCGAGGCTGCCCGCATCGTCGGAATACCGGTTGGCGGAACAAGACTCACGGTCCAGTATCTGGTAAGAGCCCTTGAGGACCTCAATAACAAGATGAGCATCCCCCGCACTCTCATGCAGCTGGGCGTCAGCGCAGCCGACATGAAAGAAAGAAGGGCGGGCATAATCGACGCGGCTCTTAAGGACAGCTGCACCGCCGCCAACCCCGTCCAGCCTGACGCAGGTCAGATCGGAAAGATCCTGGACAGAGTCATGGGCTGAAGCCCCAAATAAAATCAGATATGAATGAAGACCGGGACCCTTTGCGATGATCGGAGGGCTCCCGGTTTTTTTATTGGCGTCGTACGGCTTATGTTTTTGTTGCACTTGGCATTGGCAATTGATAAAATATTCTGCGTAGAGAAAAGAAAAAGCGAACACCTGTAAATTTGGATAACACGGAAGCGCAGGCTTCGTTCTATGAGGAGGATCATTATGAAACGAATTTTGTCGATCGTTATTGTTGCGGCGATGCTGATATCCGTCTTCGGCGCGGTAGTTGTTCATGCCGAAAGCGCTGCCTTCAGAGGCTACCTTGACGAGGGAGGAGATATGTACCCTACGCACAGGAGCGCGAATCCCGCTTCTCACTGCGTGACTTCTTTTGAAATAGGAAAAGGCAACGCAAGTCTTATGCTGTCAGGCTGGGCAGTGTCGCTGGCAGGCATAAAAGAGTACAAGGTCTATTGCGACGACGCGGATATCACCTCAGGCTGTGAGATCACCACGTGGCACAGACAGGACGTTATCAACGCGGTGGCGTCGGAAGGATACACCGTGGAGAACAACCCGACCTCGGGATTAAAGGTGATATTCCCCACCAGGGACCTTGATTTCGGAGACCATCTTGTGGAAGTCTGTCTTGTCGACGGCAATGACGAAGAGCAGTACCTCTACGAGGTCAATATAACGGTGACTCAGGGCGCCCATGTAAGCACGGATGAGTCGGTCCTCCGCGGAAAAGCCCTGGACAACATCTATTACAACGGCCAGCTTATGTGTCAGGAGGGATATGCCCTCAGTTATATCAGTGATCTGAATGAAAACAGGATCATCTACCTGCCGGAATACGATATCACCGCCATCACTTTTACAGGATGGGTGGGATTTGCCGGAGTGATAGACCAGTTCGGATACAGACTGGGTGAGACCGACTGTTTCGGAGATTTTAAACACGCCGCAAGTGAAGCCGTCCTGAATGCGGGAGGTGAAAACGCCTGCCGTTTTGTGTACGTTATCCCTGTTGACGGCGTTACGGAGGACACGAGAGTTGCTCTCTTAGTGAAATTTACCACGGGCGAAGTTGTAGAAATACCGGATTTCTGGTTTAACATATCGGTAAGCGAGCCGCCCGCCGAGGCCTCGGGAGACGCGGACTCCGATGGCGAGATCACAGACTGGGACGCCATCATTTTCGAGAGGTACCTTGCAGGCTGGAACGTTGAGATCGACCTTGACGTGATGGACCTTGACGCGGACGGCGAGATCTCGGACTGGGACGCCATTATGCTGCAGCGCTTCCTCGCCGGATGGAACGTGGAATTCGGCTGATATGAATATATAATTGTGGTTTAAAACCGGACAGCCGGGCCGCGCCTGATATTAAGATGCGGCCCGGCTTTTTGGCATTGTTCCGGTTGAATTTATCACTGTATTTGGTATAATTCAAATCGGCAGAAAGATTGCCGGAAAACGGGTGACCGGTTGCCGGCCGGAGGTAAAAATGAATACAAAAAAGCTTAACAGAGGATATGACGCGCTGGTACGGGAATTTAAGAAGCCCGGCTGTGAATTTCGCGGCAAACCGTTCTGGTCATGGAACGGCGAGCTTGAGGAAAAAGAGCTGAAAAGACAGGTCGACGTGATGAAGGAAATGGGCTTCGGCGGCTATTTTATGCACAGCAGGGCCGGACTCATCACGGAATACCTTGGCGACGAGTGGTTTGACCTTTGCAACAAGGTGGCCGAGTACGGAAAAGAGACCGGCATGGAGCCCTGGCTTTACGACGAGGACCGCTGGCCCAGCGGATGCGCGGGCGGTATCGTGACGAGAGACCCGAAGTACAGAATGAAGTCTCTTGTCCTGTTCGAAGGGTTACCGGAAAGGCCCAGAGGAATAGAAAATCTTTTGTATAAGTTTGAGGCGCTGATCTCGGAAAAGGACGGCACGCTTGTAAAGTACAGACCCTATGACGGAAATACTGTGCTTGCCGGTACTCTGATCAGTATTATTGATGATGCCAGCGCCCTGGCGATCATTGCGATG
>JAGCZO010000121.1 GCA_017959965.1 Clostridia bacterium | reverse complement strand
ACGTGATCCTTGCGTCGTCGGGAAGATCTCCGATGTGCTCGGCTTTGTATATCTCGCCCCGATCCTTCATGAGCTTCACGGCTTCTTCTCTGGGAAGCTCAAACACGCGGAAGGGCAGATTCTCTTTGGCGATCTTGCGCATTTCCTGCTCGATCTTCGGCAGGTCATCCTCGCCAATGACGTCGTCGCCGAAATCTATATCGTAGTGGAAGCCCTTTTCCGTCGCCGGGCCGTACCCGAAATGGGTCTGGGGATAAAGGCGTTTCACGGCTTGCGCCATAATGTGGGCCGCGGAGTGACGCAGCACTTCAATTTCTTCTTCCTGCGGACACTCTGCAACGCGTCCATCGTTTAAAAGTACTTTCATTGTTTCGAGATCTCCTGCTTGTCAAATTGGGAAACGCTTAATGACCCGCGTTTCTCCGTAAGCACCTGAGTGAGTATACAGCAAAATGCTTTTTCTTTCCACTCTTTTTAGGGCCTGAGGCGCTTTTTTGCGCCGGAAGCCTGCATTTTTACCTGTTTGAAGAGCCTTCCGGGCCTTTGGCGTCGTCTTTTTCCAGCATATCCATCCTGTCGAGCCAGTATATCACGTGGGAGGCAAAGCCGTGGCTGCAGCTGGCGTTGGGGCTGTCCAGTTCCCAGAGAGTGCCGGTGCGGTCCGCCATGTAGAAGAAATACCCTTTTATGTTGTCGAGTATTTCGTCATATCTGCCGTACCTGTGCATGATGTCCAGGCGCAGGTAGTTGCCGATAAAGGCGTTGGCAAAAGCGATATTCGGGTAGGGGTCGTTCTGCTTGCGGCCGGGGCCGAAGTCTCTAAGAAGAGTCTCCCAGAGCTCCGGGTAGGTGTCCGGGGTGGCAATGCCGGTGTGGAAGGCGTAATACTGGCAGCTTTCCGTGCACTCCCCGGGACTCACGAGTTTTCCGTTTACCCGTACCATGTTGTCCCGGAAAAATCTGCCGTCAAAGGACTTTTCCCTTATCACGTTTTCGAGAGCCTCCGCCTCCTTCACCAGGACTTCGTCGCCGTAGAGCTTCGCGACGGTCCTCTTTACTTTGGCGTAGAGCATGTTGGAGGGGAAGCTCACGTCCTGCACAAGCTCGTTCGATCTTGACCATTCGATGAAGATCCAGGATTCCAGCTTTTCCAGGAGCCCCAGCTCGTTTTCGAATTTTCTGAAATATTTCAAAAGTGCGTAGACCCTGTCTTTCGCTTTGCCGATCAGTTCCCGGTCCCCGGTCCGCTCAAGGTATTCCTCAAGCTCGACAACGAACCACATTGCCCAGTTCGGAATGAACACCCGGTCGTAGTGGTCCGCGGGATAGCACATGGGGAGCATGCCCTCCGGAAGGCACTTAAAGGATGCGGGAAGCAGGAAATTTTCCAGGAAATTACGTTCGACAGCGGAGCTTCCGGTCAGTGAATGCTCAACTCTCGACGTAAAGAAGCTGTCGCAGAGCCAGCCCGCCCTCTCTCTGGAGGGACAGTCCATGAAAATATCGTAGGTGTTTTCACGGAAGGTCTCCACCGCCGCGTCAAACACCGCTTTCATTTTTGGATCCTCAGACTTAAGTCTGACGCCGGGCTTCGGGAAGCCCACACGCCTTATATGCACGTCCCGGATGGTCGCGGCGGTGCCCGTGACCGCAATTTTCAGATACTTGAACAGATAAGGTTCAAAAGTCAGCAGGCTGTGGTTCCCCTCGGGAAGGTCCCAGATCACTATGGCGGAGGTGCCAAGCCTCAGGAAATCGACGCTTCCGTCAGGCCCCAGCAGCTCGTCAAACATTGCGTATACCCGGCAGTCTTTTTCGCATTCGATGCTGAAGCCAATGACTCCGCAGAGGTTCCTTTCCATTTCAAACACGGCAAAGCCGTCCTTTTTCAAATCGACTCTGCCGGCGGGTCTCCTCTCAAGGTTCTCTGTCTTATACGTCAGCTTCTGGCCCTCCCGGGCGCTGCATATCTCAAGTTCTTCCGGTTTAAAGCCCTTAAGCTCATCCGATATCCGGGTTATCGCCCTGTCCGCGAAGGGTTCAAAGCCGTCTGAGGTCCCGCAGAGCCCTTCCGCAACGATATATTTCGCGTCTTCCCTGTCGTTGGGGTACAGAGCTATGCCTCGCTCTATGAACCTGCATTTGTTTTCGGACAGCGACAGTTTCACGTCGCCGCCGGCGGCTTTTCTCAGATCGTAAACTTCCGTGAAATTCCTCTGGAAGGAATATCTTGTGGTCTTCTGAAGTCTTTCGAAGTACCGTCTGACCTTGAATCCGCAGTTTTCCGGATCCGTCGCGGCTACGACCGTATCTCCGTCAATTATCTCCGCACATACAAACGGCGGCTCGTCGATGTACTGGAACGAGTTGTTATTGTAGCCCGCGGCAATGAGCTTTATATCGCATCTCCCGGAAGGCAGAGGCACCTCGTCCACCCGGGCGAAGCCGTGGCCCGTGCGGGCGGGGCCCATATTGGCAAGTTCTCCGTTCACAAAAAGCTGATAGCAGCTGGCCGCGGCGATCCTGAGAACCCCCGCCCTCAGCCCGCAGCTTGTTTCAAGCATGAGGCTGACGTTCATATCGTGCAGATGCTCCGCCGCCCACACGGGCTTTGCTTTTTTAAACTCAACAGATCTGCTAAGCATTTATATATCCTCCGAAAAACAAACGCCTTGGCGCTCAGTTTTGTGTCATTTTTTCCTCGATAAGATCGCCGACGGCTGTCCTTAGCCTGTTGAAGAGCTCAGTATCGGTCTTGTAGCTTCCAAGAGACACCGTCATCTGGCGGATGATCAGGTCAGATGTCCCCTCGCCGTACAGGTCGTCCAGGATCGTGAAATAATCGTAATCGTCAACGCCGTCCCTTATGGACTCAAGCCTGAGGGAGCCGATGGGTCCCGGGTATCCGTCGCTTCCGTATTTTTCAATATATTCCGGCAGCGCTCCGCCGGGGTAGATCAGAACACCGTTTCCGTAGGTCTTGACAACGGTTCCGGACGCCTGATATTCATACTTTCCGGTCCAGGCTTTGGCGTTTTCCCAGTCGTTGCACATGTAGTAAAGGAACCCGTCCACGCCGTAAAGCTTCTGCTGCCAGAAAAGAAGTCTGTGCTTCACGGACTCGTCACTGATGGAAAGGGTTATCTCCGGGTCGTGGGGAAAACGGGTGACGTACCACCAGACCTCGTCGCCTTCCGCCTTGGCGGCGGCCATTCTGCTTTTGAAGGTGCCGAATTTATCCTCAAAGCTCTTGCCGTAAAACTCGGTGTACAGATCGCTGTTGAACGATTTGTCAGCCTGGGTGTTGAAGAAGTAGGTCTTGCCGCACCAGGCGTTCACGTCGTTCTCAAGGTACTTGAAGAAGTCCGTGTCATTATCCAGCATTGTGTTGTAGTGTATCGGGATGAGGAGCCTGTGGCTGCCGAAGTATTCAGTGTATATTTTGTTGCAGGAGATTATCCTGTCAAGGGCCTCCTTCGTGAGAGGCTCGTCACCTTCGTCGGGATAGAAGTAGGCTTTTCCGAGCCATTCCTCCTTCTGAGAGACCATGTTATACGCCGCCTCCACGTACTCTCTCAGCTTGGCTTCGCTTTTCGTGGCCTCCGGGTGTATCTTCCAGCAAAGGGTGAAGGCGTTCATGCGGGGATCGTCAAGGTATTCCTTGACCCTTTCGTCCCAGAACTGGCCCCGCTTGGCGTAGGGCAGCGTGTAGCAGTTTACCCTGTTCTCCAGCAGGTATTCGTAGTAAAGCGCGTAAAGGTCGTCCTCAAGGCCGTCGGCGGTCGTCTCCTCTCTGTTGGCGCCCACGATGACAGCCCACTCGTTAAGGTCCGTGAGAGTCTTGCAGCTCGACGCCGCCGGAAGAGCGAAGTCCCGGACGTAGGCGTACACGTCGGCCTTCTTTATTTCCTTCCCTTCTTTATCCTTAACGGTCACCTCCGCCCGGTATTGGCCCGCCGGAGTGCCGGCCTTTGATTTCACCTTGATGACGAACATTTTGCTCTCATTGGCATTAAGAGTGAATTCATGCTCCAAAACGGGGATCGGGTCGGCAACGGTCTTCCCTTCCACGTCGCTGAAATACCAGCCGTAGCACACCTCCTTGTCCAGAACATTGCCGTTTTTGTCCTTAAAATCCGACACTTCAAGGGTAAGGTCCCTCATTTCCGATGAGGACGCAAGCATCAGGTGGCAGCCCTCGATCTCGTTCTTGGCAAGCAGTATCCGGTACGAATTCCTGCCCGTGGAGGTCGTGTCCTCCGCCGGAGTATTGCAGTAGGAGTGGTCGAACCACAGCTTAAGGTCAGCGTTTTCGTCCGCCGCTTTCACAGGCTCGTTGGAGATCTCCGGCGCATGGCTTTTTACCGACGCCAAAAGCTCCGCGGCCCTTAAAGAGTCCTCGTATGAGGGCCTGTTGGGGTCGTCTCCCCAGTCGGTGATGCCTTCCGGAAGAGGTCCCGTGACGCCGCAGGAGATCAGCGGTATCATCGTAATGACCGCGATCAAAGCCAATGTGATCCTTTTCAGTGTTTTCATTTTGCCTCCGGATATACGGTAACGCGCCCTCACGACGCCAATACTCTGAAAAGCTCCCGCATCAGACTGTCTCTGTGGATATACGTGACTCTCCTGATGGGATGTCTTCTCACGTCAAAGCTGTAGTGAGAATCGTATTGGGGTATCGGCGACGGAATTATTTCCGAGAACATGAATCTGTCGTTGTCGTTGAGAAGCCAGGCCACCGCCGTGACGTCCCAGATGATCCTGCTCCACACCAGGCCTTTGGCGTATTCATCGGCGGCTTCGCAGGTGTGCTTCACAAGGTAGTCGCAAAGAGGATTTTTCCCTTCAAGCCAGTATCTGAGCTCCGGGCCGCTGGTGTAGAATGAGGAGACAACGCCCATGCAGGGAAGCTGCACGAAGGGACAGCCGCAGCCCATCACAACTCTGGCGGCGGCAATATCCTGCATCATGTTAAACTCATTGGTGTCGAACCACTGCTCGCTGTGGCCGCCAAGCCAAACCACCACTATGTTTTCCTTTATCCCGGGGCTTTTGATCAGGGCGGAGGCCACGTTGGTTATGGCTCCGATGGCAACCACGTAAAGGGGTTTTTCGGGGCTGTGTTCATTCGCCAATCTGATGAGCTCGTCGGCCGCGGGGCTCTCCACAGGGGTCTGCTCGTCCTTCAGGTAGGTCCTCGAGCCTTCGAAGACCGCCTTCTTCAGTCCCTTCTCCCCCATCAGGTCCAGAAGGTTCAGTATCTCGTTGTAAGAGCGCACCATTCCGTCCTCCGGAGATGTGGAATTTGAGTTGAAGAATGGAGCCGCAAGCAGTGCCTTGACGCTGCATTTCGGGCTCTTCACCATAAGAGACAGCGCAAACTGGTCGTCTATCTCATTATAGGTATCCGTGTCGAGCACGCAGTCGACAACGCCTTCCGGTACGTTCAGATTTTTCATGTATTGCTCGTGTGTCATAGTGTTCTCCCTCCTGAGTCGGATATGTGTTGCAGGACTGTTTTTCCGGCTTCAATGTTACACTCTGAGGGCCGAAAATTCAAGGCTTTCCTTTTCCCTGAGCAGGCCCCTTCCGGCTCTCCTCCCCTTCCGGAGCGATTGACAAAGGGGGGCTTTTGTTATATCATCAGTCTATGGAATCTGCAGCCCCGAATCTGAAAAAAAAGGAGACAGTTTATGAAAAAGCTTCTTAAAAGTATCCTGCCTGTACTCATTATAATTCTCGCGGAGATCACAGTGGCGATCTTCCTGTTTATCGATCCCATTGGCTTTACGACCTGGGTCGTCCGGATCCTCGGCATCGCCATGCTTTGCGCTTCGCTGTTCTACATCGTGAGATTTATAATTTTGAAGATCAAAAAGGAGGACACCAGCGTCGTTCCCCTCATAATTTCCGTTATCGTGCTTGCCGCAGGCATAATATGCACCTTCTTCGCGCCCCAGCTTCTGAACGTGCTGACCAAGGCCACCGCTCTGGTTTTCGGCATCGCGATGATCATATCCGGCATAATCAAGATCAACATGTACATCGACACAAAGCGTGAGGGCTTTGCGGTCTCCGTCATTTCCCTCCTGAGTTCGATCTTCTCCCTGCTTTTCGGCATCGTTCTCATTATCCTTTCCTTCGCGGTCCCGGAGACCGTTGCCAATGCTTATCTATACGTTGCGGCAGTCGGACTGCTTCTTGAGGCGGCCTTTGATATCGTCGCGCTGGTATTCGCGTTGAGGCTGAGGAAAAAGATCGGGTGATACAGCAGTTGTTGAATGCCCGGCGCCCCGCGGCTTTGCAGGGGCGCTTTTTCTTGCCCTTCCGGCATTGGCGTTGTGCTTTGGCGTCGAGTCCTTGGCTCCTTCGCCCTTGGCTTCATTCTTAGCTGCATTCTTAACTTCATTTCTAACCTCATTACGGCTTCACTCTTAAGTTTCCTTCATTACTTCTCAGAAGGTCGCTGTTCATTGACAAAAAGTCTTTCTTGGTTTAGAATCGTTCAAAAGTCAGAACGGCTGTTTATCTGCCGGGAAACTGTTTGTTCCGGGCCTGAAAATGACCCCGGAAACTATTTCAGTATCCATTGAGGTTATTATGAAATTGGGAAATTATGAAATCAACAAGCGGACTGGCGTGATCATCGTGATCGCGGTCCTTATCGGGCTCAACGTCGCTCTGACCGTGACCTGCATAGGGCTTTTCACCCGCGATATTCAGAGGAACCGGCTCGTTCCCATCAACAACGTGAATTCCGGCGAAACCGCTGATCCGAACAACGAGTTGACGGACGCCGAATACGTGGCCATTGGCAACGTGATACGCGAGATCGAGCAGATATTCAATTCTAAGTACGTCCGCGAGCGGGGTTCGGACTACAAGTCAAGGGTGATCAACGGCTATCTTTCGGGCATCGGCGATCCCTACGCACACTACTACACCCCCGAGGAGATGCAGAAAAACATTGACGAGGACAACGGCAGCAGCTACGGCATCGGCGTCTTTGTCGCCTGGACCGGCGACAGCCTCAAGATCATCCACGTGATGCAGGACTCCCCTGCCAGCCGTGCGGGCATCATACCCGGCGACGATCTTAAAGGTGTCAACGGAGCCGTTTTTTCCGATATGAGCTACAGTGAAGCCGTTGCCTCCTGCAGGGGCGAAAAAGGCGACGAGAAAAACTTTACGGTGGAAAGAGACGGCTCAAACATTGAGATCAAGATCGTATGCGGCGACTACACCGTCGAGAGCGTCTTCACTAGCATTAAAGAGAAAAACGGCGTAAAAATAGGCGTTATCGAATGCACGCAGTTCATTTACCCCACTCCCGGCGAGATAAAAGCGGCTGTGGAAAAGGTAGAGGCTGAAGGCGTTAAGGGCATCGTTTTTGACATGCGCGGCAACCCTGGCGGGCTGCTGGATTCCGTTGTCAAGGTGCTTGATTACCTGCTGCCCGAAGGTCCTGTGGTGCACCTGACGTATAAGAACAGCGCCCTCAACGAGACCTACAGCTCCGACGCCGAATACGCTACGGACCTTCCCTTCGTGATCCTTGTCAGCGGCAGCACCGCCAGCGCAGGCGAGCTTTTCACCTCCTGCATGCGGGATTTCAACCGCGCCACCATCGTCGGCACCACCACCTTCGGCAAGGGCTGCGGCCAGACTCAGTATAAGCTTTCCGACGGCGGCTACATCAAGCTCACATCCTTCTTCTACGACCCGCCCACCTCCGAGAACTACGACGGCGAAGGCATCGTCCCCGACGTTGTGGTGGAGCTCCCTGAGGAATACGCCAACGTCAATCTTTCCCTGATCCCCGAAGGCGAGGACGATCAGATGGAGGCGGCTCTGGATATTCTTGCCAAATAAATCATTCCGTTTAAATATTGCCTGCCCGGCGGCCGGGGCTTCAGCTCCCGGCCGCTTTTTTTATTGTCTCTCGCGCGGCTGCTTTGCAATAATATTTCCCGGGATTGACCGAAATCGGGAAATGAGGTTTAATTTTCTCGCATCCGGTCAGGGGGAAAGGGGGTCAGTTTGTGAGGATTCGTTTTTTCGGGAGAATCATAGTCATTCCGCTTTGGTTGAAATACGGCCTGATAGGCCTGGTCTTCGTCATTCTTTCTGTCGCGGGCTTTTTTATCAGCAGAGAAGCGCAGTCAGGGGTCGTTGGCTATACGGAGCGCAATGAAGAAACGGTATCTTCGCTGCCCGCAGACCGTATCACCGGTTCCGAGCTTCCCGCCCTGCCTTCCGCAACGCCGGAGGTGAAATATATCACGGTATATATCGTAGGGGCCGTTGCCGTTTCAGACGTTTACGATCTTCCGGAGGGCAGCATACTTAACGAGCTGGTGGCGCTGGCAGGCGGTTTTGCCGAAGGCGCGGACAGAGAAGCCGTTAACCTGGCCGCCGAACTTTCCAACGGCATGATGATCAGGATCCCATTTAAGAGTGATAAGGAGAAAAACTGGATAGTCGACGGCGGCACCTCTTCATCCGCGAAAATAACTGAGGGAGGCCTGGTGAACATTAACACCGCAAGCGTTTCTGAGCTTTGCACCCTTCCGGGAGTGGGCGAAAGCACAGCTCTTAAGATCATCAGCTACCGCACGGAAAACGGTCCCTTCGGCAGTATTTCCGACATAATGAACGTGGGAGGCATAAAGACCGCCAAATTTAATGAAATAAAAAACTATATAACGGTTGGAAAGTAAGTTTATTTTACTTAAGACTTTTAAAAACTATCTCTGCCGTCACGTCGGTACGGATCCTGAAGGAGTCCCTGCCCGTAGGTTCTCTTCTTACGGTCACTTCGGCTTTTGTGTCTTTGGCGAGACGGTGTTCGTATTTTGCGTTGTCAGGCTTAAAGGACTCCGCCGAAACGACCCTTCCCGCCCTCTTCGCGGTGGACGGTCCGCCCGGATCGGCCGATGACGAAAGGATCACTTTTTCGAAGCCGAAGCTGCTTCTTAGCTTTTCTGCGTTGGCGCGGTTTTGTCCAAGAGCATCCGAGAAATATCTGGGTTCTGTTCTCAGCGTGAGAGTCCCGGGACTGCCGCTTAAGTGTTTTTTCAGTACGTTATCGAGAGTTTCGCTGACAGACTGCAGCGCGTCGTAAGACCTGACAAGCTGTCCGAAGGCTTCATGGTACGGGCCCCCGGCCACTTCGCTTTCTTCACCGTTTATGGTGATGGAATCAGTTGACTGAAGACCGATCCTGGCGACCGAGATATTATGTTTTGAATAGATCTCGCAAAGCTCCGAGCAAAGACTTACCGCATCATCCAGCGGCATTGGTCTGTAAAGACCTGCTTCGTAATCTCTGAAAAGCTTCGTATTCTTTACCACCACAGTAGGATAGATCCGGACGAAGGCGGGCTCTATCGATGCGATCTCAAGAGCAGTCTTCGTATCGCTTTTTCTGTCCGCGCCCGGAAGGCCGGTCATTGTCTGAAGTCCCAGGGTGAATCCGCCTGCTTTGAGGAGAGCGGATGCCTTTCTCGTGTCCTCCGCGGTATGTCCTCTTTCGGAAAGTCTTAAAACGTTGTCGTCCATGGACTGGGCGCCAAGCTCAACTATCCTCACGGAATACTTTTTCAGTCTTTCGATCACTTTCTCATCAATGGCGTCGGGTCTTGTGGATATACGGATACAGTCCGCGAAGCCTCCGTTGATCTTAAGAAAAGGCGCCGCGGCGCGAAGATAATGCTCCTGAGCCTCCGGCTCGATGGCCGTAAAGCTGCCCCCGAAGAAGGCGATCTCGACCTCGCCGTACCTCACGGCCTCGCTTGCATAACTTCCTATTTTATCGGCAATTTCATCCGCGCCGGGCAGCTTTTTGCTCCCGCTGATGATCTTCTGGTTGCAGAAGCAGCAGTCGTGGGGGCAGCCGGCGTGAGGGACAAAAACGGGGATAACAAGGATCATACTTTTCTAAACCTCAGACAACTGTCTTATGGAAGCAGGGCGCCCGTGCTCCGCCGGGCGCCCTGCGCCATTTCCAAAACAAATACTATTTCCCGGTCACTGTTTGCTCTGAAGGAGCTTCTCCGGAGATTCGACCCACGGAGAGTCGATCACAGCGCGGGTATTGACGGGCGCGGCCCATCTGATGGCATTTTTAATGATCTTCTGCACGTTCGGATCGTAATAGGTGGGGTGCTCTTCATGGCCGGGCTGGAAATAGAATATCTTTCCGTAGCCTCTTCTGAAGGTGCAGCCTGAGCGGAAAACTTCGCCGCCCTTGAACCAGCCCAGGAATATGATATCCTCCGGAACCGGAATGTCGAAGTACTCTCCGTACATTTCTTCGTGCTCGAGCTCGAAATAATCGCCGATGCCTTTGGCAATGGGATGGGACGGGTTCACGTTCCAGACTCTTTCCCGGTCGTTATCGCGCCACCTGAGTCCGCAGGAGGTGCCCATCAGCATCGTGAAGGGTTTGCAGAGGTGGGCGGAATGGAGGGCAATAAAGCCCATTCCCTTAAGGACCCGCTCCTTTACTTTGGCGGCAATGGCATCCGGGATCTCGTTATGCTTTACGTGGGCCCACCAGATAAGGACGTCGGTGGAGTCCAGGATCTCTTCGGAAAGGCCGAAATCCGGGTCTGTCTGCGTCACCGTTCTGACCAAAATATCTTCTTCCTCCGAAAGAAAATCCGCAATGGCTCCGTGAATTCCCTTGGGATAAATGCTTCTGACTGCTTCGCTGACAGTTTCGTGATAATACTCATTCCAGACAGTTACTCTTATCATATAACAATCTCCGTTTCTAAAAACCGCCCCGCCCGATCCTAGATCAGACCCTTGCCGGTCAGCAATTCAATAAATGCTCCCGCTGCGGCCTGTTCAGCCTCTTTTTTGCTTCCGCCCTTTCCTGTGGCCTTGTATTCGCCGTCAAAGTCCGCGGAAGTCACCTCGGCGGTAAAGACCTTCATGTGGTCGGGGCCCTCTTCGCCGAGAATGGTATAGATCGCCCTGTCGCCGAAAGCCGCCAATTTTTCCTGAAGGTTCGATTTGTAGTCGTGAACGATGACCTCTTCGCTTTTCTCCGCAATGAGCTTGATGAAGAAAGGAAGGATCACGGCTTTGGCGGCCTCATAACCGCCGTCCTCGAATACCGCCGCGGCAATGCTTTCCATGGCATCCGCCAATATGGACGGTTTGAGATTTCCGCCGGTCTTAAACTCCCCTACGCCAAGCTTTATGGCGTCAGGAACGCCCAGCTGAACTGCCAGACCCGAAAGAGTTTCCTCGCACACGACGGCCGCCCGGATCTTTGACATTTTCCCCTCGGGAAGCTCGGGGAAATGCTCATAAAGGTAGCTCGCCACAATGAGACCTATGAACGCGTCTCCGATAAACTCCAGTCTTTCATTGCTCCGTATATGAGCGTTGGAAGCGTATTTCTCGTAGGCATAGGATCTGTGCCTCAAAGCGTTCTTCAGCAGACCGATATCCTTGAATTCATATCCGATTCTCTTCTGGAGCTCTTCCGCTTTCAAAGACATGGCTTTTATCAGTCGCTGCTCTTGTGGGTCTCAACGTAATTGACTATATCGCCGACAGTGTTGATCTTTTCAGCATCCTCGTCAGGGATCTCAACGCCGAATTTCTCCTCAAGAGCCATGACCAGCTCAACAACGTCGAGTGAGTCGGCTCCGAGATCTTCGATGATCGAAGTATCCGGGGTGATCTTTTCGGGATCAGCTGAAAGCTGTTCGGCAATGATAGCTTTGATTTGTTCGAACATTTTTGGTTTCCTCCGTTTTCGTTCTTTTTCTTCCCGTTTTCCAAACGGGATCCATGTATTAAAACCGGCCGCAGAACGGGCCAGTTACTCTTCGGATGTAAAGGCGGCCATTTCCTCCTTGAGATGGTCCACCATTTTTCCTTCGACTGTGGTCTTGGCCTTAATAAGGACGTATTTTATGGTCCTGGCCTTGGAGCTTCCGTGGCTCTTAATAAGAAGTCCGTCCACACCCAGCAGCGGCGCACCGCCCAGCACGTCGGAATCGAGCTTGTGCCTGAGTCTCTTCAGCCGCTTCATCATGAACACCGCGCCGACCTTTGCCAAAGCCGTGCCGCTCATAACGCTTCTGATCTCGCCGAAGAAAAACTCAGAGGCTCCTTCAATAAGTTTGAGCATAACGTTACCGGTGAAGCCGTCCGTTACGACCACGTCCGCAGCGTCGTTAAAGAAGTCTCTCGATTCGATATTGCCAATGTAATTTATGTCCGCCTTTTTCAGAAGCTCGTTGGCCTCTTTTACGTCGGTGCTTCCCTTCTTGTCCTCAATGCCGATATTGACGAGTCCCACCCTGGGGTCGTCCGCTCCGAAGGCAGCCTTTACGTATGCGCTTCCCAGGTACGCAAACTGGACGTAGTTCATGGGCTTGATATTGGTGTTAAAGCCCGAGTCCAGCAGCACCACGTGACCTTTTTTGGTGGGGACCGCGCTGGCTACGGCAGGTCTGTCAACTCCGGGAAGCTTCTTGAGTATCATCACCGCACCCGCGAGCAAAGCGCCGCTGTTTCCAGCGGAAACGAAGCAGTCCACCTCTTTATCGCGCAGCAGCTCAAATCCCACCACCATTGACGAGTCTTTTTTCTGCTTTATAGCTCTGGTGGGAATGTCGTAATTGTCAATAACCTCTGTGGTGGCCCTTATCTTGATGCGGTCTCCGCTGTAGCCTTCAGCCTCAAGGATGCTTTTTATCGCGGTCTCATCGCCAATGAGAAGCACCTCAATGCCTTCAGCCTCACGAACAGCCTGTACCGCGCCTTTAACTATTTCACTCGGGGCGTTATCGCCGCCCATCGCGTCAAGAGCTATTATCATGAGCTCCTCCCGAAGCATTTATTTGGTTTCTTTCAAAACACCGGCGTTTTTAACAAAATATTCGATGCCGGAAACAATTGTCATTATTACTGCAAGCACCATGACCACGTCGCCCACAATGGTGAAGATATGGTCAAGAGGATAGTATATCAGGCCCAGCACCTTGGCGGACAAAAGGGTCGTCAGAGCTGTGGTCTGAAGCGCCGTTTTCAGCTTCCCGAGCTTCCCGGCGGCAATTACGTTGCCCTTTGAAGCCGCAATGGCTCTCAGACCGGTGACCGCGAACTCCCTGATCAGTATGATCATTGCGGGCCAAACGTAGATCGCTCTCTCGGCGCAGATACAAAGGAGTGCGGAGGTGACAAGAAGCTTATCCGCAATGGGATCAAGGAACTTTCCCAGGTCCGTGACCTGGTTCAGGGACCTTGCCACTTTTCCGTCCACCAGATCAGACAGCTCGGCTATAACAAACAAAACCAGCGCGACTATACATCTAACGCTGAACGGGATCATATTGGTCATGGCCCCCGGAAGCGGGAACGCAAAAAACATAAAGAAGGGTATTATGAATATCCTGGACAGTGTGATCGTGTTGGAAAGATTCAAGGAAACACCCCCTCTTTTTTCGCATGCGTCCGGAATATGCAATCCGAGACACACAAATTATAATATAAAACAAACACGCGTTTATGTCAATTGGAATCGCCCGTTTCTTCCCCTGTGACGTCATATTCCTCGGCAACAAGCACCTTTACGTCTACAATATCGCCAATACTATGCTCCTTTTTCGCCGCGAAGAAAACGCTGCCGTCCTCCTCCGGAGCCTCCATATACGACCTGCCGATGTAAAAGATACCGTCGTCGGAAACGGACTCGACAAGCACAGGGAAGACCCTGCCGACCCTGGAACTGTTAAAGTTATACGAGACCTCCTGCTGGGCAGCCATGAGCTCCCTGTAGCGGCGCTTTTTCGTGGATGGGTGCACCTGGTCATTCATGCGCGCAGCGGGTGTTCCTTCCTCCCGGGAATAGATGAAGACGCCAACGCGCTCAAGCCTTGTCTCCCTGAGAAACTCCAGCAGTTCTCTGTGCTCCTCTTCGGTCTCACCCGGAAAACCGGTTATTAGGGATGTCCTGATAATACACCCGGGGATCCTTTCACGGAGCTTCTTTATGACGTCACGGTACATTTTACCGTTGCCCCGCCTGTTCATGCGCTTCAGCACGTTGTCGTTTATATGCTGGAGCGGTATATCGAAATAAGGCACGACCTTTTTTGCCTTGCCTATGGCGTCAATGATCTCATCGGTTATCTCGTCGGGGTAAAGATACAATATTCTTATGAAAGCGAGCTCTTCAATGCCGTCAAGAGCTTCCAGAAGCTCCGGCAGAAGAGACTTCCCGGAAATATCCGTTCCGTACATCGTCGTGTCCTGAGCCACCACCACAAGCTCCTTTACGCCCCGTGAGATCAGTTTTTTGGCCTCCCTTACCACCTTTTCCACAGGCCTGCTTCTGTAAGGGCCTCTTATCGATGGAATGGCACAGTAGGTGCAGCGGTTTGAGCAGCCCTCCGCGATCTTCAGATAGGCATAACAAGCCGGCGTCGTAAGTATCCGCTCACCCTCCAGGTAGTCAAGGTCCGTTATCTCTCTGTCGTCAAAGTAGCAGATAGACCTGCTCTTTTCCGCAGCGGATCTGTTCTCCGGTCTGTCTGTGAGCACCTTTTTCGAGCACTCCCAAACGCATTTGATCGCGTCGCATATATTTGAATACCCGAAGGCGCCGACAACTGCGTCGACCTCCGGGATCAGCGCAGTTATTTCTTTCCCGTACCTTTGAGCGAGACACCCCGCCGCAATAATGCCCGAAAGTCTGCCGGTCTTTTTCAGCTGAGCAACGTCGAGTAAAGTATTTATGCCCTCTTCCTTGCTGCTTTCGATAAATCCGCAGGTGTTGACCACAACGATGTCCGCAAGCTCGATATCGTTTGTTATTTCATAACCCGCGTTTTTAATGAGGCCCAGCATTATCTCCGAGTCCACTCTGTTTTTCGCGCAGCCAAGAGAGATCATACCTATTCTAAGGCAGGATCTGTTCTGTTTGTTAACGTTTTCTTTTTTCATGGTCTCACCGGTCATCAATGATCTCCCGCGGTTCAGTTACCGCGAAAACAACCGCTCTTCGGAAAAACTTCTTCAAGAATATCCATGACAAGCCCCTGTCTGAAGCCGCGGCTCAAAAGATATCTGGCGGTCTTTTCGTAACTGTCGCCGTTCCGGGCTTTTTTCACCGCGAGCTCTCTGGCCACCGCCTCGTCGTCGGTGAAAAACTTCGCGACCGCCTTGGCGGCGATATCGCTTTCAACGCCCTTCATCTCCAGCTCTCTGATCACAAGACTGCCTGAGGATTTTCCTCTTTCAGCCTTTGCTCTGGCATATCTTTCCGCAAAAAGACTGTCATCAAGCTCTCCCTCCGCGGTCAGCGCCTCAAGAGCATCATCAACGATGCCGTCGGAAAAACCTTTTGAAAGCATGGTTCTCCTGACGGCAGCGGAGGGCTTCGGCGAGGCCTTGGCAAGTGAAAGAGCCATGCCTCTGCATCTTGCAAAATCAACGTCGTGCATAAGCTCCGCGTAAGTATGCCTGTTCTCCTCACCGTCGGCAAAAAGATCGTATTTTATATATTCATCGGCGCTGAACACACCCGAAAAGCCGTTTTCAAACGTCACGGTGTATGTCCCGTCATCGTTTTTTTCGTGTTTTTCGACTGTGTATCTTTCGCCGCTTTCAAACAAGCTCCTGTAAAGGGGTTCTCTTACCATAGCGTTTCACCGCAGGCAGATCAGTCTTCTTCGTTCTCTGTTTCTTCGATGGACATGGGAACGTTGGCAGACGAAGAAAGCATGACCGCTCTGAGCTTCTCCTCGATCTCAGCGGCTACCTCAGGGTTATCCTCAAGGAAGACCTTAGCGTTTTCTCTGCCCTGGCCAATGCGTTTTCCGTCATAGGAGAACCAGGAGCCGCTCTTCACCACAATGTCGTTCACCACGGCAAAATCAAGCAAAGACCCTGACTTCGAAATGCCTTTTCCGTAGATGATGTCAAACTCAACGTTCTTGAAGGGCGGAGCAACTTTATTTTTAACGATCTTAGCCTTCGTCTTATTTCCGACCACCTCGCCGCCTTCTTTAATGACGTCCGTTTTTCTGATGTCGATCCTCACGGAGGAATAGAACTTCAGCGCCCTGCCGCCCGTAGTAGTCTCGGGGTTTCCGAACATAACGCCGATCTTTTCTCTGAGCTGGTTGATAAATATCGCAACGGTGTTCGATTTATTAATAACACCGGAAAGCTTTCTCAGAGCCTGGGACATCAGTCTCGCCTGCATGCCCATGAAGGACTCACCCATTTCGCCGTTGATCTCAGCCTTGGGAACCAGGGCCGCCACGGAGTCAATAACGATAACGTCGATAGCTCCGCTTCTCACCAGGGCTTCTGTGATCTCAAGGGCCTGCTCTCCGGTATCCGGCTGGGAGACCAGAAGATTATCGATATCAACGCCAAGGTTCTGGGCGTAGATCGGGTCAAGCGCATGCTCCGCATCAATGAAAGCAGCCGCGCCGCCCGCCTTCTGAGCTTCCGCGATAACGTGCAGCGCAACGGTGGTCTTTCCTGAGGATTCGGGCCCGTATATCTCTACTATTCTTCCCCGAGGAAGTCCCCCAACGCCCAAAGCCGCGTCGAGGCCGATGCATCCGGTAGAAATAGCTTCCACCGCCATATGCTTATTCTCGCCAAGCTTCATTACGGAGCCCTGGCCGTACTGTTTTTCGATTCCCGCGATTGCGGCATCAAGAGCAGCTTTCTTATCCATCATTCTTTTTTCATCCATTTTATCAAGTACCTCCACGGTTTTTTACCTTTAGGATTTTGTGATATGATTTTACCATTTTTAGTGTTCTCAGTCAATGTTCATTATTATTTCCCGGCAATACCCCAATTTTAATTATTGCCCTATTTTTAGCACTTTTTGTTTGGCCCACGCGGCCTTTTTCCATGCAGTTCCGTTTTTTTCGGCATCAGCCCGTATTTCACGCCTACACGCTCCATTGTTTTGCGCATCGGCTCCGCAAGCACCAGGATAAACACCACGTTTGAGATCGCGTGAAGGATCGTAAACGGAAGGCTGGCCAGGGACGTTGCCAGGTAGGATTCAAGGGAAAAGGTTCCGTAGATCCACACCGTTGACCATATGTCTATCACCAATGAAAACAGCGGCCCCGCCAGAAATCCCGCAATGCAAAGGACCACCTTGTTTTTGCGGAGGATCGGTGCCAGGAGCCCCGCTACAAGACCGATGAGACCCCAGCTGAACATCTGAAAAACGGTCCAGCCCCCCTGCCCGAAAATAAAGTTGGAGAGAAGCGCCGTCAGCGCGCCGACCAAGAATCCGGTTTCGCCGCCAAGATAAATGCCCGCGAATATTACCATGCTGAACACGGGCTTGAACCCCGGCGTCGCGGCAAAAACAACTCTTCCCGCCACGGAAAGAGCTGTAAAGACCGCCGCCAGAACCGCCTTGGACGCATTGTCCGCTTCCTTTTCGAAGCCGAGCATAAACGCCGCCACTGCCGCAAGCGCTATCAGCACCGCCGTCGGCAGGAAGAGATTTGTAGGCAAAAACGCGGCAAACACAACTATAGTCGCGGGAATGAAGATCGCGACCACCAGGTAAGCGGCTATTCTTTTTCCGGAAATCTTCTCACCCATTTTGGATCATTCTCCGGCCCGTCATTCCAGCACGGTGCCGCCCGAAAGCACCCCCGCCGCGGTTGCGGTAGACAGCGCGAAATTGATGTCGTGGGTCACAAATAAGATCGTAAAGCCCTCCGCGGCAAGGCTCTTCATTATCTCTGAAAGCTTGTTCTTGGCCCCGGTGTCAAGGCCCTTCGTGGGCTCATCGAAAAGCATTACGTTGGCGCCGGAAAGGATCAGCTTTGCCACCGCAGCTCTTTCGACCTCGCCTCCGCTGAGATCAAGAACGTTTGAATCAAGGATATCATCCGTAAGCTCCAGTTTTTCCGCCGCCCCGGCGATCTTCTTGGCGATCTCGTCCCGGGACGCGCCCTTCTGCTTCAGGAAAAACGTCAGATCCTTTCTCGGGGTCTCGTCTATAAACATCGACAATGGGTTCTGGGTCATTGCCGCCAGTTTTCCTTTGATCTTGATGCTGCCGCCCTGGGGCTTCAGTTCCGCCGTAAGGCATCTGAGAAACGTAGTCTTTCCGCAGCCGTTGCCCCCGAGAAGCGCATACACCGCTCCCTCCGGGATCCTGACGTCCGCCCCTTCCAGCACGTTCCGCCCGTTCTTTTCATATCTGAACGTAAGATTTTTAACCGTGACAGCCGCCGGAGCGTCGTTCTTTTTTCCGCTATTTAGCGAGAATATTTTATCGTAAAACAGGTCCGTATCGGCGTCCTGCTCCGTGTCTTTCTCCTCAAGGATCCTGCCTTCCTCGATCCTGACCACCCGGTCAAATCTTTTGGCAAACTCCCGGACCCTGTGCTCCGCCACGATCACCGTGATTCCAAGGTCTCTGTTGACGCTGTCCACAAGATCAAGAAAACGCAGGGCCGCAACGGGGTCCAGGTAGGTGGTGGGCTCGTCAAGGAGCAGCACCTCCGGCTTCATCATGATGGCCGCCGCAAGGCTGACGATCTGCTTCTGACCCCCGGAAAGCTCCGAAATTTTCCGTTTCAGAAGGCTCTCGATCCCGAAATACGTCGCGGTCCAGGCGATACGCCTCCGCACCTCAACGGGATCCATGCCAAGGTTCTCGCATCCGAAGGCAAGCTCGCCAGAGACCGTGTCCACCACGATCTGGGCCTCGGGATTCTGGGCCACGTAAGCGATCCTCGCGATGACTTCTTCCTTCGCCAGGCTCCTCGTGTCCTTCCCGTCAAGCAGTACCGACCCCCAAACTTCTCCTCCCGGCGCCGTCACCGGAGATATCAGCTTCAGCAGAGTCGATTTGCCCGAGCCCGAACCGCCCGCAAGCATGACCTTCTCTCCTGCCTCAAGCTCCAGCTCAACACCGCTCAGAATATTCTTATTGCCAAGGGCATACATGAAGCTCAGCCCCTGTATCTGAAGCTTTTTTGCCATTTTATCCTCCCGTCAATAAGCTCCGCCGCAGGCATCATAAAGAACAAGGCCGACGCCAATATCATAGGCAAGCCGAGCAATCCCATCCTCACGAACCCGGTGGTTGGGTAATAGCTGAATCCGAGATCGCCTGTAATCTCACCCGCGGCAATGAAGCCTGCGCATATCAGCGCGACCGTCACCGTCCGTGTGTCGCATTCCCTCCATTTTTTCTGCCGGGCAGAGATCCTTTTTCTGAGGCCGTAGCCTCTTGCCCTCATGACCGCCGCGGTATCCATTGCCCCCTCAACGGACCTTTCCGTCACCGACATGAATACCTTCGAGGCAATAGCCGCTCTCTCAAAGAACTTTTTGCCTTCAAAGACCCCGATCATTTTTTGCGCCGTGAAGGTCTCCCGGTATTTTTTAATGATCTCCGGAATGTACCTGAGGGTGACCGTAATGACAGACGCGATCCCCGGAAGTATCCTCCCGAGGGTGAAAACGATATCGTCCGTGTCCATGGCATCCGTAATGAAAACGCACCAGAAAGCCGTGCCCGTGATCATAACTCCCGCGGAAAGCCCGTAAAAAAAGGCCTCCGCAGTGATGGAAGATGAAAAAACTTTAAACAAGACTGTCTGTCCCTGGTGAGAAATGATGCAGTTGACCGGTCCCATTATTGCGATCGCTATAGCTCCCCCGCCGATCAGCTTAAGAAGTTTTTTTGAAGACAGTCCGGCCGCCGCAAGAGCACAAACCGCGCCGACAAGCGACGTCACTCTGACAACGGGATTCTCCGAGAACATAGTGATCGCAAATATTACCGCAAAAAAAACGGTTTTCGTTATCGGATGAAAGCTTTGAAACCGGTACATTAACGCCTCTCCCGGAACAGAAAAATTGTCGTTTCCGACCCCCGTATTTTATCATAAAACCGGTAAAAGTATCAACAAAATGAACTCCCGCGGACCCGCCCGCTCACACGGTCGCAAACAATTTGAAAAGGACAGCCGCAATATCAGCTGTCCTTTGACTGGCGCGCCCAGCAGAGCTCGAATCCACAACCTTCTGGTCCGTAGCCAGACGCTCTATCCAATTGAGCTATGGGCGCATATTTTCTGCCGGAACACGCCGCATTTCCGGATGATCTTCAGCCGGTTTTGCCGCCGCCCTTCGCAGGTACGGCATGTATTGTAATTCTTTAAAGGAGCGTTGTCAATAATAATCTAAAACTCATTGGCGTTTT
>JAGCZO010000120.1 GCA_017959965.1 Clostridia bacterium | reverse complement strand
CCGTTCCCGGGTCAAGACCGTTCAGCACCTCACTTGAGGTCGAAGGCTCTTCTCTTACGTTAAGATGCTTGCCCTCGTTGACGTTTACGTAGCCGCAGAAGGTCTTGTCGAAGAACTGAAGAGTTCCTTCCTCCGAAACAGGCACGGACGCCGGATCATAGGTTCCCGGCAATGTCGGTGCTTCAGTGGGCTCAGCAGTGGCTTCCGGCGTTGGCTCTTCCGTAGGTTCGGAGGTCGGACCGGAGGTATCGCCCTCAGTGGGCTCAGGATCCGGAGAAGAGTCCCCTCCGGGCTCAGAGGCAGGCTCATCGGACGAACCGGCGGTGGGCTCCTCAGTGGGTTCCGCGGCGGGCTCCTCAGTCGGCTCCTCCGACGGAACGGTAATGTATCCGGGCAGCTCCGGCACAGGCCGGAATACCAGATAACGTTTCAGAAGGACCGCGTCCCAGTCGTTGGCGGAGCCATCCCCGTCCACGTCAAGTGCGGCGACATTGACTTCTATCGGCCAAAAAGCAAGATACCTGTCAAAGAGGATCGAATCCCAGTCGGTGACTTCTCCGTCGCCGTCCGAGTCGCCTTTCAGGTATACAGCCGCGGTATGAAAAGCGCCCGACGTTCCGGTGTAATAGTCATTCAGGGAAACTGTGAAAGATTCATCCGCCGACGAGACAAAACAAAGCCCCGCAGAGTCTCTCCCGGAATCATATCCGAACGAAGCGACCGCACCCGCGGAAGCAATAGAAAAAATCAACGATATAGCGATCAAAAATCTTATAAGTTTCTTCATTTGTTCATTCGCAGATCGGCCGGAGCGGACAGTTTTTTCCGGTCCGGCGGGTCGGTCACGACCGGCAGCCTTGGCGCGTACCGGTCGGTTTTTTCCGGGCGTATGTTTCTTTTCTCGTTATTATAGTATCATACGCTCGCTTGATTGTCAATTTCAGCGCCGAACAGAGTGTTTTCGCAGCATCCGATAAACGCGGCGGAACGCCCAGTCAGCCGGCCGTTAATGCGGTAAAGAAGTCCCGTTGGCACAACTTTGCATTGTATTCGCACTCATTTTGTGATATATTTTTCAGCATAAAAGAGAAAGGAGATTTCTTTTATGGTAACGTCTTTCATCAAAAATCACGCCAAAATATTTAAGTTTGTGATAATAGGCCTCATTTGCGCGATAATGGGCTCAGTTTTTATTGACGGATTCGTCGGATTCTTTTCCAGCGGATACTTTTTCGGATTTGTCGCCGACCTGCTCTACCTCTGCGTTTTCCTCGGCCTGCTCGCCCTGCTTCTGATCACGTTTATCATGGGTAAGCATGCTCCTGCCAAGGTCATCGGCATCATGCTGCTGTCCTTCTGGGTGGTCACAGAACTTCTGAGCATCGGCAATCCTCTGTATTCCTTCAGGTCCGGCGCCACGTTCATGGATGTGATCATTGCTCTCTGCCTTTTTGCGGCATTGCTGACCATTTTAGGCATATTTGTCCTTTATGTGTTAAAAGCCGTATTTTCCCTGAAAGTAGACTTAATTATTGAGATACTCCTGATAGTTCTGCTGGCGGCCATGGCCTCGGTATTCCTTCTGAAGATCATTGCCGATCTTATATATGCCAAGGGATTCAACTTGTTCGGTTACATGTCTTCTTACCTGTTTATTCCCGCTCTGGCAGTGATCGGATACGTTTATCTCGCTCCCGAAAAAATAGCCAAGGAATAAAGCACAGACTGCCTTGCGGGAGACCGCTTCGGCATAAAGAACAAACCTCCGTCGATCTTGACATCAGGACCGGCGGAGATTTTTTTGTGCAGATTATTTTACGTGAACTGTTTATATGTCAACTTTTTATCAAAACTCGTCCTTTTGCTCCAGGAATATCCTTGTGAGAACGGGATCAAAGTGAGTTCCGGATTCCTGCTCGATGATCTTGAAGGCTTCCTCCTTCGGTATCGGGGCCTTGTAGCACCTTTCGGAGATCAGGGCGTCAAACACGTCCGCCAAGGCCATTATCCTTGCAGACAGCGGGATCTCTTCTCCTTTTAGGCCCTTCGGATAGCCTGTGCCGTCCCAGCGCTCGTGGTGGTACATGGCGATATCCGAAGCAAACTGCAGGTACTCCTCGTCCGTCACTCCGTTCAGCACCCCTTTAATGACGTCTCCGCCCAGGGACGCGTGTTTTTTCATTTCCTCAAACTCCTCAGGAGTCAGTCTGCCCGGTTTTTTGAGGATGCTGTCGGGGATCAAGATATTGCCGATGTCATGCATTGGCGCGAGGGTCTCAAGGCATGAAATGAATTTGTCGTCAAGCACGTCCGTGTAATACCCTTCTTTTCTCGTGTTCTCCGCGATCAGCTTAACGTACTCTCTTGTGCGGACTATGTGTTCGCCTGTCTCCATGTCGCGGTTTTCGATCAGATTGGCAAGTCCGAAGATCATGTGCTCCTGCATCTTCGTCATTTTGCGCTGGTTCAGAACGAGCTCGGCCTGAATATCCTGCTGAACAAGGTCATTATAATAGATGTAGCACAGGCATGCGCTTATTGCCACAGCCAGATAGGTGATGTTGATCTGGAAGAAGGTCATGGGAATTATTCCCGCCACCAGCACAACCAGGATCATGACGATCGTCATAACGTCCCTGTGCTTGAACCTTCTTCCCACTATGACCATACAGATAATGAGAAATACAAGGCTGAGGACGTAGAAGGCCTCATAAACTAAAAACAAGGAGCCTCTGGAATAACCGTTTTCGCCAAATGAGAACACAAGGCCGTAAGGTGCAGCAACCAATTCAAACACCGCGTGGATAGCAAGAACGGCACTCATGATCATTGCGTGCTTATCAAGGCCAAGGGCACCTATAAACAACGTACCGAGGAATGGGGCAATGGAAAACTGTATCGCCGTGGCGACCGTCAGCAGTCCCTTGAAGGATGGATCGTAATGACCGTTGTGGACCGCGAATTCCGCCGCCGCGCAAAGCATTATCGCGGAAAACGTCAGGACATACCAAATCTTCTGTTTTCTCTTGAAGCCCGAGTAGTTGATGACGTGCACAAGCATCGTAAGCATCAGCAGTTCCGTCAAAAGAATTATGTTTGTATAGAATGTCATACCTTACGCTTCTTTCCGTTCAGATCAGAGAGACCTGAACCGCTTAGCGGAAATAAAAGTATTTCGTCAGTTCAGAGGCAGAGCCGCTATATATTCTGCCAGAGTACCCGCGAAATCAACGTTTCTCCGGTCATAACGTTCCACAGCCATCAGCACCAGCAGATCCCCTGATTTCAGGTTGTTTATTGCATCCTTCAGCACTGTTTTCGAAGTGTTTTCCACAGGTCCGTTGTCCTGTTTCTTGTATCCGGAGACCGTTTCCAGGTCATCTCTGTGAGCCAATGTGACCTCGCAGAAATCCTTGGCAAAAAACGTTCCCATAGCGTTCCTGAAGGAGTCCCCGATAATGACCGCCTTCTTTTCGGTCTGGGCGTTTGACGTAAAAACTCTGAGCTCATTGTTGGGCTTTTCATTTTGGTCAGTGACGTAGTTGGAGTAGTACGTGGTGTTCACCGCGATCTCAGGCTTGTAATTCACAGAATAGTTTGTATATTCCGTTTTGGGTCCTACGCCAAGGGTCACAAGGTCGCCTCCCGAGCGGGTGCCAAGGGTGACGTCAACGTTCTGGATGCCGGTAGTCTTCATTCCCACGGAGGAATATACCTGCATGGCCGCCACGAAACCGCCTACGCTGTTCCAGTGGGTGTCCTGCTGCAGATACGTCTCGTAGATGATCTTGGCGGTCTTGAGCTGCGACAAGGGATAAACGTAGTGTATGGAACTTTGCTGCTGCTTGAGATATTCAACAAACTTGGGCTGGCGTTTCTGCGAATCGTCAACGATGGTCACGCCGGAGGGCATATACTCGCCGTAGACCTGCTCTTTGTTGGGAGCGATCAGGAACGCCACCGTTATGCCCCGTTTTTCGCACTCGTTGTGGAGCGCGGTGTAAGTATCCATCCACTGCTTGTATTCCGCGGCGGAAAGCACGTTTTCTCCTTGGAAGTAGCTGAGACTGTCGTTGCCGGTGTAAAAATACCAGTCGTGCAGGCCCTTGAAGCCGGAGCCCTCGAAAACGATGGGCCGTTTTCCGTCATAGAAGCCCGCCAGTGAGGTTCTCATCACGATGTTGTTTATTTTGGCATTGCTGCAGTTTGTGCACCTTTCGAGCTTGTAGCCGTCATGGGCGTACGAAGCCGTCTGCTGCCTTATGAGAACGTAGTTATGGCCCGTGGCGGGAACAGTCTGAGTTATCTCGTTTTCGCAATGCACACAGACCGCTTTCTCCTCTCCCGCTTTCGTGCAGGTCGGAGCCACCGAGGTCTCCCACTCTCCGTAGCTGTGCCGGCAGGGAGTCGGTTCAGGTGTCGGTTCGGC
Organism: Clostridia bacterium; assembly: GCA_017959965.1. Lineage (GTDB taxonomy): Bacteria > Bacillota > Clostridia > UBA1212 > UBA1212 > UBA1212. The sequence goes on along the minus strand of JAGCZO010000120.1, from coordinate 1,478 downwards.
TGTCTGTTCAGCTGTCGCCAACGGCGCAAATTCAACGTTCCAGCCGGCAAGGTATCGGGACAGCATGATCGCGTCCCAGTCGGACACGTCTTCATCCGCGTCAAGATCAAGCAGCTCCAGGTGGGTCTCAACGTTCCAACCCGCAAGGTAGCGTTCAAGGGTGATGGCGTCCCAGTCTGACAGTTCGCCGTCTCCGTCCGCGTCCCCGGCGATCATTTCCTCCGGGATGGTTCTTAATAAAGAGCCGCCCTCTCCGTATGATAAGACCGCCGCTGATATCAATATCACAGCCAATGTAATAAACGCCGCGAAAAATAAAGATCTCTTCATTCTCCCGTCCTTTTGTCAATACTACTCAGTGAGAAGCAAATGCGTTCCGTTTACGATAAAAGACACATCGGCTCATTATATTTCCGCACAGGATTCTTGTCAAGTGTCAGACCGGTTCGGAGGAAGGCTCTTCGGTGGGTCCGGCCGTTGGCCGGGCGGTCTGCTCAGGTGTGGGCTCGGCCGTAGGTTCTTGCGTCGGTTCAACGGCAGGCTCAGGCGTTGTCTCAACTGTGGGCTCGGGCGTTGGCTCAACTGTGGGCTCGGGCGTAGGCTCGGGTATCGGTTCAGGGGTAGGCTCTGGTGTCGGTTCCGGCGTAGGTTCAACCGTCGGTTCCGGCGTCGGCTCTGGAGTCGGAGTCGGCTCGGGCGTCGGTATCGCCGTAGGCGTTGGGGTCGGCGTCGGGGTCCGCGTAGGAGCCACAGTTGGCGTTGGTGTCGGTGTTGGCGTCGGTGCGGGTGTTGGCGTTGGTGTTGGAGTAGGAGTCGGTGCGGGAGTTGGCGTCGGGGTCGGCGTCGGAGCCGCGGTCGGTACCGGTTTTCCTGCCAAATGATCAAGAATATTGCCCGCAAGCTGCCTTGAACGTTTTTCCCGTCCTTCCCCTATCACGTGGAACTCCGAGTTCCAGAACAGACGTGGTTCGTAAAGGTATTCGTCAACGGTGGAGATCCTCTCGGCATGGAGGATGGTATCCACTGCGTCCTCACACCTTTTCTGAGACGCGCCGCCCCTGACTATGTCGCCCTTTGAAAGACTCTGTCTGTCGAGCAGGCAGAAAGCGAACAGACATTCGGCGCCTGTGGCGCGGACTCTGTCGATGGATTCGTTTAGACGCTTGCCGTAGGTCTTAAGCAGCGAGACTTCTGTGTCAAGCCCAAGGGAGCCGCCGTTCTGCCTGTAGTAGGCCTGTTTTTCGGCGTAGGAAGGCTGGGTCTCCTTGATGTACTTGCCCCAGTCGCCGTACTTGTTCAGCTCGCCGCTGGTCTGGGAATAAGTTCCTTCCTTCATTTCGCTTTTTGTCTTGTTATAGGTGGAAAAGGATGACCAGACGCTGGAGAAGTTCCTTATGTCAACCCTGGAAATGATCTCGTAGGCTCCTTCGCAGCCTCGCCAAAGATATCTTGTAAAGCTCTGTTCACCCCACTGGTTG
>JAGCZO010000119.1 GCA_017959965.1 Clostridia bacterium | reverse complement strand
GGCGTGGACATTGCCGATACAGTTGCCTTCGGGGACTCGGAAAACGATATTTCGCTGCTCCGTACGGCAGGCTTCGGCGTTGCGGTGAGGAATGCCGACCCTGCGGTAAAGGCTGAGGCGTCCTTTGAAACTGACTCAAATGAAGAATGCGTCGTTGCCAAGGCGATCGAAAGGCTGTTCGGCAAGGAACAGCTCCGCAAGGAATATGATCTCTGAAATTCCGTAAATTTCGGGAAAAACCAACCTTGAGGCATTTATGGCGGGAAAAAGATCTGAATCGAATAAAAAATCCGGAGAAAGCCGAAAGCCAAAGAGCGTACCTGTACCCGAAGAGGCAGTTTTGTCTGATGCCGAAGCAGAGGTGAATGATAATTCCGCGGCTGCGGAAGAAACCGCTGAGCCTGCGGAGGAAACTGCAGAGTCTGTGGCGGAAACTGCAGGGTCTTTGGCGGAAACGGACGAAACGGCTTCCGCAACCGAACCGGGCTCCGGAGAGAATGCTCAGGGTGAGGACGAAAAGAAGCTGCGGGATGAAGACCCTGAAGATGATGCGGAAGCTTTGCCTGCCCCCGACGGGGAGCCTGCCGACATGGAAAACGACGGATCCGAAGATGCTCACGTAAACGTAAGCGCACCGGAGGAGGAAAAGGATCAGGCTGCCGGGCCGGTGGCCGAAGCTCAGCCGGAAGCGGAAAACGAGCCTGCAAAAGCTGATGTTCAGGGACCCGCCGAAACCGGGAAAAAGGTCGTCAGAAAAAAGAGAAGGGAGAAGTTCCCGTTCTCTACTTTGCTGCTGCTGATCCTCTTTGGCGTTGCTCTTTTCGGAATATACAAGTTAGTCTCAAAACTGAACTCCGACGGGAAAATAATGGAAGGCCTCAAGGGCAGAAACGTTCTGGGAAGCCAGAGTACCTCCGGAAAGTCCTCGGGTACCGAGGAATATGACGATTACCGGGAGGTCTCATTGGCGCTTTCGAAGCTCAATTCCACCCACAAGGAATGGACGAACATTGACAAGAACCCCGGGGAGACCGGCTTCTCCTGCATCGCGACGGAGAACATCGGCCCGAGGATGGTATACAACCTCGATCCCTCGCATATATGCGGAAATTATACGCTGAGGGACTTTAACTACATTTGGGTGGATTCCGTGAACTCGGCCTTCTGCTGCCTGATAAACATACCCGGCGAGGTGGTGGACCTCAGCGATTATTATGTTCTCGTTCACGACGACACCGGCAACCTTGCTTCCAGGCTCGTGATCAACTGCTACGAGGCGAAGGTGCTGAAGCTGAACCACGCCATTATTTCGGGGACTGTCCTTGCCCCCGACGCCAACGTGGAATATGAGTCAACCGTCATATACGGCGCCGTTTACGCGAAGGCTTCGACAGGCACGAGAGGCTACTACAAGCACATTGCTTTCACAGGCTATGCCGAGATAATGAAGGAAAGCAGCAAGTTTGAATTCGTCAACATCGTGGTCCGCTCCAAGGCCTACGCCTGGCTCCGTGAGCATTTCCCCTCTGTCTACTCCACTTATCCGGACGACTACGTGATGAATTTGGATGACCTTGCCAACATCACGGATCTGGACTTTGAGGGCGATTACATTGCCGATATGTACGACGATCTCTCCGCCATGGTGAACCTTGAAAGCCTTTCACTCAGGAAGACAAAGCTGAAATCGCTGGATCTTTCGGCGCAGAAAAATCTGAAATATCTGGACATCAGCGACACGGATATTGAGACCATAATACTTCCGGAAACGGACACTATAATAGAATTCAATGCCGCCAACGCCAAACTATCCTCTCTGGACACCGCACCACTCGGCAAAGCAAAGACGGTATTGCTCAGAAACGACCCATTCAAAAAAGGAAGACCCGCGTACGAGAAACTGAAGAGCGTTGAGACCCTGGACATCACAAACACAGGGGCGAACAACGACACGATGAAGAAGCTGTACACGCTTAAAAACCTGAAGCATCTGGAGGCTTCCGAAAACAGCGGGATCACGTCTGTGGATTTCTCAAAGCTTACAGGGGTCGAATACGCGGAGTTTATGGACTGCTCCATCGCCGAAGCAGTATTTGACGGTGCCGAAAAGCTGGCGTTTGTGGATCTGAGCTACAACAGCATGAAGTCCGTGGACGCAGGCAGTGCCCCCGCTTTGACCCTTATAAACGCCTACGGAGACTATAAGACGGTGACCGTCAGAAACAAAGACGTCGAGGTCAAATGCCTTGACACGACAAAAATCAAATACGCGGAGGAAAACTGAAGCTCCGCTGCGGGGAAAACGATGAGACCGAGAAATAAGAAGAATCTTGAGAAAAGGCTGGACGCCTGCTCGAAATACATTGTCAATGACCCTGCTTCGCGCAAGGGCTCCTGGAAGAGCGGCTTCAAGGCTGTCAGACTGGAGATCGGATGCGGAAAGGGCGGATTTATAACCGGCATGGCAGCCGCGAACCCGGAGGTCCTCTACGTAGGTATAGAGCTTGTGAGAAGCGTTATCGTCACCGCGGCCGAGAAGGCCTCGGCAATGGACCTTGGCAACGTGCTTTTCATCAACGCCAACGCAATGTTCATTTCGGACTATTTCGAGGAGGGGGAGATCGATGAGCTGTATCTCAATTTCAGCGACCCCTGGCCCAGGGACCGCCACCATAAAAACAGACTCACCTCCGACACCTTTATGCCGCTCTACATAAAGGTGCTTAAGGACCGGGGACGTCTCATCCAGAAAACAGACAACAGGGATCTGTTTGACTTTTCGATTGAGATATACGGCGCTTACGGCTGCGGGATACTGAGGTCCTCATACGACCTTCACGGGGAGCCCTGGTACGGCGAAATATCAAACGTTGTCACCGAATACGAGGAGAGATTCACTGCTCTCAACGTGCCGATCTGCTATGCGGAGGTTATGATGCCCGAACGGTCGACGGCCGCGGAAAAGATCGCCGAATGCGAAAAAAATATCGCGATAAGACGGGAGTTCGCGGAAAAAGCGAGGAGATCCGGCGGTAACTGAACGTGACGCAAACGGATCCTCAAAGATAACTGCGGACTTGAAAGCCCCACTGCAGGTTTGTTTAAACCGCCGCAGGGCTTTTTTGATTGATAAAAAAGCGGAGTTTATATATAATCTTACGCGTATGAGGGGAACCGGGTGAGACTCCCGGACGAGCCCGTCGCCGTGAGGCGGTTTACAAAGCATGCTTCCAGCTCCGGTTCCGCAGACCGGGGAAAGGTCATTGGCTTCCAAGGAGGCTGAGAAGGCCGGAAAAATGTCCGCCGCAGTCGAAATACCCGAATGCGTGAAAAAAACGGTTCCGTTCGCAAATCAAGCGATGCTGCGGGCGCCGGCAAGGGACCGTAAACAACGAATGTAAAGCAAAGGAGTGATGCTTATGAGAGAAGTAAAATTCAACAAAAAAGCGTTTCTCGCAATCATGCTTTGCGTGATACTGACTGCGGTTTCAGTAGCAGGCCTTGCAGGTTGCGCGAACAACGATGAAACAAAGGTTTCATTTAAATTTGTGGTCGTCGGAAAAGACGGAGCGGAAAAAACCTTCGACATTACGACGACAAAGGCAACAGTCGGCGAAGCACTGCTGGAGAAGAACCTTATAGCGGGAGACGTCAGTGAGTACGGACTTTACGTCAAAACAGTTGACGGGACCACTCTCGATTACAATGAGGACGGCTACTACTGGGCTTTCTACGTCAACGGTGAATACGCCGCCAAAGGTGTTGACTCGACTCCCGCTGACGAAGGCGTCACGTATACCTTCAAGGCTGAAAAATCCGATTATTGATGGTCTGACTGTTGAAAACTGAAGCTCCTTAAGGAGCAAGGTTAAAAAAGACGGGGCGGCGCAAAATTCAATGCGCCGCCCCGTTTCTGCCGTTGTGATATCAGCCCTTAAAGCCCGGCGTTTTCAACGACGGGTTCTTCGGCGGCCGGTCCTTCAACGGAAGATTCTTCAACAGAGGGCCCTTCATAGGAAGGTTCCACGAAGGAAGGTTCTTCGAAAGCCGGTCCTTCAGCGGCAGGCTCTTCAATCACCGGTTTTCTTCCGGCAATAAAGATTCCGATCAGGATCACCACCGGCACGAGGAGCATGGAAATGATGCTGACCAGGTGGGCGGGGTTGTTCATCACGGCGGGTATTATTGACGAAAGGAAATCATTGGCGTAGATCGAGACAGTGCCGCCGATCATTGCGATCATCATGCCCGGGTTGACGAATACCTGACGGGCGGGCTTTTCGCAAACAGAACCTGTGAGGGAGAAAACCGTCTTTCTTTTAACCACCGCAAGTATGATGCCGACGGCAAACATGACGGGCATGAACACCAGGTAAAGGAACCGGGACACGTCGATTCCGAACCAGTAAAGGATCGAGGGTACCGTGGCGGTGAAGTTGATGATCGCGTGAAGCGCCATCGTGTAAAGAACGTTGCCTGTTTTCAGATAAACGATGGCGAACACAAAGCCGAGAAACGTGGCCAGGAAGAACTGGCCGCTGTTTCCGTGGAGAAGTCCGAAAAGAAGGGCGGATACAACTGCGGCCGGGAGCTGCCCGTATTTGTGCAGACGGTCGAGAAGAAGCTTCCTGCAGGCGAGCTCCTCCAGTACCGGGGCGCCGAGGACGGCGTAAATGTGCAATGGCAGGCTTACGGGGCCCATCGTCTCGATCTGTTCAAGTGCATTGCCGGCTGATTCAAACGGGAAGAATATATCTGCGAAATTACCTATAAATACGCCGAGAGACCACAGACCGAGGGAGACTGCGACGAACAGCATAAAGGTTCCGAAGCTGAGCATGTTTTTCGGAACGGGTTCGTAGTGTCTGTTTGAGAGTATAAGACGTTCCGCCAGCATTCCGAGGCCGAGCCCGATAACGGAAGAAAACGTGATTATCCAGACAAACAGAGAAAGCGCCGGTGAATCGGTTATGCCGTTCAAAGAATCGGACAGGCCTCCGCCGTATAAACTGCGTAAAACGTCGGAGAGATTTTCAAATTTTCCCGCAAGAAACATGCAGAGATACAGCCCCAAGGTCATCAGCGCGGAGCTGACGGAGGACATTACGAGACTGACCGCCACCAGACCGAGTCCGGCTCTCTTGTACGCGGATGAGGTCAGAAGATCATGCCCGCGGTCGGGGGAGAGCACCGGCGTGAGTCCGTATGGAGCACCGCCAAAGCTCTGCTGCGGAGGCCTCGACAGTCCCTGCTCGGCAGTCTGAAGCGAGATCAGCGAAAGATCCGATTCCACCGCGAACTCGTCGGTGCCGGGAAGATAGAAAGTCCTGCCTTCACTGTCTTTATGCTCTTCAAGGGCGACATAAACGTGTCTGCCGTTTTTTATGAAACGCTGAACGAAACGGTATACCGGCTGCCCGTTGACCCGCAGGGGCTGTCCGTACCCGTCGAAAAGCTGGATCGTCTTATAGACAGGCCTGCCTTCCGAAAAGACCGGGATCAGGTCCCCCGACGGGTCGGGCCTGTATGCGCCGGGGTTTGTACTGTCGTTCTGCTGCCATTGGTCATAACCGTAGGCCATAGGTCGCCTCCATTATCAAATAATCACTAGTCAGCCGGGAAACCTCTTAAAAATCATCTGAAGTCATATCTTCCGGACACTATCTCGTCGGGATCCATCTCGATAATAACGGGAAGGATCATGGGGTTGCGTTTCGTTTTCTCAAATATGAACGTGCGGACGGTATCTCTGACGTTGACCCGTTTCGCATTCAGGTCTATTCCTTTGTAGCGGTCCACGGGATCCCCCGAGGATACCGCCATGGTGCTCTTGGCAATGCCGGCCACCTGGCTTAGAAGGTTCTCCGAGTCGCGGATGTAGACAAAGCCTCTCGAGGTGATCTCGGGGTCAAGCAGAAGCTCGCCTGTCTTCGAGGAGACCACCATGCTGATGATGATAAGTCCGTCCTGGGCCAGGTGCTTTCTGTCTCTCAGAACTATGCTGCCTACGTCGCCGACGCCAAGGCCGTCGATCAGAACGTTTCCGGACTCCACCTGCTCCTCGCGGATGACAACGTCGGGGCCGCGGAACTCGAGCACGTTGCCGTTACTCATAATAAAAATGTTATCGTCCGTAAGGCCTATCTTCTTCGCAATGTTCGCATGGTGTACAAGATGTCTGTACTCGCCGTGAACAGGCATAAAATATTTAGGCCTTGTGATCGAAAGGATCAGCTTCAGCTCTTCCTCGCAGGCGTGGCCTGAAACGTGGACCTCTGCAAGGGCCTTATAAATAACATTGGCGCCCCGTTTAAAGAGCTCGTCGATCATTCTCGCGATGGCCTTCTCGTTTCCGGGAATGGGGCTGGCGGAAATAATGATCGTGTCGTTGCTTGAGACCTCCACCTGGTTATGGGTGGCGCTGGCCATCCTCGTGAGAGCCGACATAGGCTCGCCCTGGCTTCCGGTGGTGATGATGACTATCTCGCTGTCATCGTAATTCATGGCGTCGTCGATGTCGATGACCGTATCTGCCACGTGGTCAAGATAACCGATCTCCTTCGCGACTTCCACAACGTTTACCATACTGCGTCCGGAGATGGCGCATTTTCTTCCGAATTTCGCGGCAATGTCAATGATCTGCTGGACTCTGTGTATGTTCGAGGAGAATGTGGCGATTATAATTCTGCCCTTTATTTTCGAGAAAAGATCGTCAAAAGCAGCTCCTACCGTTCTCTCGGACATAGTGAAGCCTTTTCTTTCCGCGTTCGTGCTGTCCGACATGAGCAGAAGGACGCCGTTCTCGCCAAGCTCCGCCAGTCTCATAAGATCTATGGGGGCATTGTCAATGGGCGTGTAGTCCACCTTAAAGTCGCCGGTGTGGATCACCACTCCGCAGGGGGTCATGATCGCAAACGCGGCGCTGTCCGAAATACTGTGATTCGTGCGGATGAACTCCACGGCGAAGTCGCCTTTTATCACTATGTCGCCGTAGCGGACCTCTTCCAGCTGGGCTTTGTCCAGCATGTCCTCTTCCTCCAGCTTTTTCCGGATGAGGGCGATAGTGAACTTCATGCTGTAGATGGGAACGTTTATCTTCTTCAGCAGATATGGAAGGGCGCCGATATGGTCTTCGTGACCGTGGGTGATGAAAATGCCCCGGATCTTGTCAAAGTGATCCTCCAGATAAGTGAAGTCGGGGATGACCGCGTCTATGCCGGGCATGTCCTGGTCCGGGAAGGTGATCCCGCAGTCCACAATGATAATATCTTTATCCGTCTCAAATACGGTTATGTTTTTTCCGATTTCGTCAAGACCTCCGAGGGGTATAACTCTCAGCCTTCCTGATGTCTGATCCTTGGTAACCATGTTTTTCTCCTTTGTTTGCTTGCTTGATGTGAGCGACCGGTAAAAAGCTGCAGGCTGATTTCCTGCGGGCACGACAAAGCAACCCAAAAAACATCTCATAACGAGATCAGGGCTCACTTCCCGATTGAACCGCGGTTTGTCTGGTCACATTCGTAAAAGCCACATCAAGTGCTTAATTTTATCACATTGCCGGGCAAAGATAAAAGATTTTTTTTCGCACTTTTAAGATTCGTTTAAACATTCTGTTCGTTTACAAAACGGTTGCTTTATGTTAAAATAAAAAGGCCGGTATTTACGCACCGTTTGAAAGAGGGCTTTTACAAATGATGATCACAATAGCGAAGATAATAGAGCGCATTGGCGGCAGTGTTGTCTCCGGAAGCTGCGCATACAGCGAGGCGGATTATATCGACAACGTTGTCACCGACACAAGGCTTCTCAAGGCCGGCGGCGATTATTCTCATACAGCTTTTGTTGCCGTAAGAGGCGAGGTTTTTGACGGAAATGATTTCATAGGGCCGGCGGCCGTTGCCGGCGTGTTTCTTATTGTGGCGGGCACCGACGAGGAAAAGGCCCGCCGTGCTCTTTCAGGAGCGGGAAGAACGATTATAGTCAACTGCGCCGACACGCTTAAGGCTTATGGCGCTATAGCGGGGATCTGGCGGGAGCGGCTGGACGTTGACGTTGTGGGTATCACAGGCAGCGTCGGAAAGACTACCGCCAAAGAGTTTGTCTTCAAGGCAGTGAGCGTCCTTGGCCCCGCCGCCAAAACTCCCAAAAATCACAATAACGAGATCGGCGTTCCCGCCGCGATCCTCGGCATCGGCCCTGAGATCAAATATGCAGTTATCGAAATGGGCATGCGGGGACGGGGACAGATCTCTTTTCTCGCAAGTATCGCAAGACCCCGTGTGGGCATTATCACAAATATCGGGACCGCACACCTTGAGCTTCTCGGAACCAAAGAGAATACAAGACTCGCAAAGCTTGAAATTGCGGAAAAAATGGGCAAAAACGACTTCTTGCTGGTGAACGGGGACGACCGGCTCCTGGTTGAAGCCGGGCAGGTCTTAAAAGACACGGGAAAAAATGAGATCCCCGTTATCAGGACCTTCGGCTTCGGCGAAAACTGCTTTTTCAGAGCCGGCAATGTCACAGTGGCCCCGGGTTCAACGGAATTTGACCTCTCGATAGGTGGAAAGTTTGTTCAAAGAGTTTCCCTGAACGTTATGGGAGAGCATTATGTCTACGGTGCTCTTGCCGGCATCGGGGCCGCCCGGGCATGCGGCGCTTCCCTGAAGGATATCGCAAAAAAAGTGATCCCCGCGGTATCGTCCGTATCCTCCGATGACACCGGAAGGCAGCAGGTGTATACGCTTGCAAAGGGAACTCTTATCGACGACTGCTACAACGCATCGCCTGAGGCTGTCAGAGCCGAACTGAGGATACTGAAAAAGCTTGCGGGGAAGGGCAGAAAAGTGGCTTTCCTCGGAGATATGCTTGAACTGGGAGATCTTTCCGCGGAGGAACACAGATCGATGGGAAGGGCCTGCGCGGAAAACGGAGTTGACGTATGTGTGTGCGTCGGAAGGCTTGCGGCCGGAATTCCCGGCGGCGTGAACGAAGGAGCGGGAACCGTTTTTAAACTGTTTCCTGACTCCGCAAAAGCCGCGGAAGCTGCTGCGGACATAGTCGAAAAGGGCGACACAGTGCTCGTAAAAGGCTCCCACGCCATGCACATGGAAGTGATCTCCGCGAGGATCAAAGAATTATTTGAACGCTGATCATTTCCGGCCAATACCGACACCGGCTTTTAAAGCCGTGCTAAAGATCCGGATACTGAAAATGTAAAGAAGTCGGCGGAACGGATGATGAGCCTCCGGGGAGCCGCCGGCAGGACAAACCAGATCGGGGAACAGATATGTGGACTGAGATCATTTGCCTTTTGATATCATTCGCCATAGCCGCATTGGCGGGTCTTTTCGTGATACCCGTCATGAGAAAGCTGAAATTCGGCCAGACCGAACGGGACAACGGCGTCGAGTCGCACCTCAAGAAAAACGGTACGCCTACCATGGGCGGCTGGATCTTTCTCATACCTATGGTGGCGGTGACCTGCGTATACGCGATCATTGCGCAGGATCCGCATTTCACGATCCTGCCATGCGTGGCGGTGCTTTTCGGTGTCGTCGGCTTTATTGACGACTATTTGAAAATAAAAAAGAAGAGCAAGGACGGTCTCCGCTGGTGGCAGAAGCTGGCGGCTTTGACAGTTGTGAGTGCGGCTTTTGCGGTATACATGCAGTTTTTCTCGGGGCACGCCGGGGCGACCATCGGGTTCATGTTCCTCGGAACCAACCACGAGATCTCACTGGGCTGGTTCTACATACCCTTCATCATATTTATGCTGCTGGCTGAAAGCAACGCGGTGAACCTCACCGACGGACTTGACGGCCTCTGTGCGGGATGCAGCGCCATCGTGTTTATATTCTTTGCGCTGGTCTCGATCTACCTGATCCCGGACAGCACGGTCTCGATCTTCTCCGCGATCTCGGTGGGAGCACTGGCAGGCTATCTGATCTACAACTACCATCCCGCAAAGATATTCATGGGAGACACCGGCTCTCTTGCCCTTGGAGGCGTGCTGGGCGCCGCGGCGATAATGACAAATCACCCGTTCCTGCTCTTTTTCGCTGGACTGCTGTTCGTGTTCGAGGCGCTGTCGGTCCTGCTCCAGGTGGGATATTTTAAGATCAGCCACGGCAAAAGGATCTTTAAAATGGCGCCGCTCCACCATCATTTCGAAAAATGCGGCTGGAAAGAGCTTACCGTGACGTACGTTTTCTGGATATTCGTGGCGGTCTGCTGCGCTTTAACGTTTATATTTGCCAAAGGATTCTGACACAGGATCTGCGGCCCCGTAACTTCCGGGAGGAGCCTGATATGAAATCCCAGATAAAACACAAGCAGTTCGATTTCATTCTCCTCATACTGATCATAATGCTTCTCGGCACAGGCATTCTGATGCTGGGAAGCTCCAGCTTCGTGCGCGGAAGCTATCTCTCCGACGACTCCATGCATTTCATGCGCCATCAGGCCATCTATGCGTTGGGAGGGGTGGCGGTCATGATCGCGCTCTCGTTTGTAGACTATAAGATATACAAAAGGTTCGCCGGGTATATTTTGATCGTTGCCCTTGGCCTCAACTACGCCACCGCTCTGATCGGACAGGTCAGAAACGATGCGCAAAGATGGCTGAAAATAGGAGGCTTCTCCTTCCAGCCCTCGGAGGCTCTGAAGATCGCCTTGATCATCTACTTGGCGTCTGTGCTCTCCGATACGAAGTGGGGAGAGAAGTCCGAAAAATGGTTCGGCCTTGTTTCCCTCGTGCTGCCGATAGGCGCGTCGCTGCTGGCGGTGGTCCTTCAGAAGCATATGAGCGCGACCATAATAATAGGCCTTATCTGCGTTGCCGTGATGCTGTTCGGCGGCGTCAGGTGGTACGTTTTCGGCACCATAATCGGGTCGGGAGCCGCGGGAGTGCTTCTCATCTCAAAGATAAAACCGGATCTTTTTGAACACGTCGGCAACAGATTTGAGGTATACGCCGCAACCGTCTTCGGCAATACCACCACCATACCGGAGGGCATGACGGAAGAGGCTCTTTCCCAGATACACAACTCTATACTGGCCATCGGAAGCGGCGGCCTGTGGGGTCTCGGCTTCGGAAAAAGCATACAGAAATATTCCTACCTTCCGGAAGCCTACAACGATTTTATTTTCGCAATTACAGCCGAGGAACTGGGCTTTGCGGGAGTCGCGGCGATCCTTCTGATCTTCGGACTGTTCTTTGCCCGGGGCTTCAAAGCTGCTCTCCACTGCGAGGAAAAGTTCGGCACCCTGATAGCAGCCGGCATCATGACGATGATGGCTCTTCAAACGGTTCTTAATATTGCCGTCGTTTCCGCGCTCATACCTGTCACGGGTGTGAGCATGCCCTTCTTCAGCTACGGCGGCAGCTCCGTTATCATCATACTTGCCTGCATGGGCATTCTCCTGAATATAGCCAAACAAAGCAACTATTCAAAATTCTGAAAAGCTTTCTGCCATACACATCGATGACTCCGGGACGGCAATGCCTCCGGATCGGAAAAGGAATGAAACATGGAAAAACTTCTTCTTGTCGACGGCAACAGCATTGCCAACAGGGCTTTCTACGGTGCGGGAGCGAGCATGCTGCGCAACGCGGAGGGTACATATACGGGCGCTGTCCACGGTTTTCTGCAGATACTCAGCAAAATTCTTGAACAGGAGAAGCCTACGATGGCGTGCGTGGCCTTTGACGCCGGAAAGCATACGTTCAGACACGATATCTACAGTGACTACAAGGGCAAGCGCAAGGGCATGCCCGACGAGCTGAGAGTTCAGATGCCCCTCATAAAGGACGCGCTGGATCTCATTGGCGTTTCAAGGTGCGAGATAAGCGAGATCGAAGCGGACGATATAATCGGGACTCTCTCCGCGGAAAGCGAAAAAAGAAATATTCCCTGCGTTATTCTAACGGGTGACAAGGACTCCCTCCAGCTGGTGAGCGGAAGCGTGACGGTGCTTTTGCCTATAACTTCGGAAGGCCACACCACCACGAACCGGGTTACCCCCGATAAGGTCAAAGACGTTTTCTACGGAGCCGACGCGGATATGGTGGTGCCGATGAAAGCCATCATGGGCGACAGCTCCGACAATATACCCGGCTGCCCCGGAATAGGTCCCAAAGGAGCTCTGGCTCTTCTGCAGCAGTTCGGCTCCATCGACAACATCTACGCCAATACCGACAAGATCGCCGCCAAAGGCACCAGAGAGAAGATTGAAGGCGCCAAAGACCTCTGCTATCTCAGTCTTAAGCTGGCGGAGATCAAGCGGGACGTGCCGCTGGAGGAGATCTGCGGCGGAGATATGAACAACCTTGCCGTCGGGGAAACGGACTATCCGGGACTTCTCGCTTTCATGAAAAAGCTGGAGCTCAGGAAGCTTATCAAGCAGATGAAGATAGAGGAGCTTGCGGAAAAGCAGGAAAAGGGCGGCAATGAAGAAGGCTCGGGAACGCTTTTTGATTTTGCCGACGGCGGCGGACTGAAAACTTACTCCAAGGACCTTCCGGAAGCGGAGCAGCTCAACTCAAAAGGATCGATGCTCTCCGCGGCGGAATATATGAAGGGCGCGAAGACTCTTTACGTGATCCCCCGTAAGACCAAAGGCGCGCTTTCAGGCGTGCTGCTTTATCCCGACAAAGGCTCCGAAGGCGCGGAAATGAGATCCTTTTCGGTCGGATTTGAAGCTCCCGGTTCCCTTGTTGATTTCATCGGCGCATTCTCCGGCATTCTGACGGATCCGAAGGTCCCGAAATATATGTTTGACGGCAAGATCCTGGTGACCGCGTGCCTGCGGGAAGGCTTGCTTATAAAGCCTGTCGCCAACGATCTTGCGATCTGCGCATATCTTGCGGACTCTACAAGGGGCCTTGACGAGTACGTCTCCGCAGTGAGGTATTTCACGGGAGTCGACAGGGACGATATTTATTTCATGCCAAAGGCTTTCGAAGCCGCGGAAAAGCAGATAGAGCGTGACGGCATGAAAATGCTTCTTTTCGAGATCGAGATACCTATGATCACCGTCCTTGCCAAGATGGAGTGCCGTGGAGTCAGAGTCGACGCCGACGTGCTCCGGGCAGAGGGCAGGGTGTACGAGAAAAATCTCGATGATCTGAAAAGCAAGATATATTCTCTCTGCGGCACGGAATTCAACATTAATTCGCCGAAGCAGCTTGGCGAGGTGCTTTTCGACAAACTGGGACTGCCGGGCGGCAAGAAAAACAAGACTAAAACGGGATACAAAACGGGCCAGGAGGTGCTGGAAGAGCTTGCCGATCAGCACGAGGTCGTGAAGCTGATACTTGAGTACAGACAGAACGCGAAGCTGAAATCAACGTACATTGACGGGCTTCTTAACGTCATAGATGAAAAGTCAGGAAAGGTCTACACCACCTTTAACCAGACCGTCACCGCCACCGGCAGGCTCAGCTCCAGCGAGCCAAACCTTCAGAACATTCCGGTGCGGCACGAGCTCGGCAGAGTGATCAGAAAGGCTTTCGTCGCGGGAAACGAGGATATGGTCCTGGTGGACGCGGACTACTCTCAAATCGAACTGAGGCTCCTTGCCTGCATGTCCGGCGACGAGAATATGGTCAACGCTTTCAGAAACGGCACGGATATACACACTCTCACGGCCGCCGACGTCAACGACGTTGCGCTGGAGGACGTGACCTACGAAATGAGATCCGCCGCCAAAGCCGTCAACTTCGGCATAGTTTACGGCATGAGCGAGTACGGCCTTGCCGCAGAGATCGGGGTGAGCGTATGGGAAGCCAGAAGGTACATTTCCGGCTATTTCAGAAAATTCCCCGGCGTCAAGGACTTCCTCGAAGGGCTTAAGACCGCCGCGAAGGAAAAGGGCTACGCGGTGACGCCCTGGGGCAGGAGAAGGTATCTGCCCGAGCTTACCAATCCCAAGTACCCGGTGAGACAGTTTGGCGAGAGAGTGGCAATGAACATGCCTATCCAGGGAGCCGCGGCGGATATAATGAAATTGGCGATGGTAAGAGTCGACAGGGAACTGGAGAGAAGAGGCCTGAAGGCCGGGCTGGTGCTCCAGGTGCACGACGAGCTGCTCTGCGACTGCCCGAAAGAAGAAGAAGAGGAAGTAAAAGAGCTTCTCACCGAGATGATGGAAGGCGCCGTGGATCTCGACGTGAGTTTCCCGGTGTCGGTGTCGTCATCCTACGAGTGGAGCAAGCAGTAATAAAGATGCGAACCCTTTGGCAAGTGCCTAAGAGTTCATCGTGAGAGGAACGTGAAAATGCGCGTACTTGGTATAACAGGCGGAACAGGCACCGGAAAATCCGCGGTGGCCGCAATTTTGAAAGAAAAGGGCTGTGAAGTCATTGACGCGGACGCTCTCTCCAAGGAGCTTCAGCGCAAGGGTACGCCTGTTTTCAAAAAGATCGTCAGCACCTTCGGCGGGGAAATAGTTGACGGAGAGACGGGCGAGCTTGACAGGAAAAAGCTGGCAGGTATCGTTTTCTCGGACGCCGGCGCCAGGATCAGGCTCAACGGGATCGTTCACGGGGCGGTGGCAGCCGAAATCAAGAGAAGACTGAGGCTTTTGAAGAACCGCCGTGCGGAATACGTGGTGCTTGACGTGCCTGTGCCTGTCGAAAACGGTTTCTTTGACGTCTCGGACGTGGTCTGGGCCGTTTGCGCCAACGACGACCTGCGGATCGAGAGGCTCATGGAGAGAAACGGGCTGACCGAAGAGGAAGCCGAAATGAGAATAGCGGCTCAGCCTTCGAACCGTGAATATGCCGAACTGGCGGACGTTGCCATCGACAACGAAGGCACCCGCGAGGAGCTGGAAAAACTTGTGATGTACGAGTTTGAACGGACCGTGGGTAAGCTTTGAGACGCGCGCAGGCCCGTACGCATTGAACGAACCTTTAAACAACAAACCCTTAAAGATTGAAAAAACCAGGGGGTATGGTATAATCAAACCGTCCCACTGACATTATAATATCGGGACGGAAACGTTTTCTATGAGATCCGGCGACAGTAAAGAGAAAGAAATAAATGAGCCCGGAAAGCGGCGAAAGATACGGGGCCTCAGAGATCTTGTGCTGAGCATTCTCGGTCTTGTCGCCATGAACGGCGTCATTCAGCTGCTTCTCTACCCCGGCATAAACAGAGCTCTCGGAGAGGAGCGCTACGGGGACATACTTTCCATGCTTGCCGTGGTCTCGGTCCTGTCCGCATCCATCGGCACCGGAGCGAATTACGCCAGAATGGTCGCCGAGACGAAGGGCAGAGGCGCGAACGGAGATTTCAACGTATTTCTTCTGATCTCCATGGTCCCGGTTACGGTCATATCGGTGATCGCGTCTTTCCTCATTCTCGGGAACAAGGGTTTGGTTTTCAACCTGCTGTTCATTCTGCTGTCTGCAGTCAGCGTCGTCAGGTATTACGGGGACGTTGAGTTCAGGCTGAACGTAAACTACGTCAGATTTTTCCTCTACTACGTGATAATTGCCGTCGGATACATCGGCGGATCGTTTCTCATAAGGTACAGCGTGCTCGGAGATGACGCAAGCTGGGTCACCGCGATACTGATCGGCGAATCCCTTGCGGTAGCCTTTGTCGCCTTCACGGGAAAGATCTTCAAGGGGAAGAACGCTCTCAGACTCAGTCCGGACGCAAAAGCAAACCTCAAAACAACGATGTTTCTCCTTGCCACGAACCTGATCAACGCACTTGCGCTTCAGGCTGACAAGCTCCTCCTCAGGATCTTTATGAACGGCGAGGCGGTGACTATCTTTTACCTTGCGACCCTTGTCGGAAAAGTAGTGGCGATGCTCACGACGCCTTTGAACGGAGTCATCATCGGATATCTCGCAAAATACAAAGGAAAATTCACAAAGAAGTTTTTCGGAACGGTGACGCTCACGGCTCTTGTCGTGGCAGTGCTGTTTACGGTCCTTGGCGTCGTCGCGTCCCACATATTCGTCGGCTGGATGTACCCCGACAGCTATGCGGAGGCGTCTCAGTACTTTATATTCGCCAATGCGGGCCAGATCTTTTATTTCGTCGCCGGCACGATGATGATCATCGTTCTTAGGTTCGTTCACGAAAGATATCAGCTGATCGTGAACTCGATCTACGCGGCGGTGTTTATCGCGGCTCTCGTGCCGCTGGTCATCAATTTCGGTATTGCCGGAATAACGTGGGGACTCCTCGGCGTGAACGTTTTAAGGTTCATTGCCGTAGTAATAATCGGTTTTGCGCACACGGAGAATAACGACGTGCAGACCGTTGAAGAAAACGGCTCCGGCGAAGACAAGTAGGAGCTGTTGGTTAAGGAGGCAGATTTGATGCGAACATTTAAAAAAGTAAATGTCGGATTGCTTGTCGCGCTGGTTTTGCTCAGCGCGGCGGTGGTCTACGTGGTGATAGCCACGGCTGTGAACTACGCGGATGAAGCGGAAATAACAAGAACGCTCAACAGCTTTGCGCAGACCGTTGGCGAGATCGACAGTAAGGTCACAGGCGAAGAAAAATCCGACGTGGGCGATTTTGATGCGGCTCTTAAGGACTACTACGCCCAGAGCGGCGACAGCAGAGCGGCAGCCGCAAGTCATTTCGGAAAAGAGACCTGGGATTCCGTTGATTATTCAAAGACGTCCGTTTCGATCAACTTCAAATCGTTTACGAGCTGCGAGGTCAGTGTGGATTTCAGAGACGCCAATTACTATACCCAGATCTCCATGAGCCTGCAGATGATCAAGATCGACGGCAAGTGGAAGATCGAACGCTGGTCCTACGGCACAAATTTCTGGAATGACTTTTATTTCTGAAGGGAGGGATCGGTTTGGAATACGTTCTTGAAGTGAAAGGCGTTTCAAAGTTTTTCGGACGCCGCAAAATACTGGACCGGATCGATCTCCGGGTAAAACCGGGCGAGGTCATGGGGTTTATCGGTCCCAATGGCGCCGGCAAGACCACCGCTATCAAGGTCATTCTCGGCTTCCTGTCTGACGACGGCGGAGACGTGACGATCTGCGGAATGGACGTTAAGAAAGAATATGAAAAAGCCATGGGCCTTGTTGGCGGTATCGTTGAGAACCCAGATATGTACAGGCAGTTCTCCGGAAGACTCAATCTTGAAATGTACGCCAGGACCCACGATAACGTACCGAGTGAGCGCATTGACGAGGTCGTGAAGATGGTGGGACTTGAAAACCGCATCAACGACAAGGTCAAAAAGTACTCCCTCGGTATGAAGCAGAGGCTCGGATTGGCGATGTCCATGCTCCATAAGCCGAAGCTGCTTATCCTTGACGAGCCCACCAACGGACTTGATCCCGCGGGAATAAAGGAGCTGCGCGACATACTGCTTTACCTTGCTCATAAGGAGGGCGTCGGCGTGCTCATCTCCAGCCACCAGCTGGCCGAGATGCAGAATATCTGCGACAGGGCGGCCATTATCGTCAACGGCGTGATCGTTGCCGAGGATTCGTTGGACGCGCTGAACCGCAAAGTGAACGGAGAACCCACCTACACCTTCGAGGTGGAGGATCCGATGAAGACGATAGACATCATCAACAGCTATCTCGACGAAGTGTACACCGGAGAGGTCAAGCCGAGAGCTGCCTGCAACGCGGAGACCGGCAACGTTACCGCTCCGATACCTCAGGAGCTCGTTCCCGAGCTGATCAAGAGACTTGCCGTCGGGGACGCGGGCATTTACAGCGTGAAAGCCGATAAGAGCAGCCTTGAGGATGCGTTCATCGCCATTACGGGAGGGGGTAATATAATTGCGTAAATTTAAAGCCCTTTACATTAACGAACTCATAAAATTCTCCAAAAAACCGCTCTACATAGTGCTGGTGATACTGGTCTCGGCGTCAATGATCTTTATCGGAGCGATAATGGGCCTGGCCAAGCAGCTGGGGAACAGCGATCTGTTTATCGATCTTATGAGCAGCAACGAGACTTCGCTGGAAAACGCCGAGGCAAGGCTCGAAAGCAACATTAACTCGATAAGACCACGCCTTGAGAATCTTCAAAGCGCTCTTCTGAAGCAGTACGACGCGGAAACGGGAAAATTCGACGTTGAGGCTCTTTACGGCTCCGGTGATAAAAACTTCTACTCCGAATATATTTCGCCTGTTTCAAGCCTGCTGTACGATCTCTACGATGACAACGTCAACGTCGCGAGACTCAAATTGGAACAGAAGCTGGGAAGAAGTATCAGCTTCGACATCCGCAGCGCCCATGACTATATGTTTGGCGACATGGAGTCGGCCCTGGTTTATTCGGACGCCAACAAAGCTTTCTTCGAAACAAGAAGCAAGCTGTTTGCCGAATACCCGATGGTCGAAGCGTTTCACGAACAGAGCAACGAGCTGAGCTGGCCCGGTGATACGGCAAGGATCCTC
>JAGCZO010000009.1 GCA_017959965.1 Clostridia bacterium | reverse complement strand
GCTTTTTCCAACGGTGACAAGAACTATGCTATCTCGGATCTGTCGCTCTCCGCGGGCAAGCTCACGGTCACAGGTTCCGGCACTTATACCATAACGGTTCCCGACGGGCAGGCAATGTATATCCTTGGCGCCATCGTCAACAGCGGCGCAGCCTCGGCTACGTATAATTCTTCTACGGAGCAGAAATATAATGACGCTCTGACCGGTTTCTGGCAGGCATATTTTGCCCACACGACCGCGAGGGCAGGTTCTGACTATTCCACCGTGGGAACTTCCACAGGAGAGGATTACACAACTGCGAGCTCCGACAAGTATTCGGCAGACAGGGTCAAGGTACCATATATCGTCTCCGCGTACACAAACAAGACAGGAAACGTTTACATCGCAAGATGCATATGCTCTTCAGGCGCAAAGTGCGTGATCAATATCACCGGAAACTGCAACGTGGCGGCAGGCTTCAGAGGCATAGGAAGCATCTACTACAGCAACGATCTGGTCCGTTTGGTGATCCAAAAAGTTAACGGAAACAATAAGACGATCACTCTCAATATGCGGTTCCTTGACTACGATCACTACACCGTTAAAAAATATATCGCAACTTCGACCACCGCAGGCTTCGGACTTTTCAACATTCTGAATATGAACGGAGCAAGCTCCGACAACTCCGTCAACGATTTCACCTTAAAGGGCAGTGTTTATTACGACATTCTCAAGGTTTCGGATGGAACTCAGAGCGCTTACAAATTTACTAACAACAATAGTAAGAAAGGTTTAGATCCAGATAGTGTATACTTTGAAGAGGTCCTCAGCGTAGGCGGAGTTGCCGGATACAATACGGGTGGTAAAACCTACTACCTAAAAGATATAGTGATGGACGGTCTCTCAGTTGAAGGACCCAGATATGTTGGAGGCCTGATAGGCTTTACGGGCGACACCGTAGCGAATCGTTGCTGGATCGTTAATTGCGGCACGGGCTCGTCTACAGAAGGTATCTCTGTCAAAGCAGGCGTGGCCGGAGGCGGACTCGTAGGCTATTTGATGGGCATGTTCAGCATTCAGGGAGCATCCGGAGGACAGACCCCTCTTCTGGTTAATGAAATCCAGATAAAGTGTACAGACACCACAACCTCTGCTTCCGTCGAGGAAGGCAATTTGGAAAGCCTCAAATGGCTGAAAAAAGGGTGGGTATTTGCCGCGGGAGGTCTTGTAGGACTTTCCCAGCCCAGAGCAATGGGATCCACCGTTACAAACTATGCCGTTTCAGGCAAGACCGGAAACGAAAAGCATATTTACTTCGTTGCCCAGGGAACAAATCAGCTTACGCATGGCGGAGGAACCTTTGGCGTAACGAAAAACAGAAACGTTATCTTTACCAACGTCAGCGTTGAAAATCTCAATATCGAAGCGTCGTATGCCGGGGGTATCGTCGGAAGCGGGATCAGCGACAAAAACACCAATGAGTGCCTCACTTACGTGCTGAACGACGTCACTGTGGACGGCAATGCAGGCGGCGCAAACGGGCTCGGAGGCAAATCTAACATAAAAGGCTCTGTGGCCGCAGGCGGCATCGTCGGTAAAATGGATCAAGCCAACGATAACGGAAAAGGAGATTTCTCCGCGGACTATTGCGTTGTCAGAAATTACAACATCCAATCTTCCGTTTCGTCAAACTCCGGAAACCAGACTGCGGGTGCGTTCCTGGGTTATTCCAATCCGGGAAAGAACATCGAGTTCATTGCCAACATAAGGAACTATATTGTTGACAGCTGCGCTATAGATAACAGAGCCAACGGCTCC
The DNA here is from genome assembly GCA_017959965.1 of Clostridia bacterium. Classification (GTDB taxonomy): domain Bacteria; phylum Bacillota; class Clostridia; order UBA1212; family UBA1212; genus UBA1212. The sequence goes on along the minus strand of JAGCZO010000009.1, from coordinate 4,042 downwards.
AAAGACACCAACGGAACGGGAGGTCTTTTCGGCGCTATCTATAAATCAAAGATCACCGGATACAATATTTTTATCACTGACACTTCCGTGGTCAGCGCGGTCGCAAATTCGACTCTTACGGGTTCAATTGTCGGCAACAGACGCGACACAAACGATACCTATTATGTGAAACTGGCGGGCGTTTCAGTACATTTGAACGGCGCCACTTCTAACAATACCATTGAGAGAAGCATTGGCAATAACAGAGGAAGTGCATCGTATATCGTTTTTGCCGATTTTAACGGTGAAACAACTAACCAGGCCTTTGCCGGGATCGACGACGGAAGCACAAGCGCGGACAACTACACTAACGTTGACTTGAAGGATCCTTACGTCATCGTGAATCCTTCTCATAGCATTGGCGCGGTGAAGCTGACAGGCGACGGCGTTGCGGCAAGCGTTGCCGATCTTCCCATAAACGACATACTTGCGGAGACTTCTCCTAAGAGGTACGCCTACGCAATGAACGCAGGGTACACGAGCGCAAGCGGGGCTCCCACGAACCAGGCGACCTTCAATTCCTACGTCGGCAAGCTGGTGATGTTCAGGTCAGAGGTGCCAACCTACCTGGGAACCGATTTCCCTGTGCTTGTGCTTGATACCATCACCAGGGAAGACTCCCACAAGATGATAAACAGCTACCTGCGGCTCCTTACCAACACCACCTTCGATTTCGGAACCGACAACAGTTCGATATTCGATATCAAGATCTACAACATGGTCAACAGCGGCAGCGGATTCGTTGCTTCCGCCACCGGCGCCAGCTTGAGGAGAGACGACGGAAAGTTCTTCATGCTCAACTCATCCTTTGACAGCGGAAAGACCCAGTTCTCTCTCATTGACGTGAGATTCCTTGACCCGGCGGATTCCACCAAGGTGGCGTACCATCTGTACGTGCCCGTGTTCGTAAAGAAGGTCCTGTCCTTCAACTTCAGGATAGCCCAGCAGAGCGATACCACCTACCTGAGAAGCGTATACACGCCTCGCTTTGGCGAGATGCTCATTGAAAACATCGGAACGCCTGTTACCATCTATTTTGAGTACGAATACACCCGTACCGCGGAGGAGTGGCAGGAGGTCATCAACGCAGGCGAAAACGTGGAGCGCACCTACACGAAGAAGCTTCTGTTTAACCGCGCCAACACCAATGACATTCTGGACGATCTCCCCGACGAGACCGTGTTCGTCCTTGTGGATCCCAACGACGGCGGCAAGGCGTATTATGCGACAAAACAGTCCGCCATGACAGGGAATACCCTTAATCTGAGCGCCTTCAAGTCTGAGATGACTGAGAGCGGCGGAACCTACACCTTCAGCGGAGATACCTTCGTACCTCAAAACCTCAGCGAGCTTATGACTTTGGCGGCAGTTGCCGACAGCAGCGGCGAAATGGTGGTCTGCGGTTCCGGAGAGACGCCTACGGTGGTGGTAAACGGAGTCGGATACAGGCACATTGAAGAGAATGAGACCGGAACTACTTATAGAATAACGGTCTCTGAAGTGAGATATGAGCAATACTACCTTTCCGTATTCACTCAGTCCAATGCAGTGAACGACGAGTTGATCCACTCCTTCCTGATCTCTTCCCAGACATCCTTCCCGGAGACGGATTACCCGTCGAAGATCGCCAACAACGGTCACAGCGACAGTTCTATCCAGCTTGTTATGGGTAAAGTTTTCGACCACGGAAATCTGGTGATAGAGAGCTCCTCCTTTGACGGAAGCACTGTCATGAGCGATTCCAACAGGATCCTTTACGTGGATCTTTCTGCAGAGTTCGGTCTTTCCGACTCTCTTGGCACTATCAGAGCGGAGATGATGGGTCTTATCAGCGACCCGAACGTCCACGTTTACCAGAGCTATCTTGTACAGCTGAACCGTAAGGAAAACGGAGTCGTCTCAAAGGTCATCCTTGGCGATCCCTCCTTTGCGGGAGCGTACACGCTGCAATACAACAGTGAGGCTGCTCTTGCCGCCGTGACGTACACTTCATCTGATATACGTTCCTCACAAAACTTTGCGGAATTTGTGACGCAGGACCTCAGCGGAAACTTCGCCACAGGTAAGACCTTCACGATAAGCTCGTCGGTGGTGTTCACCTACAGCGCCGCTGAGATACCCAACCAGTTCCCCGGAAAGGGCGACCTTCCGCCGACGGACGACGACGGCGTGACCGTTTCGGGCGCGTCCAACCTGGCATATAACACGACAGGAACCACCTACAGCAAGAACACCGTAAAGGGCAACGACACTACGGGCAACTCGTACCACATCGACCGTCCGCCTGAGCGTGCTTCGCTTGAGGTGGCGCCCATTGGCGACCGCATAGGAGACTATACGCCTCTCGGAATAAACGCGCTGAATCCGTTTGATCCCCTGGAGGCTGTCGAGACCTTTACGTCGTCCACCATCGAGCTATTGCCCATACTGGACGCGACGCCTGTGGTAGACCGCATTGGCGATTACACCTACGCCAAAGTCATGATCGATCTTTCGCAGAAACAGGCGGACGGAACCTACGGTCCGGCGCTCCCGATTGCCGACTATATTACCCACGCAGAGTCCCGTACGGAGGATTCCACCTCCTACACGATGACTTTGTCCGCGGACGGCAAGTCATATTCCGTTTCCGTTCCCAGATCGGCCGTTGCCGACAACGAGGGCGTTATAAGCATTCCGCATCTGTTCCTTGACGTTGAGACCGGAAGCGCCCTGGAGAGCGGCGGCAGGGCCTACGCAAACTACCGCGTCAATGTGACTGTGGTGCTCCAGAAAACAGGCACCGGCAGCGAAAAGATCGACATCCTGCCGTCCCACGCCACGAACTACGTTATTTATACAAACTGCAAGATCATTCCCGATTTTATTCTCAACAACGGGAATCCGTAATTTTGTCGCATTTTTATATGATCAACAGGCGCTCCCCGGGTCCGGTCATAAACCTTAAAAGGACCCGCGGGAGCGCCTGTTATTTAGTGCTGAGACCCTTGTCACACCCGGATCTCAGTGCCGTCTTTAAACGTGACCGTCACGTTTTCCCTGGAGTATACGGTCATGTGATCAACAAGGCAGTCCCATATGTTTTCGTCAAAGCTGTCGGCGATGGGATTGCCCGCAAGGCCCCGGATAAAACCTGCCAGTTCTTCTTTTTCCCCATTCTTTCGGAGTATCTCACCGTCGAGCTTCTCAATGCGTTTGGAGGCCAGGGCGGCGCGCCGTTCCAACCTTTCGGTTTCCTCTACGTTTTCGTTGTTTTCGCCGTTCTCCTGTCCGCCGTTTTCCGCGTCCTTCAGGGCGCCTCCGACCGTTTCGAGCTCTCTTACGAGCTCTCCTCGCTCCGCGTCTAGACCTTCGGTCCTGAAACGGTCGTCGTTGACGTGTTCAAAAGAGTTTGGAAACGACGGGTCAGAGATAAGCACACTGAGGGCTGCCAGGTATTTTTCCTTCAGCACATCCTCGGTCATGGCGGGGCATTTGCAGTTCTCCTTTTCCTTTGAGTACATCCTGTTGCAGCGCCAGACGTATTTCTCGTACTTGGTGTTGGGCGCCCAGGGAATGAGGCCGTACCAGGCGCCGCAGTCTCCGCACTTGACGCGTTTTGAAAGAGGGTGGCTGCCGCCCTGAAGCTTTTCCGCGGTGCCTCTTGTTTTGATCTCCAGCTGGACTCTGTCGAAAAGCTCCGGACTGATGATGGCCTCGTGGTGGTCGTGGATGTAATACTGCTGCAGTTCGCCTTTGTTTTTAACGGTCTCCTTGGTGAGAAAATTCTTCACGTAGGTCTGTTGGCGAAGAGCGTCGCCTCTGTATTTTTCGTTCTGCAGAATGCTCATCACGGTGGTGGAGTACCACTTGGTCCTGCCTTCGGAAAACTCGATGCCCTCGCTTTCCAGCTCACGGCTGATGCGGTAGGGGCTCATGCCCTGGAGGAACATGCCGTAGATGCGTCTGACCGTCATTGCCTGTTCGGGGTTGATGATCATGTTCCCGTCGGGGCCCTTGTCGT
>JAGCZO010000118.1 GCA_017959965.1 Clostridia bacterium | reverse complement strand
ATACAGATTTCTATTTGACTGCTTGAGTTGTTCGGCCCTTCGTTCCGTTCCTGTTATGGAAGTTCATCACTACTACGGCCTTGGCTGACTTCTCACGATTCGTTGTTACTACGGACTCCTCCGCTCGTGAGACCTCACGGGATAAGTCATCGGTCTTTCCTCGTCTACCTTCCCAATTTACGCATACGGGTTACGGTTGCCTTTTGGACTTCATGACTCATTGCCCACTTATCCGCCGTATACGCCTTAATATTGGGTTCCTGTTCGTAAGGCTACGATTTCGCTATCCCTTCCTCTCGCCTACACCTCACGGTGTAAACCTTGGGAGTTGCTTTGGGGTTCGTCGAGGGCTGCGCCCCTTGTGGATTTTCACCACAGACCGACGGCATACCCGTCGTACAAAAAAAGAGCACCCTTCGCGGACACATCCGCAAAAGGTGCTTTCTTCGTCTTTTCCGACGCGTAAATCTTACGATTTTTGAACAAGCCTGTATACCGATTCAACCGGCCTTGGCCTGCGCTTCCTGAGATCTCCGGATCACAGACCCGAATCAGACCATCTCCAGGATCGCCATCGGCGCAGCGTCTCCGCGGCGGGGCCCGATCTTCACGATCCTGGTGTATCCGCCCTTGCGCTCCTTGTAATTGGGAGCGATCTCGTCGAAGAGCTTGTTGACGACCTTGACGTTCTTGCCGTCCTTGTCCTTGATGTTGTAAACGTAGGAGATGGCTCTCCTTCTGGCCGCAAGCCTCGAGGGATTGTCAACTCTTCTAAGCTCGGTCTTGGTCTCCCTCTCTCTTACGGTGTAATCCTTGCCGTTCTTAGACTTCTTGGAAATAGTGATATATTTGCCCCTGGAGTTGACCTTTGCCTTGCTGAAGGTAACCTGCTTCGACTCGAAGTTGTCCGCCTCTTTAACCGCGGAGGCGATGATATTCTCTGCAATACTCTGGACTTCCTTGGCTCTCGTCTCAGTGGTGACGATTCTTCCGTTCGCGAGAAGAGCAGTCACAAGACTTCTCAGCATTGCCTTTCTCTGGTCGGCGGTACGACCCAACTTTCTGTAACTCATGTTCTTATCCTCCAAATAGATAGCTGTCAGTCGTTGTTTGACTCGCCGTAAATGATGCCCAGTTTTCTAAGCTTCTCTTTGATATCGTCAATTGACTTCGCGCCTACGTTGTGGAGCTTCTTGATTTCCTCGGGCGGCATCTTGACCAGCTCGCCCACGGTGTTTACGTTGGCTCTCTTGAGCGCGTTCAAAGGCCTCTGGTTGAGCTCGAGCTCGTCAATAGGCGTATTGAGCACATCGCTGGGAACCTCATTGTCGTCAGGAAGATTGACCTCCTCCTCTTCGTAAGAGGCGTCTCCGCCGTTGACGAAAAGCATAAACCTGTTGATAAGAATCTGAGCGGCTTCCTTGAGGGCGTCCTCAGGGGTGATTGCGCCGTTGGTCTTTATCTCGATGGTAAGCTTCTCATAATCGGTAGAATTTCCAACCAGTGTGTTCTCAACTGTCGTATTAACCTTTTCGATAGGCGAGAAGATGGAATCGATAAGGATCGTTCCGAGAGGCATGCCGGGTTCTTTGTTCTTATCGGCAACTCTCCAGCCCTTGCCTTTTTTAATGTTAATGACGATATTAAGTACTGCATCATCATTCAGCGTGCAGATATATTGCTCGGGATTCAAGACCTCAACGTCGGAATTTAATTCAAGATCACCGGCCGTCACAATGCCTTCGCCTGACTTTCTGAGGACGATCTGCGTAGAATCGGTGTGAAGCTTGAAATTAACGCTCTTAAGGTTGAGCACGATCTCGGTCACGTCGTCAACGACGCCTTCGATCGTAGAAAACTCATGTCTTACGCCCTCTACCTCGATAGATGTGGCAGCAGCGCCTTCTAATTGTGAAAGCAAAATTCTTCTGAGGGATGTGCCTATAGTGATGCCGAGTCCCTTTGCGAGAGGCTCCACCACGAACGTTCCGACACGTCCGTCCTCGGAAGTCTTAATACATTCCAATCTCGGTCTTTCAATATCAGCCATAATAGACCTCCTTTAACCCAAAGCTTATTTACTGTACAACTCGACGATCAAATGCTCCTTAATCTCAAAGTCGATATCCTCGCGCTTCGGCGCAGTTACGACTTTCGCTGAAAAATTATCCTTGTTGTAATCGAGCCATTCGGGAACGAGGCGTCCGTTGGTGGCCGCAAGAATATCGTCCAGGCACTTGATGTCGCGGCTCTTGGCTGCAAGCTCAACCACGTCACCGGCGGAAACCCTGAAGGAAGGAATATTGACCTTCCGGCCGTTGACCGTAAAGTGACCGTGTCTTACAAGCTGCCTTGCTTCAGCTCTGGAAGCGCCAAGACCCATGCGGTAAACAACATTGTCAAGTCTGCTCTCAAGAAGGATCAAAAGGTTTTCACCGGTGATACCCTTTTTCTTGGAAGCAAGCTCAAAATAGTTTCTGAACTGCTTTTCGAGTATGCCGTAATATCTCTTAACCTTCTGCTTTTCTCTGATCTGAACACCGTATTCAGAAGTCTTCTTTCTGGCCTGCATTGCGCCGTGCTGACCGGGGGCCTGATTTCTCTTCTCGAAGGGGCAGTTAGCGGAATAGCACTTCTCACCCTTAAGGAAAAGCTTGCAGCCTTCTCTTCTGCAAAGGCGGCAGGATGCGTCAGTATATCTAGCCATAATTATCTACACCTCCAATTATACACGTCTTCTCTTGGGCGGTCTGCAACCGTTGTGAGGAACGGGAGTCTCGTCCTTGATCATCACAACAGAAAGACCTGCTGCCGAAAGTGCTCTGATGGCGGCTTCGCGGCCCTGGCCGGGACCTCTCACGTACACCTCGACGTCCTTAAGACCATGCTCCATAGCGGCTTTTGCGGCCTGCTCCGATGCGGACTGAGCCGCGAAGGGCGTGCTCTTTTTGGATCCGCGGAAGCCGAGTCCGCCTGCGCTTGCCCACGAAATCGCGTTTCCGGCAAGGTCAGTGATGGTAACTATGGTATTATTAAAGCTTGAACGGATATGAGCCTGACCGTGTTCAATATTCTTGCGCTCTTTGCGCTTTCCTCTAACTACTCTTCTTGTTTTAGCAGCCATAGTCAAACCCTCCCGTTATTTTTTCTTCCCGGCAACAGTCTTGCTGGGGCCTTTTCTCGTCCTGGCATTGGTTTTGGTCCTCTGTCCGCGAACGGGAAGCTTAGCCTTATGTCTTCTGCCCCTGTAAGAGCCGTTTTCCATAAGACGCTTAATATTGAGTGCAACCTCTCTCCGGACGTCGCCCTCGACTACGTAATCGCTGTCGATGACGTCTCTGATCTTGTTGACCTCATCATCTGTCAAATCTTTTACTCTAGTATCCGGACTGATACCTGTCTTGGCAAGGATCTCCTTTGCTTTAGTATTGCCTATGCCATAGATGTACGTAAGTCCGATCTCAACACGTTTATCTCTCGGTAAATCAACACCTGCTATACGTGCCATTATCTTATACACCTCCAATTTGTATAAAAAACATTTTTAATTTGCAACAAAAATCATTAAATGAAAATCAAAAGAAATGACAATTATCCCTGCTTTTGCTTGTGCTTCGGATAAGCGTCACAAATAACCATAACTTTACCGTGTCTCTTTATGATTTTGCACTTGTCGCAAATTGGTTTAACCGACGGTCTGACCTTCATAAATAATCCTCCCAGCAAACGGAAATCTCATCCGTTTAAAAATCTAAAATAAATTACTTACGCCACGTGATTCGTCCGCGATCAAGATCGTAAGGAGAAAGCTGTACCTTGACCTTGTCTCCCGCAAGAATCTTGATATAATTCGTTCTCAGCTTGCCTGAAATATGTGACGTGACCACATGACCGTTTTCCAACGTAACTTTGAATACACAATTGGGCAGCACCTCAGTAACGGTGCCTTCGAGTTCAATAAAATCACCTTTTGCCAAAGCTCATTCCTCCTTATATCAACGTGGTTATGATGGGTTCTCCGTCGGTGACAACAATCGTATTCTCGTAATGAGCGGACAGCTTACCGTCTTTAGTTCTCACTGTCCATCCGTTAGCGTCGATTTTTGTCTCGCAGCTTCCTATACAAATCATTGGTTCCACAGCGATCGCGATACCGGGAATAAACATGATCCCCCGTATTTTGGTCCTGTAATTCGGAACCTCCGGCTCCTCATGAAGCTCTCTTCCTATTCCGTGACCGGTGAATTCACGGACCACAGAGTAACCATTCGACTCCGCGTGATCCTGCACAGCTCCGGATACATCAATCACACGTTTCCCCGGGACGGCGTTTTTGATACCTTCAAAAAAGCATTCCCGCGTGACGGTGACCAGCCGCGATGCTTCGTCGCTGCACTCTCCCACAACGTAAGTGCGGGCCGCATCTCCCTGATAACCTTTATAAGAGCACCCGACGTCGATGGAAACGATGTCGCCGTTTTTCAAAATACGGTGTCCGGGTATTCCATGGATAACCTCGTCATTCACCGACGCACACACACTTGCGGGGAATTTAGGAGCTCCATAAAAGCCCGGCTGGCCCTTAAAGGACGGAAGCGCACCATTCTTAATTATAACATCTTCAGCAAATTTGTCAAGCGCCTTTGTCGTAATACCGGGCTCGATAATTTCCGGAAGACGTTCGAGAAGCTCCGCGAGAATACTTCCCGCGGCCTTCATCATATCAATTTCATACTGCGATTTTTTATAGATCATTCTTTATCTCATTATCAGAACCTTGAGAGTGTTCTCAAGCGACCTCTGCTTACCGTTGCAGCTCTCGGAATTTTTGAGAATTCCCCTGGCCGTGTAGTACTCGATAAGGGGCTCGGTCTGATCGTGATACTCCTTGAGTCTCTTCTCGATCACCTCAGGCTCGTCATCCTTGCGGATAATGACCTTGGCGCCGCAGTTTTTGCAGGTATCCCCGTCCAGCGGCGGATCGTAATCCATGTGGTAGGTGGCCTTGCACTCCGGGCAGACGCGTCTCTGCGAAAGCCTCTGAATGATCTCCTGCTCATCGATCTCGATATTGATCACGACGTCGAGCCTTCTGCCGATACCCTCAAGGAATGCGTCCAGCATCTCAGCCTGAGCAATCGTCCTGGGGAATCCGTCCAGTATCACGCCTTCATTGCAGTCATCCTGAAGAAGTCTGTCCTCGACAATTCTCACGGTCACCTCGTCCGGCACCAGAAGGCCCTTCGAAATATAAGACTCGGCAAGCTTTCCCAGCTCCGTTCCGTTCTTGATATTTGCCCGGAAAATGTCTCCGGTGGAAATGTGAGGTATCCCGAGTATTTCCGCAAGGCGAACCGCCTGTGTCCCCTTGCCGGCGCCGGGGGCGCCCAACAGCATCATATTAAGCACTATATTCTCCTTCTTTTGTGTGCCCCAAACAGCTTCCGCCAACGTCCGCCGCGGGCTTTCCGGCGTCCGCCGCAGGTTTGCCAACGTCCGCCGCAGGTTTGCCAACGTCCGCCGCAGACCTTCCAACGTCCGCCGACAACTTCAGCTGCGTGTCAGCCGCGTGTCAGCCGCGGTCTGTCCGCTGTCTGCTGTCTGTCTGCCGTCCTCACGGGCGGCGGTTTTAAAGGGGCAAAGACGGCGCCTTACGGGCTTTCCCGAAGGTGTCCCGTACGGCGCCGGTTAAATATAACAAATTATCTCTTAAGGAATCCACCCTTGCCGCTCTTATAATGTCTCATCATAAGCTGGGCTTCGAGGGTATTGATCGTCTCAAGCGCAACACCGACCATGATGAGGATCGACGTACCGCCGAGCCAGAGCTCGAGGCTTCCCGCATTGATTCCGGGAATGTAATCGCAGACCTTGCCGAGAATGCTGGGCAGTGTCGCGAGTATCGCCAGGAACATGGACCCGAACCAGGTGAGCCTGTGCTGGATCTTGCCGATGTACTCGGCAGTCACCTTGCGGCTGTTGGTCTTGATCTCGGTAAGCTGTCCGCCGTTGTTGATGAGGTTGTTTGCGTACTCCTTGGGGTCGAAGTAGACCATATTGTAGAAGAACGTAAACGCCACGATGAGAACGGCGTAGATCAGTATGTACCACCAGGTTCCGTTGAAATCATTGAGCGCGTTCGCAACCTTGCCGTTGGCCTTGATGAGCGAGGCGATGGTTACGGGGAACTGCAGCAGCGACATTGCGAAGATGATCGGGAGCACGCCCGCGGAGTTGACCTTGAGAGGAATGTAGCTCTTCTGGCCGCCCATGATCTTGCGCCCTACGACTCTCTGTGAATAAACCACGCCGAGCCTTCTCTCGCCTGCTTCCATCCAGACAACCGCCACGATGACGACCAGGAATACCAGCACGACTGCCACTACCAGCGGAATTCTGAGGTAGAGCGGATCCGCCACGGTGGTAACGGTGTTGTCATTGTTCTTTACACCGCCGGTGATGGCGATGGAGAAGATGTTGCCTATCCACACAGGCGCTCTCGCGATGATACCCGCAAAGATCAGCATGGAGATACCGTTGCCGATGCCCACCTCGGTGATCTTGTCGCCCAGCCACGTAAGGAAGCTGGTACCTGCCACAAAGGAGATGACGACGAAGAGGAATACCATAGCGGTAGCCATAAAGCCTGTTCCGAAATCCGTGGAGAAGTAGCTGCCGCCGCTGTTACGCATATTGATGTAAAGCATTATAGCCTGGAAGAGTCCCAGACCGACAGCAGTGTACTTCGTGATCTTGGAAAGGCGCTTTCTGCCCTCGGGGCCTTCCTTCTGCCATTTCTCAAAGGCCGGTATGGCTACGGTGAGCAGCTGGATGATGATCGAAGCGTTGATGTACGGCGAGATACCCATCGCGAAAAGCGAAACGTTGGACATGGCGCCGCCGCCGATCAGATCCATAAAGCTGAAAAGACCTGAGCCGGCGAGACCGTCAAGCGCACCGCTTGCGAGTCCCGGAACCGGGATAAAGCAGCCGACCCTGAAGATCAGGATGAGCAGCAATGTCATCAGAATCTTTTTTCTGATGGAAGGCTCTTTAAACGATTTTACAACGATATTCAGAAGGCCCATCAGATCACCTCTGCCTTTCCTCCCAGATCCTCTATCTTAGCCGCAGCGGCCTTCGAGAATCTGGTCGCCTTAACGGTGAGCTTCTTTTCGAGCTTGCCGCTTCCGAGCACGCTTATTCCGTCCAGCTCATTCTTGATGATGCCGGCCTCGATAAGAGCAACCGCGTCTACGACAGCGCCGTCGTCAAAGCAATTCAGGCTGCCGATGTTAACCTCTGCATAGTGAGCGGCAAAAATCTTGTTGTTGAATCCTCTCTTGGGCATTCTCCTGTAAAGAGGAGTCTGGCCGCCTTCAAAGCCCGGTCTGACACCGCCGCCGGAGCGGGCCTTCTGACCCTTGTGTCCGCGGCCGGCAGTCTTGCCGTTTCCGCTTCCGTGGCCCTGGCCTTTTCTGAAAGGAGCCTTTTTGGAGCCCTCGCTAGGACTTAAATCATTAAGCTTCATAATTTTTGTCCTCCTTAAATTTCTTCAACCTTTACCAGGTGATTAACTACTCTCAGCATGCCCTTGATCTGATCGTTGACGGGCTTCTCGACCGTGTGGCCGATCTTCGAAAGGCCCAGAGCCTTAATGGTAGCGCGCTGATTCTCCTTGATACCGTAAATGCTTCTTATGAGTGTAATCTTATACATTTCATTACCCTCCGTTAAAGAATTTCATCGGCGTTCTTACCGCGAACAGCTGCTACGTCGTCAACCGTCACAAGGCTTCTGAGAGCGTCCATTGTGGCCATGACGACGTTGCCGGGGTTGTTGGATCTTAAGGATTTGGTCCTGATATCCTTGATGCCGGCAAGCTCAACCACCGCACGGGCAGCTCCGCCTGCGATAACACCGGTACCCTTGCCCGCGGGCTTCAGGAGAACGGTGCCTGCGCCATAAGTTCCGATGATCTCGTGGGGGATGGTGGTTCCCACCATGGGCACGGTGATCATATTCTTTTTGGCAGCGGCAACAGCTTTTCTGACCGCATCCGGAACCTCGGCAGCCTTGCCCATTCCGGCGCCCACGTGGCCGTTCTCGTCGCCGACCACCACTAGGGCGTTCCATCTCATGTTCTTACCACCCTTAACAACCTTGGTTACCTTGCCGAGGTGTACGAGCTTCTCTGTGTATTCGCTCTTGTTAGCTTGATTGTTACGTTCATTACGTTCCATGTCAGTTTCTCCTCCGGTATCAGAAATCAAGGCCGGCTTCGCGCGCAGCGTCAGCAAGTGCCTGTACGCGACCGTGGTAAGGATATCCGCCGCGGTCGAAAACAACCTCTTTAATGCCCTTCTCGAGAGCTCTCTCCGCTACAAGCTTGCCTACCAGCTTAGCGGCGGCGATATTTCCGCCGTTATCGGTCTCGGCTTTGACAGCCTTGTCGAGCGTGGATGCAGAAACGAGAGTATTGCCGGCTACGTCGTCGATCACCTGAGCATAAATGTTGGTGGTGCTTCTGTAAACGTTCAGCCTCGGCCGCTCAGGGGTGCCGGAAATCTTTTTCCGTACGCGTAAATGTCTTCTCTGACGAACCTTGTTTTTGTCGATTTTTTTGATCATTTAAGCCACTCTCCTTTCTTACTTCTTAGCGCCCGTCTTGCCTTCTTTGCGCCTTACGACCTCGTAATCGTACTTAATACCTTTGCCCTTGTAAGGCTCGGGCTTGCGTACTGCGCGGATCTTGGCTGCAAATTCGCCTACGGCCTGCTTGTCAGCGCCCTTGACGACGATCTTGGTCTGGGCGGGTACCTCAACGGTCACGCCTTCGGGCTCCTGCATCTCGACCTGGTGGGAGAAGCCCACGTTGAGCACGAGAGTGCTACCGTTCTTGGCGGCCCTGTAACCTACGCCGTTGATTTCGAGAGTCTTCGTAAAGCCCTTCGTGACGCCGTCCACCATGTTCTGGATGAGCGAGCGGGTGAGGCCGTGAAGGCTTCTGTCAAACTTATCGTCGGAGCTTCTCTCAACAATGACTTCCGCTCCCTCGACCTTGATGGTGAGGCGGGTGCTGAATTTCTCAGTGAGCTCACCGTTAGGTCCTTTTACCGTCACGACATTGCCGTCATCAATCTTGACGGTGACGCCGACAGGAATCGCAACCGGCTTCTTTCCTATTCTGGACATATATTTCCTCCAATCTTAAAATTCCGAACCGCATGCCGCACTGCATGCCGCAACGCACGTGCCGCACCGCATGCCGCGGTCCATTTCAGATATTGTCCATCCCGGCGCGTATTTTGCCCGCACCGGGAAAACGTTCCTCAGCCGAAGCTGATTTTTAACCGTTTTTAACAAACTGTTACCAAACCGTTACCAAACTTTTACCAAACGAATGCCATTACTTCTCCGCCCAGGCCAAGCTCTCTGGCTTTCTTGTCCGTGACGATGCCCTTGGACGTGGAGATGATGGCGATACCGAGACCGTTAAGAACCCTCGGCAGCTCGGTCTTGGAAGCGTAAACTCTGAGACCGGGCTTGGAGATCCTCTTGATGCCGGAGATCGCGAAGCGCTTGTTGGAAGTATACTTGAGAGTGATTCTGATAACGCCCTGCTTGCCGTCGTCGATGACCTCGAAGTTTCTCACGTAACCCTCGGAAACAAGGATCTCCGCGATGGCCTTCTTAACGTTGGAAGCGGGAATATCAACGGAAACGTGCTTTGCGGCACCTGCGTTTCTGATGCGGGTAAGCATATCAGCTACAACGTCTGTAATTTGCATTTCTCATTCCTCCCTTATTACCAACTGGCTTTCTTGACGCCGGGGATCTGGCCCTTGTATGCGAGCTCTCTGAAGCAGATACGGCAGATACCGTATTTCCTCATATAAGAGTGAGGACGTCCGCAAATCTGGCATCTTGTGTAAGCTCTTGTGCTGAACTTAGGCTCTCTCTGCTGTTTGATTTTCATTGAAGTTTTAGCCATTTTTGTCGACCTCCTTATTTCTCAAAGGGAATTCCCATGAGACCGAGAAGCGCTTTCGCCTCTTCGTCAGTCTTCGCCGTCGTTACGAAAACGATGTCCATGCCTCTGACTCTGTCAACCTTATCGTACTCGATCTCGGGGAAGATCAGCTGCTCTCTGATACCCAGAGCGTAGTTGCCTCTGCCGTCGAAGGAGTTGCCCGGCACACCGTGGAAGTCTCTGATACGCGGAAGCGCGATATTGAAAAGCTTATCGGCGAAGGCGTACATTTTGTCTTCACGGAGCGTAACCTTGCAGCCGATCTGCATGCCCTCTCTCAGCTTGAAAGCGGCGATGGACTTTTTGGCCTTGGTTACGATAGGCGCCTGACCCGTGATGGTCTTCAGATCCGCAACGGCGGACTCAATGGCCTTGGGATTTTCGCGAATCTCGCCCAGACCCATGTTGACCACGATCTTTACGAGCTTCGGTATCTCCATAACGTTCTTGTATCCGAATTTCTCCTGCATTGCCGGAGCTACTTCGTTAATGTATTTTTCTTTAAGTCTTAACATTATCTATACCTCCATGCGGGATCATTTCGTATCGTCGGCGGTGGGAATCTCGGCGCCGCACTCCTTGCAGACACGGACCTTCTTGGACTTGTCGCCCGTAAGTTTGATGCCTGTTCTGGTGGCCTTGCCGCACTTGGGGCAGACGACCATCACGTTGGAAACGTGGATCGAAGCCTCCTGCTCGACAATACCGCCGCTGTCTCTCTGGTTACGGGGCTTTCTGTGCTTCGTAACCTTGTTTCTGCCTTCGACTACGACTCTCTGCGTCTCGGGAATCACCTTAAGGACTTTGCCCTTCTTGCCGGCGTCCTCGCCGGTGATGATGAGCACGGTGTCGCCTTTTTTAATGTTTAAGCTTGCCATTGTAACACCTCCACATTAAAGAACCTCAGGGGCAAGAGACACGATCTTCATATAATCCTTGTCTCTGAGCTCCCTTGCCACAGGCCCGAAAATACGGGTCCCGCGGGGGGTCTGGTCTTCCTTGATGAGAACAGCGGCGTTTTCATCGAATCTGATGTACGTACCGTCGTTTCTTCTGACGCCTCTCCTGGTCCTGACCACGACGCATTTTACCACGTCGCCTTTTTTGACCATTCCGCCGGGAGCTGCGTTCTTAACGGAGCAAACTATGGTATCGCCGATGTTAGCATATCTTCTTCTGCTACCGCCGATAACCTTAATGCACATGAGTTCCTTGGCACCGGTGTTGTCAGCAACCTTAAGTCTTGTTTGTACCTGTATCATTACGAAACCTCCTTAAAATTACTTCGCCTTTTCGATGATCTGAACCAGTCTCCAGCGCTTGTCCTTGCTGAGCGGTCTGGTCTCCATCACCTGCACGGTATCACCTATGCCGGCTTCGTTGTTCTCGTCGTGAGCCTTAAGCTTGTAAGTAGTCTTGACGATCTTCTTGTAAAGGGGATGCTTTACGCTGTCGACCACTGCCACAACGATCGTTTTATCCATCTTGTCGCTGACGACCTTGCCGACGCGTGTCTTTCTTAAATTTCTCTCTGACACAATCATCTACCTCCTTCTTAAGCCTTGCTCTTTATTGAGATTGCGGTCTTCACTCTTGCTATATCGCGCTTTAAAAGCCTGATCTGAAGAGGGTTGTCCATATAAGTTGTTGCCTGGCGGAAGCGAAGCTTAAAAAGCTGGTTCTTAAGAGCGTCTTCCTCTGCCTGGAGCTCCTCAAGGGTCATTCCGGACAGTTTTTCGTTGTATTCTTTTGCCTTCATGATCATACCTCACTTTCAGCGCTCGCCGTCTCGGTCTCACGCGCAATGAACTTGCACTTGACCGGAAGCTTGTGCGACGCAAGCCTTAAGGCTTCTCTGGCGGCGGCTTCATCAACGCCCGCGATCTCGAAAAGAACTCTGTCGGGCTTGACCACTGCTACCCAGTACTCGGGGGAACCCTTACCGGAACCCATTCGGGTCTCGGCCGGCTTCTTGGTGACGGGCTTGTCGGGGAATATCTTGATCCAGACCTTACCGCCCCTCTTGATGCAGCGGTTGATGGCGATACGTGCAGCCTCTATCTGGTTGCCGGTGATCCATCCGCACTCTGTTGCCTGGAGGCCGAACTCGCCGTAGGAAACCTTGTTGCCGCGATAAGCACGGCCGGTCATTCTGCCTCTCTGCTGTTTTCTGTGTTTAACTCTCTTTGGAAGTAACATTAGTTTGCGCCTCCTTCGGGATTTTTCTTCGGCGCGGGAAGAACCTCGCCCTTGTAGATCCAGACCTTGACGCCGATCTTGCCGTAGGTGGTGTTAGCCTCCGCGAAGCCGTAATCGATGTCAGCTCTTAAGGTCTGAAGCGGAATGGTGCCTTCGTGATAATGCTCTGTACGGGCGATTTCGGCGCCGCCGAGACGTCCCGCGCAAGCTGTCTTGATACCGAGGGCGCCGGCCTTCATGGCTCTGCTCATGACCTGCTTCATGGCTCTTCTGAACGCAACGCGCTTCTCGAGCTGGAGAGCGATGTCCTCTGCGCAAAGCTGCGCGGAAAGGTCTCTCTGCTTGACCTCGAACACGTTGACGATAACGTCGCGGCCGGTGAACTTTTTGAGCTCCTCGACAAGAGCCTGCTTGTTGGCGCCCTTCTGGCCGATGACCATACCGGGCTTGGCAACGTCGACGTTGATGGTGAGCTTGTTGCCCTGTCTCTCAAGTCTTATCTTCGACACACCTGCGTCGTAGTACTTTTTCTTAACGAAATCTCTTACCTTTTTGTCTTCAACGAGATATGCGGAGTATTCCTTTTTGTTGGCATACCACTTGGAATCCCAATCCTTGATAATTCCGACTCTCAGTCCGTGAGGATTAACTTTCTGTCCCATCTTTATGCCTCCTCTTCATTTCTCTCTTTGACCACAACGGTAATGTGACTCGTTCTCTTGTTGATCCTGTTGCCGCGGCCTCTCGATACGGGCTGCATTCTCTTAAGGATCGAACCTGCGTTTGCGAAAGCTTCCGCTACGTAAAGCTTGTCGGGGCTGAGGCCGAAATTGTTGACGGCGTTCGCCTCGGCGGACCGGAGAAGCTTGTAAATGCTCTCGGAAGCGGCCTTGGGCGTATAGCGGACTATCGCGTATGCCTCGTCAAGAGATTTGCCCTTAATGAGGTCGAGCACGATCTTGACCTTGCGGGGTGCAACGCCTGCGAATCTAAGCGTCGCCTTGCCCTGGTCTCTGCCGATGCCCAGGAATTTGCGCTCTCTCTTGGTCAGAACGAAGGGCTTGCGGCTCTTGGGTGTCGGTTTTGTGTATAACTCGATGAGCTCTTCACGCTTTGCGAGAAGCTCTTCTTCAGTGAATTTTCTGCGTCCCACTTTTAACAGCCTCCCTTCATCAGCGCTTCACGCCGCTGGACTTTTCGCTCTTGGCGTGTCCGCGGAACGTTCTGGTAATGGCGAATTCGCCAAGCTTATGGCCAACCATTTCCTCGTTAATGTAAACGGGCACATGTTTCCTTCCGTCGTGAACAGCTATCGTGTGTCCGACCATCTGGGGGAAAATCGTGGAAGCTCTTGACCATGTCTTAATAACAACTTTTTCATTTTTGGCGTTCATTGCTTCGATTCTGGCGAGCAGCTTTTTATCAACGAACGGTCCTTTTTTCAAAGATCTACTCATGATTTGTCCTCCATTGATTACTTAGAATTTCTTCTTCTGACTATGTACTTGTTAGAAGCTTTATTCTTCTTACGGGTCTTGTAACCGAGAGCCGGCTTACCCCAAGGGGTAACAGGGCTGGGCATACCCACAGGAGATTTGCCTTCGCCGCCGCCGTGGGGGTGATCGCAGGGGTTCATAACAACACCGCGAACCGTAGGCCTGACGCCCATCCATCTCTTGCGGCCGGCTTTACCGATCTTGATGTTCTCATGCTCCGCATTGCCGACGGTGCCGATGGTGGCCTTGCAGTTAAGCGGGATCATGCGGACCTCGCCGGAGCCGAGACGGAGCTGCGCAAAGCCGTTCTCCTTGGCCATCAGCTGAGCGTAAACGCCGGCAGATCTTGCCAGCTGTCCGCCCTTGCCGGGCTTCATCTCCACGTTGTGCACCAGAGTACCCAGCGGGATGTTTTCGAGCGGGAGAGCATTGCCGGGCTTGATATCGGCGCCTGCGCCGGATACCACCGTATCGCCTACCTTAAGACCTTCGGGCTGAAGAATGTAAGCCTTGGTGCCGTCGACGTAATTGAGGAGCGCGATGTTGGCGCTTCTGTTGGGGTCGTACTCGATGGCAGCCACCTTTGCAGGCAGTTCCTTAGTCCTCTTGAAATCTATTATTCTGTATTTTCTCTTGGCGCCGCCGCCCTGATGTCTGACGGTAATCTTACCGTAGGAGTTGCGTCCGGCGTGCTTTTTGACCGGTGCAAGAAGTGACTTGACCTCGCTCTTTCCGGTGATCTCGGAAAAGTCGGATACTGTCATTCCTCTTCTGCCGGGGGTCGTAGGATTGTATTTTTTAATTCCCATTGTTCATTCCTCCCGCATTACTGTACGCCGAACTCCTCGATGGAGCCTTTGTACTTCCTGGCAGACTTGACGACCTTGCCGCCTTTTTCAAGGTAGGTGACGTCCTTCGGGTCTGTGTCGATCTTTACGATAGCCTTCTTGTAAGCTGCCGTGTAGCCGACGACCACGCCGGAATTCTGTCTGCGCGTCTTTTTCTTGCCGTCATAGCTGATGGTGTTGACGGAAAGAACCTTAACGTTGAAAAGATTCTCGACTGCCTTTTTGACGTCGATCTTGGTTGCCTTGCGGTCTACTATGAACGAATACTTGCCCATAGCGGCCTCCGCAGTCGTTTTCTCCGTGATATGCGGACGAATTATAACTTCATAATCTTTCATGCCAGCACCTCCGTCAATTTGGAAAGAGCGTCCTTGGTAAGGATCAGCTTCTCGTGGCGAAGAACCTCATAAACATTCAGCGTGCCGACGAAGGAAGTGCCGACGTTGGGAATGTTGTTAGCGGACTTAACCAGAATACTGTCAGGCTCGGCTGTAACGATGAGCGCGCTGGTATCGACCTTGAGGGCCTTCATAAGCTCAACGACCTTTTTGGTCTTGATCTCACTGAGACTGAGCTGGTCCAGCACAAGGATCGCCTCTTCGGCAGCTCTCGCGGAAAGAACCGAAAGAGTGGCAAGCCTTCTGACCTTTTTGTTAACCGTGAATCTGTAGCTTCTGGGCTTCGGCGCGAAAATGATTCCGCCGTGGATCCACTGCGCAGATCTGATGGAGCCCTGGCGCGCACGGCCGGTGCCCTTCTGTCTGTAAGGCTTCTTGCCGCCGCCGCTGACCTCACTCTTGGTCTTGGCGGACTGTGTACCCTGGCGTCTGTTGGCCAGCGTATTTACCACAACTGTGTGAACAGCAGAGGTGTTAGGCTCGATGCCGAAAACGTTATCGTCCAGAGCGATCTCTTCGATGAAGTCGCCGGACATGTTGTAAACTTTTGCAGTTGCCATTGTTACTACCTCCTATCAAGCCTTAACGGAATCCGTTATCTCAAGCAGACTGCCTTTGGGTCCCGGAACAGCGCCCTTGATAAGGAGAAGATTTCTCTCGGCGTCGACCTTGACTATCTTAAGGTTCTGCACCGTTACTCTCTCGCTTCCCATGTGGCCGGGCATTTTCTTGCCGGGAAGAACACGTCCCGGATCCGAGTTGGGTCCCATTGAACCTACGCCTCTGTGGTACTTTGAACCGTGGCTCTTAGGTCCGATCTTCTGACCGTGTCTCTTGATGGCGCCGGCGAAGCCTTTTCCCTTGGAAATGCCGCTGACGTCAACCGCGTCTCCGTCCGCAAACACACTGACGTCGATGTCGCTTCCGACCTCGTATCCGTCTATGCTGGCGGGCTTGAATTCCGCAAGATACTTGTAGCCGTAATCAAGGCTGATCTTCTGAAACACACCTGCCTCAGGCTTGTTCAGTTTTTTCAGATCGCACTGCTCAAAGCCTATCTTTACAGCTTCATAACCGTCGGACTCCACGGTTTTCTTCTGGATGACCTTGCAGGGTCCCGCCAATACAACGGTGACCGGCGTGCAAGTGCCGTCGTCCGAGAAGATCTGCGTCATTCCGACTTTTGTTCCCAATACAAATTTCTCCATGTCTTACCTCCTATGGTTATTGGTTCGGCCATCCCGAACATGACCTGCCGGCCCTTTGGGGCTCGGCAACACCCGCGATTCCGCATCTATGGGACGATCCGGTACGCGGCAAAAATCGTTAAGCAATGACGATCAGTGCTTAACGCTCATCTCGATATCGATTCCGGCGGGAATGTCAAGCTTCATAAGAGCGTCAACGGTGGCCTTGGAAGGCATGACAACGTCGATAAGTCTCTTGTGCGTGCGAAGCTCAAACTGCTCTCTGGCATCCTTGTACTTGTGTACGGCTCTTAAGATGGTAACGACCTCTTTTTCCGTGGGAAGCGGAATGGGTCCCGAGACCTGTGAACCGGTCCTGCGGGCCGTATCAACGATCTTCTGCGCCGACTGATCAAGTAACTGATAATCGTATGATTTTAACTTAATTCTTAATTTCTGCTTAGCCATTTTAATCTCCTCAAATATTGACATTCTTTGGCAACCTTGTACACGCTACCGGGCTTTTAATCGCTTGACCATAAAAAATCCAAATTGAGTTATCAACCTTATGGAAGATTTCAACCTGGTTTTACTGCACAAAGAAAAAAGCTTTTCGCTATACAGTGACACGCCGCCCGGTTTCTCCGAACCGGACATTCTCCGTCTGAGTTACCTGTCTCAAGACGTTCCTTCGGGCGTCCCGGGGCTGCTGATTGATCGGAAAAGCAGCGGTGAATCGCGTCGGGAATATCATGGCAGCAATCTCAAACTTCCTCGTCTGTCAGGCCACACGGCGGCAGTGTACCACAATTAAAAAAATATGTCAAGCGGTTTTTTAGAGCCGCGTGAAGTGAAAACTTAACTTCCACTACAGCGCAAAAAAAGTGGAATTGTGTCTTACGGCAAATTCTACTTGATTTTAGTTTTACAAATCCCCGAAAAGAATGCATAATTAGCTGCCGGCTCTCGCGGGAAGGTTACAACTATGAAAAATGCAAAATACGGAAAACATCTTACCCTTGAAGAGCGCACAATTATTGAAACGGAGATCAGAAACGGATCCTCCAAATCCGCAATCGCTGACACAATCGGAAAGGAGAAATCTACAGTAGGAAAAGAAATCAAGGAACATCGTATAAAGAAGTTTACATCATCACTGCCAAGACCTTGTGCAAACTATGCCAAATGTAAATACAAACGCAAATGTACAGCTGACTGCAGCGACTTTGTT
>JAGCZO010000117.1 GCA_017959965.1 Clostridia bacterium | reverse complement strand
TTCTGTGTCCCTCCGATTCCAGCTTTCCTTCGCTTTTCAGGGCGCATATATACCTGTATACCGTGGTTTTGGGAAGTCCGGTCCCTTCCGATATCTCGTCCATGGTGGGGGATATGCCGTTCTTATCGATAAATCCGTAAACAAAACGTTCAACGGTCTCAAGATGGTCTTTTTTCAGTGTTCTCATATTCCGTCCTCCGCTAAACGGAACAAATATTCCGTTTAGCAGTATTTTACGATTTCTCCGCTTCGGTGTCAAGCGATTTTTTTGAATTTCATTGGAGAAAATGAATTAATGTGATAATGAGTGAATGAATAAATGAATGATACGGTGAGTGACAATGAATGACGATGAATTATAGGGAATGATAAAGGTTGATAATAATCCAAAAAAATATATAATTGAGGAAAAAACGGAGGCGGCCATGGTTTACGATATAATTGTTTTCGGCGGGCAAAGCAATATGCAGGGCCAAAGCGACAAATTGTCTGAAAATGAGGAAGTGCGGGGAGCGTTTGAGTACAAAATGCTGACGGACAGTTATGAACCGCTCAGAAATCCGGTTGGCGAGGATATAAAATACGACGGGACCGGTGGCTACAGGTATTACGACCATATTGACGCGGCGAAATGGCTTGAAGATCACGCCCTTGGCTCGGCATGCTACGGGCACACGAATCTGGTGCCTGAATTCTGCAGAGCTTACATCAAAGAGACCGGAAGAGGCGCTGCCGCCGTCCACGCCGCCAAAGGGAGCACGGAGATCGAATGCTGGATGAAGGGGTCCCGGGGATATGAATTTATCGTTAAGAAGACAAAAAGCGCCGTCAAGGCATTGGCAAAAATAAAAGACGCGTCGGCAGGAGACGTGTATTTTATCTGGCTGCAGGGCGAGAGCGACGCCATCTTTTCAAAAGCGAGAGAGGACTATCTGAAAAAGCTTCTGGTTCTGGACGGAGATCTGAGAAAGGATATCGGTCTTTCGAAATTCGGGATAATAGAAGTAGGAAGATTCACCAATGACCGCCGCGACGATGAAATAATAAACGCCCAGAAGGATGCGGCGGAACTGTACCCGGACAGATTCCTGATGCTTACGGAAAGCGCCGGGACCATGGGCAACGAGCCTGATATGATGCATCCGCTCATAGGAGGCCATTTCAGTGCAAAGGGACTTGAACGGCTCGGAAGGGAAGCGGGCACGAAACTCGGTGAATTTGTAAAGCTGAACACCTCCGGAAAATAAACGTGATTTACCAAAGTTGCATAATGTTCAATTTCATAAATGAACAAGTTCAACAAAATGTTAAAAAATATTTGCACAATGACTGTCAAAGTGCTAAAATCCCCCCGAAACAGTTCCTTGCGGGGGGTTATTTATGGAAAGTTCAAATTTTTCAAAAAAACTAAACGGTCTGCTTGAACGCAACGGATTGAAACAGATCGATCTGATCAGGATCGCTGATGAGCGCGGGTTCAAGCTCGGGAAAAGTCAGCTGTCACAGTACCTGTCCGGCAAAACGGTGCCGAGACGGGACACTCTTGAATTTTTGGCGTCGGTATTCGGAACCGACGCGGACTGTTTTTTGTCCACCGAAGACGCGGAGGGAGACATTGCGGATCTCGGCGGCGAGGGCGGAGTGAGGTTCTTCCGCAAATCCGCCAAGCTTGACAACGTTCTCTACGACGTAAGAGGTCCCGTTGTCGAGGAGGCCGCCAGAATGGAAAGCGAGGGCACTAACGTTCTCAAGCTGAACATAGGGAACCCCGCTCCTTTCGGATTCCGCACACCTGACGAAGTTATTTACGATATGAGGCGCCAGCTGACGGAATGCGAGGGCTATTCCGACTCAAAAGGGCTGTTCTCCGCCAGAAAAGCGATAATGCAGTATTACCAGATCAAGAACCTGCCCAACGTGACCATGGACGACATATACACGGGCAACGGCGTCAGCGAGCTTATCAATTTGTCGATGCAGGCGCTCCTTGACTCCGGCGACGAGGTCCTCATTCCGTCCCCCGACTATCCCTTGTGGACCGCGTGCGTCACATTGGCGGGAGGAAAAGCCGTTCACTACAGATGCGACGAGCAGGCGGACTGGTACCCCGACATTGCCGAAATAAAGAGGCTCGTGACGAAAAGAACAAAAGCCATCGTTATAATCAACCCGAACAACCCCACAGGCGCGCTCTACACCAGGGAGGTGCTTGAGCAGATCGTGGAGGTGGCCCGTCAGAACCAGCTGATCATATTCTCGGATGAAATATACGACA
Source organism: Clostridia bacterium (assembly GCA_017959965.1). Taxonomy (GTDB): domain Bacteria; phylum Bacillota; class Clostridia; order UBA1212; family UBA1212; genus UBA1212. The sequence continues at coordinate 19,606 of JAGCZO010000117.1, read as the reverse complement.
GACTTATCATGGACGGGCTGGAGCATGTGTCGACGGCTTCCCTTGCCCCGGATCTCTTCTGCGTGACCTTCAGCGGACTTTCGAAATCCCATATGATCGCAGGCTTCAGAATAGGATGGATGGTCCTTTCCGGCAATAAATCTGTGGCAAAAGACTACATTCAGGGGCTCAATATGCTTGCCAATATGCGTCTTTGCTCAAACGTCCCCGCCCAGTCCGTCGTACAGACGGCGCTATGGGGCTATCAGAGCGTCAAGACCTACGTGGTACCCGGAGGCCGCCTCTGCGAGCAGAGAGACTTCGTTTACAAGGCTCTGAACGACATACCGGGCATCACCGCCGTGAAGCCAAGGGCGGCGTTTTACATCTTCCCGAAGATCGACGTGAAGAAATTCAACATAACCAATGACGAAAGGTTTGCCTTAGATCTGCTGCGCGAAAAGAAAATTCTTATCATTAACGGAAAAGGCTTCAACTGGAACGAACCCGATCATTTCAGAGTCGTTTTCCTGCCGAGAGTGGAGATCCTTGAGGACGCCATGGAAAAACTGAGGGATTTCCTGGCATATTACAGACAGATGTGATACAATCCGCTGGTGTACGTGCCGCCTCTGCAACTTTCTGAAGGGCGCGGGATCACGGAAAAGGCTCCAAGGACGGATCGTCAATGACTAAGAAGAACTTTTTTGAAAAGGTCAAATATTTTCTTATCCTGAATCTGGGCATCCTTCTGATGTCCGTCGGAATATATTTTTTTAAAACCCCCAACGGATTTGCCACCGGCGGCGTCAGCGGCATATCCATCGTATTGGCAAAGCTGTTCCCGGTCGTCTCTCAGGGGCTCTGCATGCTGGTCATCAACGTGCTTCTCCTGATACTGGGACTGATATTTCTGGGCAAAGAGTGCGGCTTGCTTACAATCTACTGCTCGCTGATGCTTTCCCTGGAGAATATGCTTTTTGAGTGGCTCGTACCGCTGGAGGGGCCGCTTACGCCTTATCCGGTGCTGGAGCTTGCCTATGCGGTCCTGCTGACGGGCATCGGCGCAGCCGTGATCTTCAGGTGCAGGGCCTCGTCGGGTGGCACGGATATCGTCGCTTTGATCTTGAAGAAAAAGACTTCCCTGAATGTGGGTCAGGCGCTTCTGATAACGGACTGCCTGATCGCCGCGTCGACTTTTTTTGTATACGACGTCAAAACCGGACTGTTCGCGATGCTGGGCCTGTTCGCCAAAGTGTTTGTCGTGGACGACGTCCTTGATTCAATGAACATGTGCAAATCCTTCTTCATCATCACCACGAAGCCGGAGGAAATGTTCAAATACATAACGGACGACCTTCATCACAGCGCCACGGTCTTCGAAGGAAAGGGCGTATACACGGGCGACGACAGGACTATAATCCTTACCGTCTGCAAGCTGTCGGAAGCTCTCAGGCTCCGCAAAAGAGTCAAGGAGATCGACGCAGGCGCCTTCGTTATCATCTCAAAAACCAATGAGATAATGGGCAAGGGCTTCCGCGACAATACGCTCTGACAGGCCGCCGTATTTTATTTTAAGAAAAATCAAGAAAGGTGTTGCAATCCGCATAAACAACTGGTATAATAGCCGTGTTTATGTTTGATATAATCTTCAAGCATCTTAAGGAGGATAAAAAATATGAAGAAATTACTTGCTATCTTTCTTTCACTTGCTTTGATATTCTCAGTTCTTTCTGTGATGTCATTTGCGGCGGAAGATCCGGCATACACTCTCGAAGGATCAGTGAGCGGTGATAAGCTCACCGTTAAAGTCGGCATTAAGAACAACCCGGGAATCATTTCTCTCAGATTTACCGTTTTCTTTGATGCGGATGCTCTCGAGATCAAGAACACCGGTGTAGAAGACACTGGCCTTTTCAACGGATTTACCACACCTCCGTCCACCCTCGGAAATGAGAGTTCATTCCTGCTCAGATGGGCTGATGCTCTTGCTGCAGAGAATAACACATCCGACGGTGACGTTGTTACACTGAACTTCACTGTTAAATCCGGTAAGACAGTTTCCGCAGAAGGCGCTGTTCGCGTAGAGCACAAAGAAGCCAGAGACCTTAACGGTCAGAAGGTTGCTTTCGCAAACGCCAGTTTGACAGTTTCCGGCGGATCAGATCCTCAGCCTACGAACGAGCCCGGCGGTGAGCCCACAGCAGAGCCCACAGCAGAGCCTACAGCTGAGCCTACAGCTGAGCCCGAGCCCACGGCAGAGCCTGTTGAGGTTCCCGCAGTCATCGCAAACATTCCCGTTGAGGGAACAGATCCTTCCGGCGCAGCTTACAAAGCTACAGCTTCGAAGGGCAGTGCGGATGACGAGCTGATCGTTGACGTTTCCATCATTAACAACCCCGGAATCATCTCCATGAGGTTTAAGATCGTTTACGACGAGAGCGTTCTCGAACTTACCAAGGTTGAAGACCTCAAGCTCCTCAACAAGTACACAGATCCCGCTCCCACCGTTAAGTCGCCTTACACTCTCAGATGGTCCGACGCTCTCGCATCCGAGAACAATACCGCAAACGGCCCCGTTGCTAAGATCACCTTCAAGGTTCTCGCAGGAAAGACCGTTACCGGAACTTCTGTAAAGATCGAGCACGTTGAAGCCAGAACTCAGGCAGGCCAGAAGGTCAATTTCGCTGATGCGGCAGTGACCCGTAAGCTTATCCCCGGTGAGTCCGGAACAACACCTGTTGATAACCCTGATACCGGTATAGTCGACATGAGCGCATACGCTATCCTCGTGACTGTCTGCATGGCAGCTATCGTTGCGGCGATGATCATTAAGAGACGTAAAGAAGATTATTGATTAATTATCAATAACATATAACAAAGATGAGCCGGCCTTTTCGGGCCGGCTTATCTCTTTCCTCCGGCAGCGGTCCGGAGCTTGCGCGGTCACAAAAAAGCCTTGCTTTCTGAACATGGCAAGGCATTTTTTGCGTTTGGTCTGTTTGTTTTACTTTCTGCTGTTTCCGTTTGACTGTCTGAAATTCTGATTACTTTATGCCGGCTGCCAGTTCTACGCATCTGTATGCGCCGTTATAGCGGCCATGCTTCTTCAGTTCGTCTATCCTGCCGCAAAGATGCGGAATGAGGTCGCGGTCCTCTACCAGGATATCGAACATTTCGTTTATGGATCTTGCCGTGGGGTATTCGTTAAGAGAATCTCCGTACTCTCTGCCGTTTATCGCTCCGTACACCTCGTGACCTCCGATATGCTTCATGAATATCTTGGGAATAGGATAGTACACGAGTTCGCTTGGCTTTGTTACGAGAAGGTCGCAGACGGGCATGAGAATGTTTGTGGAATAGACCGCGGGGAATATATCGTCGCTGCATATGAAATGGATCCCCGATGACTCGCCGAGTCTTATCTCACCTGCGTGCTTTTTAAGTCCGTCAAAATCGTTAATGAAGGATTCCTGCTTTGCGACCCTGCCGCCGACGTATTTCTTAAGCATGTCGAGAACGGCCCTGTGATCGCCGCAGTTTACGTATAACGATACTTTGCCGTCGTTTATGAAGGGGATGAGCTTGTCGATCATTGCCTTGAACATGCTTCCGCCTGCGCCTGCGCCGCCGACTGGCATAAGTATGCGTATCGGCTTGCCCGAGCGGATCCTTTCCCTGCGGAGCTTATTGTCACCCTCGAGATCCGCAAGCAGCTCGTGATCGACGTAGCAGCCAACGTCGTAAAGATATTCTTCCGGAATGCCCTTGAGAGGCTCCTTCGCGAAACCGTGGAGAGTCTTGTAGCCAAGGTAGGCAAAGGGTGTCTGTACGGTGTGAATTGCGCCTTCGGAAAGGTGCAGGCCCATTGGCCAGTTGTCCGGGATCGCGTTGACGACGTGAGTCATTCCGGCATGGACCGCACCCTGACTGGGCCAGACGTGGGTGGCAATGTAGGGAATATCCTTGGGACTGTTCCTGAAGATGGGTACGAGAAGCTCGCTGTTTTTCTGATCTTTGGCGTTATACGTGATCTTTTTGAAGCCTTCGGAGTTGAGGGGCTCCCAGACGATCTTGTTAAACAGTTTTGATTTCTGCGAGATCCTCGAGGCCAGAGAGTACATATCGTTCTGCTCGCGTATCATCTTTGAGCCGGTGGCGTCAAAAGAGGCGAGATCGAGCCAGTAGGGCGTAAACCCCAGAGCCTTCGCGCAGGAGGCCATTGCGATGGAGATGCGGTAGTGACCGAAGCCCATGCGGATATTGCCGACAATGAGCGGTTTTTCTCCGAAGGGCTCGTTCTCCTCGCCGAAGACCATGTTCATAACGCCCATCTCGGAAAGAGTGTCGATCTTTTTAAAACCGATCCTATAGTCCTTGTTTTGATCGTCACCGTATTTTTTAATATAGTTCTGTTTGCTTTTTTCGGCACCCTTTACGGTCTTGCTGTCCATGGGATTGCCGAAGATCGTTTTTGTTCTGTCTGTCATATAAGAACTCCTTTTTCCGTATCATACTTGATGACCGCGTTTTCGCCTCCGCAGCTGCAGACAACGGATATGATCCTGCCGTCGCTGTCAAAAGACTTCACCTTCGCCTCGTTGAAAAGCTTAAGGACGCGGTCAAGCTGAGCTTTCTTTTCCCCGTCGTAACCGCCAATGTCATCCGAGGTCATCATTACGCTGCCGAAAAGGGCGTTGAGGGTGGAAAGGGCCAGGCGGTTATCCCGGGAAAGCTTTATATTCTCATCCCTGAGGAGGAATACGTCGGGGTCGTTGCCGAAGAGACGTCCGTTCATAAAGGAGCGGAATACTGTGTTTTTGAGGGTCACCTTAGTGGATATGCGCTCCCTGTGCATTATGCGCATATAGAAAACGTCGTCGAATTCCAGGGAAACGTCGGGGCCTATCCGCATGTAGTCGAACTTGCCCGCGGCGTTGTAAAGAGTCGCTCCGCAGCCAAGGATCAGCTTGTCGGACAGTATTTCTCTGATGAACCCGTAAGCCTCCTCCGCAGCCATGCTTCTTGTTTTCCCCTCATAAACGGGAACGCTTGCGGCGTACAGAAAGTCAAGCTTGAAGAAATCAAAGCCCATATCCGCGTAGTGGCGGAGACATTTTTTAATATAATCCCGCACGTCGGTGTTTTCGAGATCGAGGGCGTAGAAGCCGCTCCAGTTGGATCCGCAGCGCACCGGCTCTCCGCTTTTGTTCTTTTTAAACCAGTCCGGATGTTCGCCAAAGAGTACACTGTCCTTCTCGGCAACGAAGGGGGCCATCCAGAGTCCCGCCATCATGCCTTTTCCGTGCACTGCCTCGACTATATTGCCAAGGCTTCCCGGAAGTTTTTTGGCGTCCACCGAAAGCCAGTCGCCTATCTTAGTCTGATACCCGTCGTCGATCTGGAACAGATTGAACCTTGAATCCAAAGCTTCGAGGTCTCTCAGAAGAGTCTTTTCGTCAATATTTTGATAGTAATTGTACCAGGAGGTATATCCGAATATCTTCTTTATATCCCGCTTGGGAAACAGTTCGGCGTATTTTTTCAGACCTTCGTCTGCGCTTGGGACGTAACAGTAATCCGCGAGAGTGAACTCGCATCCGTCGCCGACACATGCGTTCTCAACGTCGCTTCTCAGTATCAGGTCGCCGCTTTTCCGGTCAAGGTCGAAGATAAGGTACGCGTTTTTGTAATTCAGGTTCTGTATAAACAGCTCCGCCGAGCCTTTTACATAGAACGTGTCGTAGCCGTGGAGGCGGTTTTTATCGTATTTATAGAAGAAAGCATCTCCGTACTTGTCGAAGGAAAACGCGTTTACAAGCGCTTTGGGGAGAGACATTACGTTTCTCTCTTTTGACGAGACGCGGACCTCAGCGGAATCGGTCCAGGACTGGTAGCCGTTCATGAAGAACAGAGAGTCTTTTAAAGTTTTTCTGTTCCGGAGGCAGGCGGAAAAGCCGTGGCCGAACTCGAAATAGGACACGGCAATTAGCTTTTTCTTCGCCTTTAAAACGACCTTGTGGTTTGATCCGTCATCTGACACGTCAAACGAAAGATCCTCCGCAAACGAAGAAAGGTCGTCTGAGGAGACGGTCTTAAGCGTCTCCCCGACCGTATACGTAAAACAGAAATTAAACCCGTTGATCTCAGCCACTTTATTTATCCTCTGATACGGATCCTTCATCCTCTTTGTTCATTTCGGCACGCCTGCCGATGCTGTTCCCGTTCTTCATGTTGAGGTAGTGCTCGATCCTCTTCTCGTCATACATGAGGAGAATAACGGCGCCAGCGACGCAGAAGACCACCGCGGTAATTGCCACAAGAGTCATTCCCAGAACCGAGGCGGTAATGTCATTGGTGTTGGTGACCTGATCGGCAACGCCTATAATTGCGAGAGAAGTGAATATGAGCATCGCAAAGGACTGGCCCCATTTCATGGCAAAGGTGCGTGCCGCGAAGAACATACCTTCCTTGTTTTCGCCGGTCTTGATGGCGTCTGCTTCGGCAATGTCGGCGACCATGGACTGAGGAATAATACCGAGACGGGCCATTGGAAGGGCGGCCAGAATGCAGATCAGTACGCCGGGAAGGAAGGCGGGAATAAAGTCGGGAAGGATCGGTATAAGCGCGGCCACAACGTATGCGAGGGCAAGGCCCACAAAGGCGGCCATGACGGTCTTCTTCTTGCCGTACTTTTTAACAAGCTTTCCTACGATGGGATAGAAACAGGCTGACAGTATCGTCATGCCTCCCATGAATATCATCGTCCAGCTCTCGTCGATACCCATCGATACTTTGACAAAGAAGGGAAGACCTGTCTGGAAGAGAGTCAGGCCGATCCAGTACATGAAATCCGAGAAGATGAAAACTCTGAATGCCCGGTTTTTGAATGCCCCGGCCAATGATTTGAACATGTTTGAGGTCGACGGCTTCGTGTCCACGAATTCCTTTTCCTTAAGCAGGAAGGTGGGAAGAAGCATGCACACGCAGGCAACAACCGCAAGGACGATAAAGCAGATCCTGTAGCTCCAGCCGAAGCCGACGGCGTTTCTGAGCATTCCCGCAAATACGAACGGGGTGTATGCGAGAAGGGTGCCGGCGAAGAACGTGAGGGATATTGCGGTGGAAATGAACATCCTGTCGTCCTGAGTCTTTCCGAACTCGGATATCAGCGCGTTGTAGGGCGTGCAGTACATCGTCATAAAGAGGTAGAAAAGAACTATAAACACAGAGATCCACAGAACGTTGATGCCGCTGATGGCCTCCACCGGGGCGCAGAACAGAAGGACTGTGACGACGGAAAGAGGGATCGCCGCGTACTGCATAAAGGGTATCCTGCGGCCGCGCTTGTTTCTGCTGCGGTCGGAGATATTGGCAATGAGCGGGTCTGTAATTGCGTCAAATATTCTGCTGAGAGCGGTAATGAGTCCCAGGATAGTGAGAAATCCAAGGATTATGAGACCCGGCTGTATGTACTGTACGGCTCCGTTCTCCGATATATCGGCCTGTGTGGGGAGATAAAACGTGACGAGCCATGCGTTGATGATGCCGCTGAGTATCGACCAGCCCAGCTGACCGATGGCAAATATGATCATCTGCTTCTTACTTAGTCTTTTCATTTTGTCCGGAGAGACATGTCTGAAATGCCGCTCCCCCTCCTTTTATTTTTTATGCGCCGGCGCATCAGACTGCGGCCGTTTATTATTTTCTCAGGGCGCCGATTATAATACTGATCAGCGTTGAGATCTCGTTCTGCTTTTCTGTGAACAGATCCTGCCTGATGACGGGCATGTCCGACGCCAGCTTTTTGCAGAGGGAGATGAGAGCGTGGGTGGTGGAGTAGTAGAAAAGCTCTATGTTTTCCTGCTCCCTGACGCTGCCGTCGGAAAGTCCTCTTTCGTATGCCTCCAAAAAGGCGCACTTGTAGCCGTCGATGGCGTCTGCGTAGCTGTCAAGCTTGTCCACGCCTTCATTGATCGCGTAAGCGTCGAAATCACTGAGGAATCTGTAAAGATACGTCCTCTCGGTAAATATGACAAGATAGGCTCCGTAGAACCGTTCTATGGCTTTGATGGCGGGGGTGGGGGCGACCTTGTCTATAAACACGTCGTATACTTCTCTCTCCAGCATCTCGGCGCAGGCAACGATAAGTTCGCCCTTGGTACCGAAATACCTGTAGACAGTGGCTTCGCCGACTCCGGCTGCAGCGGCAATGTCCTTTACCGTAACGTCTTTAACGGGTTTCGTGGAAAACTGCCTTGCGGCTTCACTGACAATAAAACTCTTTTTCGCATCAAGCATGGACATAACAATCACCTCACTTATCATTGATCGGCTTTCAGGGGACAAGATCATGTCCCGGTCGTGTATAATATGAAAGTTGAAGACTCTTTTTGATAGTCTGTCTATCAAAAGTATAACAGACTTAAAATAACTTGTCAACACTTTTCTCTCGCCAAAACAAAAACCGGCACTCTGAAGCTTCAGCAGTGCCGGTCGAAAAATTATGTGTTAAAAACGGTTGATCAGATCCTTACGAAACGTAAACGTAAAGAGTAAAGATCAGTTAAAAAAGGCGTTGTAGAGGGCTTTTACGGAGGACCTCGCGTCCTCAGCGTCGATGCCGAACATAATGCTGACCTCGGAGGAGCCCTGGTTGATCATGTTGATGTTTATATTGGCGTCCGCCAGAGCCTTGGTGGCGGTGGCAAGGGTACCGATGGAGTGGGTCATTCCGTTGCCGACGACCATTACTATCGCCTGGTCGAAATCGGTCTTGACGTTGTCCACGGAAAGCTCCGAATAGATGGTCTTAATGATCCTGTCAAACACTTCCTCGTTGTAGTATTTTTCCCGAATAATTACGGAAATACTGTCGATTCCGGAGGGAGTGTGTTCGTAGGATATCCCCTCGTCCTCAAGGATCTGAAGCAGCCTGCGGCCGAAACCTATCTCGCGGTTCATCATGTACTTTTCAACGTGGATCGTCATGAAGCCCTTGTCGGCGGCGATGCCCACGACCTTGTACTTTTTGTGCTCCTTGGTAAGGCTGCTGGTGGGGACTATGAGGGTGCCGGGGCTGTCGGGGTTGTTGGTGTTCTTAATGTTCACCGTGATGCCCTTGTGGTAGACCGGGGCAAGAGCCTCCTCATGCAGAACGTTGAAGCCCGCATAGGAAAGCTCCCGCATCTCCTCGTAGGAGAACATCGGAATGGGAGTGGGATTTTCCACGATCCTGGGGTCAGCCGCGAAAACGGAGTCCACGTCGGTAAAGTTCTCATAGACCTCGGCGTTCACAGCCGCAGCAAGTATCGCTCCGGTGACGTCTGAGCCGCCTCTGGAAAAAGTGACCACCTCTCCGGTCTCTGAGTATCCGAAAAATCCGGGGAAGATCATTATGGATTCTTTTCTCGCCAGCCTTGCCAGCTTGTTGTAGGATTTCGGAAGCACCTGAGCGTTGCCGAATTCGTCGGAAAGAACAAGCCCTGCGTTCCGGGGGTTGATGTATTCCGCGTTCTGGCCGATGGATATCAGGTACGCCGCCACGAGTTTTGCGCTGTTGTCCTCGCCCGCGGCCTTAAGAAGGTCCATGAACCTGTTTTTGTTGCTGCGGGACGATGCAAGCCTTTCAAGAATGTCGTTCTCGACCTCGGTGGCAAAGCCGCCGGATAAGCCCAGATCGGAGGCAATGGATGAAAACCTCCCTGTCACTTTGGCAACGAGCTCGCCGGTATCGTCTCCCGCAAGGGCCGCTTTTGCCAATGCGATGAGCAGATCCGTTACCTTATCGTCGCCGCTGTTTCTTTTACCGGGAGCGGAGACCACAACAAGTCTTCTCTCGGGGTCGCTTAAAATGATAGCGCAAACTTTCTTTATCTGAACGGCGTCTGCCAAAGAACTTCCGCCAAATTTAATTACCTTCATGATTACTGCCTTTCAGTTTTCTTCCGTGATCAACGAATCTTTCTTGACTCGACGTAAAAACGCTTTGTATCCGCGTCTCCCATCGAGAAGGTCTTTCTGGGAAGTATCCTTCCCGAATATGCGATATTAAATATTTCACGCTTGGAGGGTCTGGGCAGGCAGATAGCCGTGGCAAAACCTCCCTCGGTGAGTATGAATGCGTCCTCCGTACCATGGACGTAGTCGACTTTGGCGTCGGGGAGCATAAAATCGATAAAATCGGTCATTGCGGCGACCGGGAAAGGATAGGCCCGTTTGTCCAGGTAGAGGCAAAGAGTGCGTATTCCGGAAACGATAACGATCACGCTGTAATCAAGGGATACGCTGTTCTCGGCAAGGAACTGATTGATGTCACGGACCGAAGCCGCGTCCTCGTACTCCTGCCAGAAGGCTGTCTGGCCCTTGAAGAAGTCGCGGAAAAGGCCGGTGAACCGCTCGAAGTCGCAGTTGAAAACGACTCTGTGAATGGGCTCCAGCACTATCGCCGGGTCGTGCATGGATTCTATTTCCGTGAGAATGAACCTGGCGGGATGATTCATGGGAGCCCCGTTTCTCTTCAGTCTTTCCCAGTGCTCCTTGGCGGCTGCGAAGGAGTGGTTACCGTCGCCGATGAAGTAAAGAGAATTGTCCTTCTTCAGGTCTATCAGCATGGCGGCAACGGAGGAAATGGTGTTGAAATCGCTTATTCCGTATCCGGCAATGCTTCCCGCTCCGCCTTCAAGGTCAAAGTTATAAAGCTCGACGGCTCTGGTCTTTCTGCTGGAGAGAAAGCCGCATATGCCGTTGGGCACGTCGTCCACAAGCGTTATGGAGTGGGGCAGCTCGAGAGGGGCGTTTTCCCTGATCTGAAGCCTTGAGGGGATCCTCTCTTTTACGGTCTCCTCGGTGGGCCTGATAAGCGAATTCGCGCCTTTTTTGAATTCGTATTGCTCAAGATCGAGAGCGGCGATGAATCCGCTTCTTACTTTTCCGTCAGGCAGAGTACGTTCAACGTAGATAAGTCCCTCAAAGGTCTTCCCCAGGGTCCCGTCGGAAAGGTATTTGTCCATGGTGGTGTTGATGGCGCTGATCCTGTCAGAGACGGACATTGTCTGGCGTTCGCCCCGGAGAGAGACAGGCCTGCTGAGACAGATCTCCGGCAGGATGAGATTGGCGGCGGAGGGGGCGCTGCCGACAAAGCTGTAGTAGTTTTGCCAGTAGTCCGAAGAGGACGTGTACTGGTCGCAGGCTATGCAGGCCCACTTGGACAGATCCACGCTGTCGTTGGGGAGCAGTACCTCGGGCACCAGCAGTCCGATGTTGCTGAAATAGTTTTTTCCTTCAAGTAGTTTCATAACGGTTAAAAAGTGCGATCAGACGTTGAATCTGAACAGTGTGACGTCTCCGTCCTGCATAACGTAATCCTTGCCTTCGGATCTGACCAGACCTTTGTCCCTGGCTTTGGCGTAGGTCTCCGAAGCAACAAGGTCGTCAAACGAAACGATCTCGGCTCTTATGAAGCCTCTTTCGAAATCGGAATGTATCTTTCCGGCGGCCTGGGGGGCCCTGGTGACTTTCTTTATGGTCCAGGCGCGTACCTCCTTGGGTCCCGCGGTAAGGAAGCTGATGAGGCCCAGAAGGGCATAGCTGGCTTTTACGAGTTTATCGAGACCCGAGGATTCGGCGCCCAGCTCCTCGAGAAAAGCTTTTCTTTCCTCTTCCGACAGCTCGGACATGTCCTCCTCGAGCTTTGAGCAGACGGCAATGAGCTCAGCGTTTTCGGAACGGGCGATCCCGGAAAGCTCTTTAACGTATCTGCAGGACATGGGGTCCGCAAGGTCGTTTTCCGATATATTGGCGGCGAATATGACCGGCTTTGAGGTCAAAAGGAAAAGGGAGTCCACGTATGCTTTCTCCTCCTCGTTAAGCTCCATGGAATTCACCGTTTTTCCGGTCTCCAGATGTTCCTTGATCCTTTCAAGGAGTTTGACTTCGGAAAGCAGCTTTTTATCGCCGCTTTTCGACATTTTTCCGGTGCGCTCGATCCTGCGCTCAAGAAGCTCGATGTCGGAAAAAATGAGCTCGTATTCAATAGTCTCAACGTCTCTTTTCGGGTCAACGGAACCTTCGACGTGGATGATATTGTCGTCGTCAAAGCACCTCACAACGTGGATGATGGCGTCGGATTCCCGGATATTTGCGAGAAATTTATTGCCAAGGCCTTCACCGCGGCCGGCTCCCTTGACCAGACCCGCAATGTCGACAAACTCAATGGTGGCGGGGGTGTACTTTTCGGGAGAATACATTTTCGCCAGCACGTCAAGCCTTTCATCCGGCACAGGCACCACGCCAACGTTGGGCTCGATGGTGCAGAAAGGATAATTTGCGCTCTCCGCCGTGCGGGAGCTTGTCAATGCGTTGAAAAGGGTGCTTTTGCCGACGTTCGGCAATCCGATGATTCCTAATTTCATGTCCTGTCGATCCCTTTGCGGCGGGACCTTTCCTCCTTGACATTTGTACGTGCTCATTATAGAACAATCGGCAGAGGAATTCAATAAAATAAGAGGGCTTGTTCCGGCCCGATTAAGGTTGAAAAACGAGGCTCTTTGTGTTAAAATAAAAGAGATGCGGGGCTTTTGCCTTCACGTCGGAATAATATCTCTTTTGGAGCATTTTTTATGAAAGTCGTCATACTAGCGGGCGGCTTCGGAACACGTATTTCCGAAGAAAGCCATCTTAAACCGAAGCCAATGATCGAAATAGGCGGCGAGCCTATTCTTTGGCACATCATGAAACATTATTCGCGCTACGGATTCAATGATTTCGTTATCTGTCTCGGGTACAAGTCTTTTGTTGTTAAGGACTATTTTGCAAACTACTACCTGCATACCTCCGACGTCACTTTTGATATCAAAAACAATACCGTGAAGTACATGAAGAGCGAGAACGAGCCCTGGAAGGTAACTCTGGCCGAGACCGGACTTAATACGATGACCGGCGGCAGAATACTCAGAGTGAAGGACTACGTCGGCGACGAGACTTTCATGATGACTTACGGAGACGGAGTCTGCGACGTGGATCTGTCGGAGCTGCTTAAATTCCACAGAAGCCACGGAAAGATCGCGACTCTCACCGCGGTACCTGCGGTCCAGCGTTTCGGAGTACTGGGGATCGACGGAAATCAGGTCAATCAGTTCAGAGAGAAGAGAGATGACGACTCCAGCACCATCAACGGCGGATTCATGGTCCTGGAACCCGAGGTCTTCAAATACCTGAAGGACGACTCTACGGTGTTTGAGAGAGAGCCTTTGGAAACTCTTTCCCGGGAAGGCCAGCTTATGGCTTACAGACATTACGGATACTGGCAGTGCATGGACACTCAGAGGGACAAAAAGAACCTCGAGGAACTCTGGGACAGCGGAAAGGCGCCCTGGAAGACCTGGTAAGCCGGGAAAACGGCCTGTCGGCGTTCACGGAGGATGATCCGGAGCACTGCGGCCGTTCTTTTACGATTTTAAGATGGAAAAACAAAACGTATCCCAAAAAATATTTTGCCGTTACGGAAGCGAATTTACGGACTTCTACAGGGGCAGACGCGTTTTCATTACGGGCATAACGGGCTTTAAGGGCTCCTGGATGCTTAAGATACTGTCTCTTTGCGGCGCTGTGGTGACGGGATATTCACTTGAGCCGCCCACGGACCCGTCGCTTTTCGATATCATACAAGGTGCGGAGCTGTGCAATTACGTGAGGGGCGACGTCAGAGATCTCGGCTCAATGAAAAAAGCCTTTGATGAGGCAAGACCCGAGATCGTTATACACATGGCCGCCCAGCCCCTGGTGCGGGAATCCTACAGAAATCCGGTGCTTACCTACGACACAAACGTCATGGGCACGGTCAATATACTGGAATGCGTCAGGCTTTCCGATTCAGTAAGATCCTTCGTCAACGTTACCACCGACAAAGTCTACAGGAACCTGGAACGTGAGGATGGCTACAGAGAGGACGAGGTCCTTGACGGGTATGACCCTTATTCCAACAGCAAATCCTGCTCCGAGCTTGTGACGGGAAGCTACAAACGCTCCTTCTTTGAAGGATCGGGCGCCGCGGTGACCACCGTCAGAGCCGGCAACGTTATAGGCGGCGGAGATTTCGCGAAGGACCGGATCATCCCCGACTGTGTGAGGGCCGCAGAGCACGGCGAACCCGTTGGTGTGAGAAATCCCTGTTCCGTAAGACCCTACCAGCATGCGCTGGAGCCTGTTTTCGCATATCTTATGATCGCCGCGGAGACCATGGCGGATGGAGCTCTTGCCGGAAGCTACAACGTGGGACCGGAATACGGTGACTCCGTGGAGACCGGGAAGCTGGTGGAGATATTCAACAGAAAATGGGGACTGAACACGGGAAGCGTTGATTTTAACCCTGAATTCAGGCCTCACGAGGCGGGACTTCTGAGACTTGACTGCGGGAAGATCAAAGACGTTTTCGGGTGGACCCCCAGGTGGAATATAGAGAAGGCAGTGGAAAAGACCGTGGAATGGTCAAAAGTCTATCTTGAGTGCGGCGGAAGCTTTGAAGAGGCGTCTCCCGTTCCGAAGAGCAGGGAAGCTCTTACGGCGATCTCGGACGTTATGGAAAAACAGATCGCGGAATTCCGGGCAGCCGGAAAATAATTGTTTGATCCGGCGTGCCGCTTTTTACAGGAAGCGGCCGTGTTGTAATACGAATAAGTCAAGAGGATAAGAAATGTTTGAGAATATGAATGAACAGGAAGCCAGAGCGAAGATACTTGAGGAAGTAAGGGAATACGCAGACCGCTTCCACAAAAGAAAGAAATTCGAAAAAGGCGACAGGATCTCATACGCCGGAAGAGTTTATGATCACCGGGAAATGGAAAATCTTGTGGACGCCTCTCTTAAGTTCTGGCTGACCTCCGGAGAATATACGAAGCAGTTTGAAAAAAGCTTCGCGGAGTACCTTGGCGTACCGTACTGTCTTCTGGTGAATTCCGGATCGTCCGCGAATCTGCTCGCGTTTATGACGCTGACGTCTCCGCTGCTCGGCGAAAGAAGGATCAAGCCCGGGGATGAGGTGATCACAGTCGCCTGCGGCTTTCCCACCACGGTTGCCCCTATGATCCAGTACGGCTGTGTGCCGGTCTTTGTAGACGTGACCATTCCCCAGTACAACATTGACGTATCAAAGCTCGGTGAGGCGCTTTCGGAAAAGACCAAAGCGGTCATGATCGCCCACACTCTGGGCAATCCCTTTGACCTTGGCACCGTAAAAAAGTTCTGCGACGAGCATTCTCTTTTCCTGGTTGAGGACAACTGCGACGCCCTTGGCTCGGAGTATATTATCCAAGGCAAAAAATATCTCACGGGCACCGTTGGCGACATAGGTACCTCCAGCTTTTATCCTCCCCACCACATGACCATGGGCGAGGGCGGAGCGGTATATATGAGGGATCCTCTTCTCCGCAAGATCGCTCTTTCGCTCAGGGACTGGGGCCGGGACTGCATGTGTCCTTCAGGCTGCGACAATCTCTGCGGTCACCGCTTTGACAGACAATACGGCGAGCTTCCTTTGGGCTACGACCATAAATACGTTTACTCACATCTGGGATATAACCTGAAGGCCACAGACCTGCAGGCCGCCATAGGCGTTGCGCAGCTTTTAAAATTCCCTTCCTTCGTAGAGAAAAGAAAGCATAATTTTGCCTATCTTAAGGAAAAACTCTCGGCTCTTCTGAAGGAGAGGGGACTGCTTGACAGAGTGATCCTTCCGGAGCCCTGCGAGAATTCCGACCCCAGCTGGTTCGGCTTTCTCATCACCTGCAACGCGCCCTCGGACAGGAGCAAAGCTGTGAAATACATCGAAAGCAAGGGCGTTCAGACCAGAATGCTTTTCGCGGGAAACCTTATAAAGCACCCCTGCTTTGACGAGATGAGAGCCTCCGGAAAAGGCTACAGAGTGGTGGGCAGCCTTGCCAATACCGACAGGATCATGAATGACACATTCTGGCTCGGCGTTTACCCCGGCATGAATGACGAAATGCTTGACTATATGGCTGAAACCGTTGCCGACGCGTTTTCGGCTGAGAACGTTTAATAGGAACGTTTTACTTAGACGTTCAACGGAGAAATTTCTATGATCAACATAATGCTTAACGGAGTTCTGGGAAGGATGGGAGAGGCCCTGGTACGGCTTATTTCGGAGCAAGAAGACGTGACTGTCTCCTGCGGCGTCGACCCGGCCTTTTCAGGGCAGAAAAGTTTTCCTTTTCCCGTTTTCACATCCCCGGAGGAGATCCCGGAAGAGACGGTTTGCGACGTAATAATCGATTTTTCACACTTTTCCGCGGTTCCCGCTCTTTTAAAATTTGCCTTGAAAAGGAGTATACCCGTGGTTTTGTGCACAACGGGTCTTCCCGAGGAGACGAAGAAGCTCGCGGAGGAGGCGTCACGTAAGATCGGCGTGTTCAGCTCCGCCAATATGTCCCTCGGCGTTTACGTGCTGAGAAAGCTTGCCAAAGACGCCGCGATCCTCCTTGGCGAGGATTTCGACATAGAGATCGTGGAAAAGCACCACAACAACAAACTTGACGCGCCTTCGGGGACCGCATTGGCAATTGCGGACACCTTGAACGATGCGAGAAACGGATCCCTTGAGTACACCTACGACCGTCACTCCAGGAGGGCGAAGAGGAATAAAAGCGAGATCGGTATCAGCAGTGTCAGAGGCGGAAACATCGTCGGCGACCATGAGGTGATATTCGCGGGAAGGAACGAAGTCATAGAACTGACACACAGAGCCCAGTCCCGTGAGGTATTTGCCGACGGAGCTCTTAAGGCGGCTGTTTTTATGGCGGGAAGACCTGCCGGGAAATATGATATGGAGGATTTGTTCAAATGAAGAAGCTTTTTGCTTTTTTGACGGTTTTGACACTGCTTGCGGCCCTTGGAGCCGTACCTGCGTTTTCGGATGACACCGGTGATTTTATCATGCCCGGAGCCATCGTGGACCTTGCCTCGCAGAAGGGCTATGACGCTTTCTGCGCAAAAGCCGAGGAATTCGACCTTGTTTCCCTCAAGACCGGCGAATATACGGTCCACGGAACCAACGGCCTTGTGGAATGGGAGTTCATAGAAGAGGACGGAGTCGGCTTCACCAGATTCAAAGCAAAGGAGCCTCTTGACGAGAAGGGCTACAACAGCGAAGGAAAGAGACCCGACAACGAGGGCGACTTCCGCATGACAGCCGAGATCGAGTTCCCCATAGCCGACTATGACTACATTTCGTTTATGTACAGGTCATCGCCCAAGGCTCACCTTTCCAGCAACCAGATCTACGTGAGAGACGACGCCCATTCCGGCGAGTTTGAAGGTACCGCCGGCATGTGGACGCCCCCCGGACTCAGTAACAAGGGCGAGTGGAAGATAAAGACCATTCAGATAAGCAAGTCCTTCACCGCCGCCGAAGGAACGTTTAAGAGTATCAGAATTCCGATTGCCGGAAGAGTCAACGAATATTTTGACGTAAGATACATCGTCGTATATAACTCCAAGGATCTCTGCGAAAATTTTGATATCGCGGCATACCACGAGGCTGTCAAAGCCAATGAGCCCGATCCGACGGAGGAGCCTACCGCCGAACCGACGGCTGTCCCCACCGAAAAGCCCGCGGAGACCGTTGCCCCTGAGACGGAAAAGCCGAAGGACTCGGGCTGCGGATCGGTGATCGGCGGAGCCGCTGCGCTTCTGGCAGCCTGCGCGCTGTTGCCGTCCGTCAGGAAGAAAAAAGAAAAATGATCTATAAAGGAGGCTGTTATGATATCATTTGCCATTGGCGCCGTATTGACGGTATTTACGGTCGGCTGCTTTCTGGCCGCCGCCACAATTGCTAAAAAGCAAAAATCGAACCCTTACGCGGATAAGAAGCTTAAAGCGGGAAAAAACGTCGCGATAGTTTTCGCGGTGATATTCCTTCTCCTGCTGTTCCTGGTCCCCGCCAGCATACATACCGTTGAAGCTGGTACCGTTGCGGTCGTAAAACAGTTCGGACGCGCGATCAACACAAGATCCTCGGGCATGTATTTCGACCCCTGGTTCATGCGTGAATACGTCTATTATGACATTACCGTTCAGCAGGAGGACGTAAAGACCGCCGCATATTCCAGCGACGCCCAGACCATGGACATCGAGATGGTGGTCCAGTACCAGATACAGCCGGAGCATGCCATCGATATCATAAACAACTACGGCTCCCTCACCAACCTTTCCAACAGGATTCAGTCCGTATCCATTGAAAAGGCAAAGACGGTCCTCTCTTCGAAATCCGCCATGAACATCATTGAGACCAGAGCCACCGTATCGCCTGCCATTGAGGAGGCCATCAAGAATGCCATAACCAACGACTACTACGTTAACATCACGACCGTGGTGGTCACGAACATCGACTTCTCCGACGCTTTTGAAAACACGGTCGAAGAGAAAATGATCGCGGAGCAGCAGAAGCTGAAGGCAGAGTACGAGAAGGAAAAAGCCATTGTCGAAGCTCAGAAGGAACTTGAGGTTGCCAAGCTCGAGGCTCAGGCCGTTGTCGCCACCGCAAAGGGAAACGCCGACGCCAAATTGGAGCTCTCGGAGGCTGAGGCTGAAGCCATAAGGCTGAAATCCTTGGAGATCGCCCGTATGCTGGGCTTCACCATAAAGGAAAACAAGTCCGGAGATGATACCGTGTATTCAATAGATTTCACCGGCAAGACCGGTGCGGAGATCGCCGTTATTTCCGATTATCTGAAATACATTGAATATCTCAGCACCTGGGACGGAAAACTTCCCACAACTCTTGTGACCGATTCCGGCGCCAATATCATTCTCCCGGCTCCCTCAGAGACAGCTGAAGCCGCCGTATCCGAATAACGACCTATCAAACCGCCGCATTGATGCCTTTGTGCTTTTTGCGGCGGCTTTTGTACCGAAAGGAAACAACTATACCATGGCTTTTATCGACGACAGGTTCATGCTGAAAACAGACACTGCGGAGAGGCTTTACCTGAAATATGCGAAGGAGGCTCCCATATTTGATTACCACTGTCACATAGACCCGAAGGAGATATACGAGGACAAACGCTTCGACACTATAACGTCCATTTGGCTTGGCGGCGACCACTACAAGTGGAGGCTTTTAAGAAGCAACGGCGTTCCCGAAAAGTACATCACCGGCGATGCTCCGGACTATGAAAAATTCGAAAAATTCTGTGAACTCATGCCGAAGCTTGCGGGAAATCCTATGTACGTCTGGTGTCACCTTGAGCTTAAAATGTATTTCGGCTTCGAAGAACCTTTGTCACCCGACACCTGCAAAAAGGCCTGGACGTTTCTCAACGGAAAACTGGCGGACCCTTCATTCTCCGCCAGAAACATAATCAGAAGATCCAACGTTAAGACTGTAGGCACCACGGATGATCCCGCGGACGAGCTCAAATGGCATAAGCTGCTGCGGCAGGACAGCTCCTTTGACTTTTGCGAGGTGCTGCCGTCCTTCAGACCGGACAAGGCGCTTCATGCGGAAAATGCGGGTTTTGCCGAATATACGGGAAAACTCGGCAAAGCAGCGGGAATCATTATAAACTCTCTCGGGGACCTGAAAAAAGCTTTGGCAAAAAGGATCGATTAT
>JAGCZO010000116.1 GCA_017959965.1 Clostridia bacterium | reverse complement strand
TGGTGGGCCATCAGGGACTCGAACCCCGGACCGACCGGTTATGAGCCGGTTGCTCTAACCAACTGAGCTAGTGGCCCTCGTTATTTGCCGTGCCATTATACAGTTAAGGGTGAGGGTTTGTCAAGACCTTTTTTATTGGCGGCAGAGGATCTGCGGAGGCGGCGGGGGAGTGCAAAACGTGAACGTTAAGCGTTGGCGTGCATTGTCCGGCGGCCTTTTTTAACGGCCGCAAGCGCGATGATGAATGAAATATTTCTTGCGGCTATTGGCGTAACATGGTAAAATACGGGCAAATCCATCTTTTTGAGGAGGTTATTGTTGTGAAAAAGTTTTTGGCAGTATTTTTGTGCCTGGCTCTGACGCTCGGACTGATGATCTCGGTACCTGTCAGCTTTGCCGAGGAAGCTGATGAAACGATCGAAACATATGCGCTATTTGACAAGGAAGAGACCCAACAGACAGGATACTGGATGCATCCGTTTATTCCGGGAGAGGAGCTCACCATTGAGTTTGACCTTCCTGTTGCGGCTACGGGCTTTGAATTTTTTGCTTCCACCGCGCCGATGGATAACTACATGGAGATCACTTTTACCGACATCAACGACAATATTGCATGGCAGGGGACTCATATTTGCGTTGGCGATGCCCTCCAGAGCGTTCAGTTCGGAACCACCATTGCCCCCGGATTCTATACGCTGTCGTTTAAGAACGTTGCCAATCCGGACTACCCCGAGGGCGGACTTGACGAGTGGTTCGTTCTGGGCTCGGGCCTTTTGAGAGAAGATTACGACATTACAGACATTATGGTGCAGGGCTACAAGGCCAACGATTCCCTTGGCGCCCCTTGGCTTGAATTCTACGTTGACAAGAATTTCGAAATGCCTGACGCGACACCCACGCCGAAGCCCGAAACGGACCCGGCAAAGCTTCCGAAGACTTATCCGCTGTTTGACAAGACCGACAAGAAGCAGACCGGATACTGGATGTTCCCCTTCATTCCCGACGAGCAGCTCATAATCGAGTTCGAGCTGCCCTATGCGGCCACCGGATTTGAATTCTTTGCGTCGACGGCGCCGATGGACAACTACCTTAAGATCACCTTCACCGACGACAATGATAACGAGGTCTGGTCCGATACCAAGGTCTGCCGCGGCGACGCTCTTCAGAAGGTCCAGTTCGGAAAGACCCTTGAGCCCGGATACTACACGCTGACGTTTACCAACGTTGCCAATCCCGATTACCCCGAGGGCGGCGAGAATGAGTGGTTCGTTCTCGGTTCCGGTGCAATAAGAGAGGATCTTGAGATCGACGATATTTACGTGGAAGGCTTCATCGGCAACGACTCCCTTGGCGCACCCTGGATCGAGTTCTACGTTGACCAGGATTACGTGATGCCTGATCCCACACCGACTCCCGAGCCGACGGCCACGCCGACTGCTTCTCCGCTTCCCACAGATACTCCCGCTCCCACGGAAGCTCCGACGGAAGCCCCCACAGCTACTCCGGAGCCTGCGGGCAACGGCTGCGGCGGTATAGTCGGCGGCGGATTTGCTCTGATCGCTCTTGCGGCGGCTGCCGTGGTGATCAGAAAAAAGCATTGACGAAGGCCGGATCCATTGGCGGATCTGAATAGCATCGATCAGATGAACTAAAGACAGAGGATGCCCGCACACCCTCTGTTTTTGTGTTTTGATGCCAATGACTGCCTCGGAGACCGGCAACTGCCCGCCGGACACTGCTTTGCGTCAACTTTGTTCTTGCGATTTTTCACAAATTGTGTTACATTCGGGGACAGATAAAACTCTTTTACGGGGGGACAAAATGAAAAAAATTGCGGCTGTTTTGGCCGGCTTGGCGATTTTAACGGTCATGCTTCTTGGTCTGTCCGTTTCTTCGCTTGCATTCAACGAGTATTATGACTACGTTACGTTTACCGCGACCGGTGACGATCCGTATTCGGTATTCAAATTCGGAGGCTCCGGAGCGAACAAGAAGATCGATCCCGATCTCGTTCAATGGGCGGCTATCAGATACAGGACCATCTCTGAATTCGACAGCGACGGTGTTCCGTACACAGGTCAGCTCTATATCATGCCTTTCGACGAGCCTTTCGTTCCCATTGAATACAGGTTCACGGGCCAATGGGAAACAGCCATCGTAGATCTTACCTCAGTCAGCGAGTATACGACCAAGGAATCTAAGTGGAATTCCACCTATTACACCACGCTTAACTTGGTAAGGTTCGACCCGCTTGAGTCGAGCCGTGACGCGGAGCTCGCAACTGACGAATACGACCCTGAGGTGCTGCCGGGGGCACAGATCGACGTTGCCTGGATATGCTTTTTCGAGAAGGAAGAGGACGCCAGAAATTACCACGGGTGGGAGGATACTCCGTACTGCGTGCTCGGCCCCGGCGCTCTCTCAAAGCTTCAGGCCCCCAACGTGAATGTTACGGTGGAAAGACACAAGTCGGATACGCCTGAGCCGGGCCAGGAAACACCGACTCCGACTGCTTCGCCTGCGCCCACGCCGACTCCGGAACCCACACCGACTCCGGAGCCTACGCCTACTCCGGTGCCCACAGAGGTTCCCACACCCACTCCCGAGCAGACTTCCGCGCCTGCTCCGACTGCCGGCCCGACGTCCGAACCTGCGGGCAGCGGCTGCGGCGGGATCGTCGGCGGCGGAATGGCTCTGTTTGCTCTTGCCGCGGCAGTATTTCTGAAGAAGCGGCATTGAACCCAAGTGTTTCATGCAGCATAGGATGGAACGTCACGGGAGCGGCGCGGCAGCGCGGCTCCCGCGGCTTGTTTACGGGTCTTTTCCGTGTTCCCGGGGGGACGGTTTTAAAGCCTGCTTAAGGTATCTTGGCGCGGCGAAAAAGGGCGGTGCGAAGGGCAGGTTTGCATGTGAAAATCATTGATTTTGAGACAGTTACGTGATACAATAAAGTGTTAATTTTGGCCTGTTCAAAATTGCGATTTTAAACTCAAAAAAGGACGGTATGAATTATGTCAAACGGAATGAGAGGCGGCTTTGGAAGACAGAGAGGCGGTTCCCATAGCGGAGGCGGATTTAACATGGGCGGAGGCAATATGCAGCAGATGCTCAGACAGGCTCAGCGCATGCAGGAAGAGATGCAGAAGGAACAGGAAGAGATCAATGAGACTGTTTTTGAGGCCACTTCCGGAGGCGGTGCCGTTGTCATAAAAATGAAGGGCGACAGGACCCTTCAGTCCATAGAAATACAGCCCGAGGTGGTAGATCCCGACGACGTTGAGATGCTTCAGGATCTGATCATTGCGGCTTTCAACGACGCTTCCGTCAAGATCGACGAAATGACCCATGAAAAAATGGACAAATATTCAGCTGCCCTTGGCGGCTGACGGCTCGAACTGACCGGAGGATCTTATGGCTCTTTATTCGGAGAGCGTTGCTGCTCTTATTGAAAAGTTCTCCTCACTGCCCGGAGTCGGAAAAAAGTCTGCTCAGAGAGTCGCTTTTCATCTCCTTGCCCAGAGCGAGGATGAGGTGCGCTCCTTTGCGGAGACCATGCTGCGGGCGAAGCAGACTCTTTGCTTCTGCAGCATCTGTCAGAACATGTCCGATAAGGAGATCTGCGATATATGCGCAGATCCCGCCAGGGACAAGTCGACTATATGCGTTGTCGAGGATCCCAGGGACGTTGTGAGCATAGAAAGATCGATGGAATTCCGCGGCAGGTACCACGTTCTCCACGGAGTTATTTCTCCGTCAAAGGGCGTGAAGCCCGACGACATTAAGCTGAGAGAGCTTGTGGCACGTATCGACGGAACTGTAAAAGAGGTGATCGTGGCCACGAACCTCACTGTGGAAGGCGAGACAACGGCGATGTATATCGCGAAGCTTCTGGCTCCCCTCGGCGTGGAGGTGACCCGGATCGCCCACGGTCTCCCGGTGGGAGGCGACATAATCTACGCGGACGAGATCACGCTTGCCAAGGCATTGGCGGGCCGCACAAAGATCATCTGACAAGCCTGGGAATATAAATGCTCGATAAGCTTTACGAATGCGAAAACAAATATGAGGAGCTTGAGCATCTGCTTACCGAACCCGAGGTGCTTGCGGACAGCGAACGGTATACGAAAGCCGCCACAGAGCTTGCTTCTCTTAGAGAGACGGTAGAGACCTTCAGAGCCTACAAGGCCGCCAAGGCCGAGATCGAGGACGCCGAAAACGTGCTGGCGGATCCCTCCTGCGACAGCGACATGAGAAGCCTTGCGGAGGAGCAGATCCTTGAGGCGAAGGCCGAGGCGGAAAAGCTTACTGCAAAGCTGAGAGAACTTCTCAAGTCAAACGATCCCTCGTCAAACAGAGACGTTGTCATGGAGATAAGGGCCGGGACCGGAGGCGAGGAGGCTGCGCTTTTCGCCGCGGTGCTCTTCAGAATGTACACGAAATATGCCGAAGGAAGAGGCTGGCAGGTCTCTGTGGCAGACGCCAATGAGACAGAGATCGGCGGCTTCAAGGAGATCGTGTTCACCGTTGAAGGCAAGGGCGTGTACGGCCGCATGAAATATGAAAGCGGAGTCCACAGAGTGCAGAGAGTGCCTCAGACGGAGGCCGGGGGCAGGATCCATACCAGCGCCGCCACTGTTGCGGTCTTTCCGGAAAGCGACGATGACGGGTTTGAACTCGATATGAACGAGGTGGAGGTCGACACCTACAGATCCGGAGGCGCAGGAGGCCAGCACATAAACAAGACGGAATCCGCCATCAGGCTGACCCACAAGCCCACGGGCATCGTGGTGACCTGCCAGGACCAGCGTTCACAGATCAAAAACAAGGAACGGGCCTTTAAAGTGCTGAAAGCAAGGCTGAAGGACCTCTACGAGACAGAGAAAAAAACAAGCGAATCCCTTGACCGCAGGAACCAGGTGGGCAGCGGGGACAGGAGCCAGCGCATACGAACGTATAATTACACACAGAACCGCATCACGGACCACAGGATAGGCTACACCGCATATTATCTGGACGAGTTTGTAAACGGTAAAATGGATGACTTGATAGACCGCCTGAGCGCCGCGGAGGGCGCCGAGAGGCTTGCCGGCGGGAGTGCCGGAGATGGATCAGATGATTGGGAACAGTAAAAAAAGCGTCAGGACGAAAAAAGTCAAAGATACGCTGATAATAAAGCTGGACAGAGAAAAACCGGACCTTGAAAAGCTGGGCATATGCGCAGAGGTTATAAGAAAAGGCGGCCTGGTGTGCTTCCCCACCGAAACAGTTTACGGGCTCGGCGCCAGCGCTTTTGATCCCTTGGCGGTAAAGAAGATATTTGAAGCCAAGGGCAGACCCGCCGACAATCCGCTGATAGTTCATATCGACGACGGGGAAAAACTGAACCTCGTTTGCAGCGGAGGCGGGGAGCAGAGAAAACGGATAAAGCTTCTGGCGGAGGAATTCTGGCCGGGACCGCTTACGATGATCGCCGACAGAGATCCGGCGGTGCCTGACGAAGTATCCTGCGGACTGCCTACGGTGGGCATCAGGATGCCGGACAACAGGATCGCAAGAGAGCTTATAAGACTTTCGGGGGTGCCCATTGCGGCTCCCTCGGCAAATCTTTCGGGAAAGCCCAGCCCGTCCGCGGCGGAGCACGTTATTGCCGATCTTTTCGGCAGGGTGGACGTGATAATCGACGGAGGCGACTGCGACGTTGGCGTGGAATCCACGGTCCTTGACATAACGGGGAAAGTTCCCGCGATCTTAAGGCCCGGCGCGGTCACCCTTGAGGACGTTGTGAGAGTTCTGGGAAAAGGAGAACTGCCGGACTGGAAAAAGGCTCCTGCGAAGGGCGAAAGACCCAGGTCTCCGGGCATGAAATACACTCATTATTCTCCGGACGCGGAGGTTAGGCTGTATGACGGAGAAGACGTTGCCGCCGTGCGCGGAAGAATAGCGAAGGACGCGGAAAAGCTGGCTGAATCAGGAAAAAAGGTGGGGATACTCACCACAGACGAAGGCATCGGCTCTTATGATCAGGAAAGATTCACCGTGATCAGCGCAGGCTCCCGCAGCGATCTGCTGACGGTCGCCCATTCCCTTTACGGAGCTCTCAGGGATTTTGACAGAGCCGGGACGGACGTCGTGCTGGCCGAAGCCTATCCGCAGAACGGCGTGGGCAACGCGGTGATGAACAGACTGTACAGAGCCGCCGGCGGGTGCGTGATAAATGCCGGCGCTGAGAAAAACTGAAAAACAAGGGGCGCCTTAAGGCTGCTCTTCCGATACAGGTTTATTAACGGTACGGGAACGGGCCGGATCCGCGGCCTCGCCCCAACGAAAGGTAAAATATGTACTTCAAAAAGATCGAAATGCAGGGTTTCAAGTCCTTTGCTGAAAAGACCGTGATCGAATTCGGCGACGGCATAACTGCGGTAGTCGGACCTAACGGAAGCGGAAAGAGCAATATTTCCGACGCTGTAAGGTGGGTCCTTGGCGAACAAAGCTCGAAGGATCTCCGCGGCGGCAGGATGGAGGACATGATATTCTCCGGAACCGACAGAAGAAAGCCCGTCAGCTTTGCCGAGGTTTCCATCACGGTGGACAATTCCGACCACACTCTCAACACTCCCTACGAGGAGGTCGTCGTCACAAGAAGGCTTTTCCGCTCGGGGGAGAGCGACTACAGGATCAACGGCACACGCTCGCGTCTTAAGGATATCTTCCTTCTTTTCGCGGACTCCGGTATCGGAAGAGAAAGCTATTCCATAATCGGCCAGGGCAAGGTGGACGCTATACTGAGCAGCAAATCCGAGGACAGAAGAAAGATCTTCGAAGAGGCCTCCGGCATCGCCACCCACAGGATAAGGATGCACGACTATGACCTTAATCTCGCCAAAGCCGAGCAGAACCTGGTGGTCATAAACGCCACGGTCACGGAGCTTGAGAAGCAGATCAACACCCTGAAAAAGCAGGCCGAGAGTGCTGAACAGTTCCTGAAGCTTAAGAACGAACTGACGGATATCGAGGTCGGTTTCCTGGTCCACGCGGTAATGGAGTCGGACAGGGAGCTTGCGGAGGTCAACAAAAAGCTTGACGCGGTCAACGACGAAATACTTGACAATGAGCGTGAGGCGGAGCTTGCCAGAGCCTCCAACGAAAGACTCAACAGGCTCTCGGAAAACCTTGAAGAGGCATACAACGAGGCCCGTGAGGGAGCCTACAAAGAGGCCAGGACTATTGCCGAGACCGAAGCTGAGATCAAGGTCAATATCCAGCACATAGAGTCCCTGAAGAACGAGATCGCCCGGATGAAGGCCGAAAACATCGAAAAGGGCAGACTCACCGAGACCAACAGTAGGAGAATAGCCGAGCTCACCTCCGAAATGAAGACCATGGAGACGGAGCTCCGGAAGCTTTCCGCGGATATCGACAAGGCCCAGCGCAGGCTGAATATTGTCGTCACCGCCATCAGCGGCGACTCCGCAACGTCCTCCGAACTCAACAGGAAGATCATCGACGAAAAATTGGCGGTGGAAAGACTGAAGTCCGGCAACAACATGCTCTCCCGCCAGAACGAGATCTACGGGATGCGCATTAAGGAGATAACCGAGGAGATCGAGACCCGCAGGCTTGAACTTAAAGAAGACAAGGAAAGCTTTGACGGACTCAACGCGAAGGTCAGCGACGCCGACAGCGGCCTCGAAAAGCTGAACAAAAAGCTCACCGCCGCCAATGAATCCAAAAACGCGGCTCAGGCAGAGATCGACGAAAAGAACGGTATCATTGCCGAGCTCAAGACGGACATCGACTCCTGCAGCGCTCAGCTGAAGCTCCTGCGTGAGATGGAGGAGAACTTCGAGGGCTACGCGAAGAGCGTAAAAGAGATACTCACTCTCTGCAGAAACAACGAAGAATTCGGCAAAGGCATCTACGGAGCCGTTGCCCAGGTGATCACCGTAAACGCCGAGGACGAGGCCGCGGTAAGCGTGGCTCTCGGCAACAACTTCCAGGATATCATCACCGAGGACGAGGAGTCCGCAAAGCAGGCCATAAGATACCTTAAAGCCAACAACCTGGGCAGAGCTACCTTCCAGCCCCTGTCCGCCGTCAACGCCAGATATATCGACGGAGAGACCGACGCCAAACTGAAAAGGATGCGGGGCTTCGTGGGCATCGCCTCCACCATAGTCAAGTACGAGCCGATCTACGAAAGCGTTGTCGGAAGCCTTCTGGGACGTGTCGCGGTGTTTGAGGATATTGACACCGCCATCGCCGCCGCAAAACAGTTCAAGTACTCTTTCATCTGCGTCAGCAGAGACGGAGACATACTGAGGCCTTCAGGATCTATCACAGGCGGAAGCCCCGAGAAGAACAGAAGGGGAAGCACCTTGTCCCGTACGAGAGAGATCCCGGAGTATGAGAAAAAACTTAAGGACGGCGAAAAGAAGCACGCCGCGCTGGTCGAAAGCGTCAAAGTTCTGGAAAACACGGTGAAGGACGAGAATCTCACCATATCCGTGCTGACCCAGGAGATCAGAAAGAGCGAGGTCATGGTGGCGGCTTTGAAGGCAGACCTTGCCGCCAAGAAGCGTGTCTTTGACGAGAACGAGGAACGTGAGAAGAGACTTTTCAAGGAGATCGACGACAAAAAGCTCCTGATCGAGTCCGGCAGGGAAAAGATCGAACTCCAGAATGCGGAGATCGAAAAGCTGGTTAAGGACATTGCCTCCATAACCGCAAGCCTTGAGAAGATCGAGGAAAGCGCGAAGGAGCTCAACGGGGAGAAGGAACGCATCCAGAACGAGATCACGGATCTTATGGTGAAGCAGTCCGACAGATCCAACGGCAAGGCTCGCACCGAGGACGAGATCCGCCGGCTGGGAAAAGAGATCGAGCTTGGCGCCGAATACGCCGAAACGGTCGAAATAAGGTCGAAAGAGGCCGACGAGGCCCAGAAGACCATCCTTGCCCAGAACGAAAAGCTGGCGAAGGAGCTTGAGATCAGCAAGGCAAACAAGGATTCTCTCGAGAAGGAATGCGCCGAGAACGAAGAAAAACGAAGGCAGAACTCGCTGCGCATCAGAGAGACCATCACGAAGATCAGCGAGATATCCGCCAGAATGAGCACTCTGCGGGAGGAGTCCGCAAGGCTTGAGACCCGGCAGATGCACCATCAGCACGATATTGAATACAACAAGAGCAGACTGTTTGACGAGTACGAGATGACCTTTACGGACGCCTTCAAGCTCACCGGCGGGGCTGCACCGGAAGACCCGGCCAGAGCCAAGGCCAGGATCGCGGAGCTCAGAAACGGCATCAAGAAGCTTGGCAACGTAAACGTCGCCAGTATCGAGGATCTCCGCGAGACCAACGAGGAATACCGGTTCAAGTCCGAACAGAAGAAGGACTGCGAGGATTCAATTGCTAAACTCAATAAATTGAGAGACAGTCTGAACGACGTGATGGAGAAGCAGTTCCGCGAGCAGTTCGCACTTATCCGCGAAAACTTCAGGTACGTGTTCGCCGAGCTGTTCGGCGGAGGAACCGCCGACGTGGTGCTTGAGGACGAGAGCCGGTGCCTCGACTGCGGCATTGACATCATTGCCAAGCCTCCCGGAAAGAGACTGAGCAACATTCTCCTGCTTTCCGGCGGAGAAAGAGCCTTTACGGCCATCGCTCTTCTTTTCGCCATCCTCAGAATGAAGCCCACTCCCTTCTGCATTCTTGACGAGGTTGAGTCTGCTCTGGACGATTCGAACGTATACAGATTCGCTTCCTACACGAAGGGCCTTTCCGACGAGACTCAGTTCATACTGATCACACACCGCAAAGGAACCATGGAAGCCGCGGACGCTCTTTACGGCGTGACTATGGAAGAAAAAGGCGTTTCCAAGGTGGTCAGCGTAAAGATGACCGACAAGGACAAGAAAAAATAAAAACCGGAACCGGAGGACAAGATGGGATTTTTCGAGAAACTAAAACAGGGACTCAAAAAAACAAAAGAACAGTTCGTCGAGGGCGTCAACAAGATCCTGGCGGGCTTTGGCGTTGTCGATGACGACCTTATGGACGAGCTTGAGGATGTAATGATAACCTCCGATTTCGGCGTGGAGACCTCGGAATACATTATCGGCGAGCTTAAGGCCGCCATAAAGCAGAAGAAGATCACCAACCCCGCCGACGTGAAGGCGGAGCTGAAATCCATCATCGGCAATATCCTGACCGACGGAAATCAAAGCGGAGTCGATATAAACGACGTGCCGGTCGTGATAACGGTGATCGGCGTGAACGGCGTCGGCAAGACCACCTCCATAGGGAAACTTGCCAATCTCTATAAGAAGAGCGGCAAGACCGTCCTGCTTGCTGCAGGCGATACCTTCAGGGCCGCGGCCATCGAGCAGCTGGAGGTCTGGGCAGGCAGAGTCGGCGTGGACGTTATCAAACAGAAAGAGGGCTCTGACCCTGCCGCAGTGCTTTTTGACGCCTGCAACGCCGCCAAGGCAAGGCACACCGACGTGCTTATCTGCGACACTGCGGGAAGACTTCACAACAAAAAGAACCTGATGGCGGAGCTTGCCAAGATGGCCAAAGTGGCCGGAAGGGAGCTGCCTGACGTAAAACGCGAGACTTTCCTGGTGCTGGATGCCACCACGGGCCAGAACGCCGTGAACCAGGCAAGAGCCTTCATGGAGGTGGCCGATATAACCGGTATTATCCTCACGAAGCTTGACGGCTCCTCAAAGGGAGGCATTATTGTTTCCATCTGCAAGGAACTCAGGCTGCCTGTGCGGCTGGTGGGCGTCGGAGAAAAACTTGACGATCTTGAACCCTTCAACGCCGCTGATTTTGCGGACGCGTTGTTTGAAAACTGAACGGACCCTTCAGGGTGTTTGATTTTTGGCGCTGATTATGAAAAAGATTCTGGCTTTTATAGGACAGAATATCGTCGGAGTGCTGGCGGGGGCGCTGTTGGCCTTTGTCGTGTGGAAATTCACGGGGTTCAACATCTGGCTGCTGCTTGTGGGCTTCATTGGCGGTTATTACGTTGTCGGGATACCTGTCGAGCTTCTCGTGCTCTACCTTGAGGACGGAGCCGTAAGAAAGATCCCGCCGAAAAAGAAGGTCAGGCCCGATGATGAGGCCGGGTATGATCTCGCGTCCTCCGACGATCTGGATTTTATAACGGAAAAAGACGGTCTTTATTCTCCCTCCGACGGGGAAAAGAAAGATTCCTGAGCTCAGGCTCGTTTACCAATGATGAGGTGCCGCATGGCTGATGAAGAGAAGAAAAAGGATATGCTGGAGCTGTTGGCGGAGGGCTGGCTCGAGGACCCCTCCCGGGGCAGTTCGGAGACAGGTCTCCTCCAAGAGAAGATCAGAAGCCGCGTTGCGTCCGCCAGGGAACGCGCCTTAAAAGCCAAGGCAAAACGCAGAAAAAATCTTTTCACCGGGAACAGTGCGCTTCCGGACGATATGACCGACGCCCGCGACAATCTTTCGAAGAGCATGTCCTTTGATCCCGGAGAGGGAGACAATGCCTCTGACGGACAGCCCGTATCCGATGACGGGACCGATGAGCCGGGACCGGATAATGTTGACAACGTTTCACCCGGCTGCATATCCGCTGCCGGATCCCAGAACCCCATATTCACATTATACTTTTCAAAAGATCCCGCCGCAGTCTATTTCGAGACCGACAGAGGAGATGCCTTCGACGGCTGTTTCAGCGAGCCCACATCCGGAAACGTCTCCGGAAGTCAGAAAAGCGAAGACGATACCTTGCAGGAGCTGCTTTCCCTGATCGGCGAAAAAAGCTTTGCCTCCTATGACGACGGCAATGAACCGGAAAGTTCGGAAGCAGTGCCCGAGGGAGAAGCAACGGAAGGGCCTGGCCCCACGGAGAAAATCGAAACGGACGGGGAGCTTGACCTCGGGGAAGATATCAACGAGGATGAAGAGCTCGACCTCGGGGAAGATATCAGCGAGGATGAAGAGTTTGACTTTGCGGAAGAGCTCGATGAGTACGAAGAGTTGGTTTTTCCGTTGGATACCGAAATAACGGAAGAACTGTTTGTTCCGGGAGGACCGGCAGAGGCTCGTGAAGAAAATGATCTTTCGGAAGAGACTGAACCCCATGAAGAGCTTGAGCCGCCGGAGGCCATTGGCGAAGATGAAAAATCCGGGTTTTATGAGGATGGCGGAATAACGGAAGACGCTGCTCCGGAGGAAGACGAAGGTCCGGACCTCACGGAGGGCTCCGAAACAGATAAGGCCGGTGTTGACGAAGCGCCTGAGGATCCCGCGCCTCACACCAATACAACGAGGCCTGTGTTCAGATTTCCTAAGGTGGACGACAGCTTTGAGTACGTTGATTCCGAGTTTGACGGCTCGTTTGACAGCGGTTTCGTCAGGAACAGAGCGCCGGAGGGCCGTTACGAAGACGAATTTGAAGAGCCTGAGGAGCCGGAAGAGACTGAAGAAGTCGAGGCGGTCGAAGGACCTGAAGAGCCCGAAGAGATCGAGGCGCTTGAACCTGAAGAGTCTGAAGAGATCGGGGAGCCTGAAGAAACTGAAGAATCTGAAGAACCTGAAGAACCCGAAGAGCTTGAAAAGCTTGAAGAACCTGAAACGCCTGAAGGGTCTGAAAAACCCGAAGAACCGGAAGAACCCGGAAACGTTCGGGAAAGCACGCCTCATAAAGAGCAGCTTGGCGCTTTCGGCGGCAATGAGACCTTTGGCGGTATAGTTACCACAGCCGGGGGCAGAAGAAGATCCGTAAGCAAAAAGGACACGGTGAAAATTGCCGAGGCCCTGCGCTGTTATGACGGAAACGCCTTCCTCCCCGGAAGCGGCAGAGAAGAGGGGAAACGAAAGACTGCGGAGTTCAGAAAGACCATGAAGGACTTTGGCTTTGAACCCGAGATCACCGGAGTTTCCGTGACAAACCTTGTCACTTTCATCAGTGTCACCGGCGACAGTGTGAAAAAAATGCTCCGGGACGAGGAGCTTACCAAAACGGTCCTCTCAAAACTGGGAGAGGGTGCCGGCGTCAAGGCATCAAGACTATACGCCAATTCGGTGACCTTCGTTTTGCCGGGCAGTGAGCCGAAAAAGCTTTACGCATACGATCTTGTCAGGTCGGAGGCCTTCCTTGATTCCCGGGACTCGATCCCCGTTCCAATAGGTCTTGACCCCTCCGGGAAAACGGTGGTGGCGGGGCTGGACGCGATGAAGAGCCTCCTCATCGGCGGTCAGCCGGGTACAGGCAAAACTTCTCTCATAAACAATATCCTGGCGGGCATCCTTTGCGGCACCTCGCCGAGGGACGTGAAGCTGGTGTTTGCCAGGCTTGACGGAGATGTTCCGGAAGGCTTTGACCGCATACCCCATCTCGCCGCACCGGTAATAAAGTCTTCCGAGAAATGCGTTGCCGTTCTGGAGCGCATGGCTGAGGAAGTGGGCTGGAGACTGGAGCACCTTAAAAAATACGGCTGCAGGAACGTTTACGAATACAACGCCGGCAAGGGAAACACAGGAGCTGTGAGGAGGCCCGGAAGACTTCCGGAGATCGTTTTTATAGTTGACGAGTATTCTTCTCTTATGAGCTCGGGAAATACCGAAAAACTGCTGACGAAGATCATTTCACAGGGTGACGCAGCGGGCGTGCGGACCGTACTGTCAACGCAGGAAATGTCCGCTAACGTGATCACCGGCATCATCAAAGCCAATTTCGAGACCAGGGTCGCATTCAAGGTCTCGTCCCATTACAATTCAAGGATGATCATAGACGAGACCGGAGCGGAAAGCCTGCTGACTCCAGGTGATATCCTCCTTTACAAGCTGTCCATGTTTACGCCTGTCCGCATGAGCTGCGCATTTGCTTCCGATGAGGACGTTGCAAATGCGGCAAAACTCTCCGCGGGAATTTTCGGGGAACATGAATTCATGAAGACCTTTGCGGCCGCGGAGCCGCAGTGACGAAAGAGGACGCCGAAATGTTTGACTTTATTCAGGGGCAGAAAGTGATCTCCAAAAAGCCCCATCCCTGCGGGAACAGCGAGTGGACGGTGAGCCGTGTCGGCGCCGACATTAAACTTACCTGCGCAGCCTGCGGCAGGACCGTGATGATGCCGAGAAGCAAGGTTGAAAAATTTGTGAAGAAGGCCGCCGAATAAATAAGACAAAGCAATGAAAAAAGACAGGAAGAGGCTGAAAAACCGCTTCCGGTCTGCTTTTTATATAAGGCAAATCTTGCCGAACCCCGTTAAACGACGACCGATTTGGCGGTGAGAGTGAGCTTCCTTACGTTCAGGGACGTGATGCCCTCGATCTCCTTGATGACGCTCTTGTGAAGCTTGCTCATAAGCTCGGGGATCCTGCAGCCGTACCTTACCACCAGGTCTATCTCCATGGTGATGCCTCCCGCGGCGCTTGACACCCGGAAACGGTTGATCCTGGCAACGTAGGGCGACTCCAGGACTACGTGCTCCATCAGCTGGTATATCGCGTGCTCGGAAATGGTGAAATTGCCAAGGTAGCTGAATGTGGGCCTGACCACGGATTTCTCACCCGGCGACTCGATGTAGCCGCTTTTTGTCTTTTTCAGCACGTTGAGCGGGTCAAGATATATTCCGGAGAAATCCTTTTTCAGCTCCATGGTGGGCACGGGGATGACGTGCTTGCCCTGACTGCGCCTGGTAATGAGGGCCTGCTGGATCTCCTCGGGGGTGGCAATGTCGGTGATGTGTATGATCTCGTCGACCTTGCCGAAACCCAGCCTCTCGGCGATCCTGTTTACCATGCCGTCGGAGGTGCCCAGTATAAGCACGCTCTGGGCGTTGCAGCTCTTGAGGGCGTGGGAGACCTCGAAGGCTCTGTCGTCGTCAACGAAGACCGCCGTCTTCACGGAGGCGATCCTTGTTTTCTCCTTTTTTGCTGAATGGCCGCACAAAACCGTGCTGCCTTTTATAAGCAGCCCGTCGTCGATAATATACTCGATATTCCTTTGCTTGGCTATCCAGGGAGCGCGGTGGCTTTTGCCCGAACCGGATTCGCCTACAAGAGCATATACCTTCAATCCGGCCTCCTCAATCGATGACGTCGGTGTTTCCCGTCATTTTCTGTATGCCCCGGGGAAGGGCGTCCCGTGAATTGCCCCAGTCCGCGTCAACGTTTCTGTAATCGAATTTCTTTGTGAACCAGTCGACCTCGCCTTCAATGCGTTCCAGGTTACTGATAAGCAGGGCGGAGACCGTTCCGCAGAATTCCGCTGCAGCCCGGGTCGAAAGCTTTTTTTCGGCCTCCTCGATGAGCAGAGCGGTGTCGGGCAGGCAGAAGCCCTTCGAATTCACCAGCTTTTCCCGGAAATCTTTGTCGTTCTTGTACATGTGGAAAATGATGTCCACGTATCTGTCCATCGTATAGTCAAGCTTCCTGCACACGGCGCATTCCCGTTCATGCTTTCGTATATAGCCCGAAAGGCCTTTTCCCCCGGAAGCAGGAGCATTTTTTTTCCCGAACAGCCCCTTTTTCACCGGAGCGCCTTCTGCCCCGTCAACGTCGGACGACAGGTCCGGGGATCCCACCTTCACATTTCCCGCATATTTTTTGATCCTTGCGAGCTGCTCTTTCATATACGTGTCCAGCATCAGCCCCAGGCCGAGC
>JAGCZO010000115.1 GCA_017959965.1 Clostridia bacterium | reverse complement strand
GCGAATACTTATTGGCATATGTATTGCAATTATTAATACAAAATGCTATAATTTGGAGAAAATCAAATGGATGGAGGGAAAAGCAATGGCAACGAAAACAGCTAATGTAACAGCCAGAATACAACCTGAGATCAAAGCACAGGCAGAAGCCGTACTCGACAGGATAGGTATTCCCGTTTCTGTGCTGATCGATACGCTATACAGACAGATCATTATGACAGGCGGTATTCCGTACTCGTTATCTGTTCCGCATGTCACAACTCTTGACTGCATGGATAAGGCACAGTTCGACGAAATGATGCAGAAGGGATACGACGAAGCTCAGGCTGGGATCGGCCTTCCGGTAGATGAAGCCTTTAAGAAAATATGACTTTCTTTGGTTTCGGCTTTATACCTAAGCCAGAGCCTTGATCCTACTGCAACGCCCGTTGTCCTGTCATATTGCGTCATTGCCTGACTTGTCAGGCATCATTTTTTCATTTTGGCGTAAACAAATTAATTATAATACAACTCCACCCCGTCAAGCGTCTTGACTATCGTTTCATCATCTAAACCTATAACGCTTGCGATCTCCACGGCAAACTCGACGTAATCAAACGCCCTCTTCGCCTCAAATTCGACGATGGCGTCGTTGATGGCGTTGCCGGTGGTGAATTCGAACACAAGTACCTCAGTGAAGTCGTCCTTCTGCTCCTCCAGCCGCGCCTTTTCGTTATTGGCAAGGTTCCTGACAGACTCGATCAGTTCCGGTATGGACCTGTCCATTTCGGTCTCGTAAAAAGAATTTCCTGCGGCGTCAACAGACTCCAGATAACTCACCGTCTGATCTATGATCGAGTCCCCGCACCTGTAAAGATCCTCCGCGAGCTGTGAAACAACTTCGCATGCGCTGGCGTGGTCGCCTTCGCCGTATGCGACCTTCGCAAAATAATAGGAATCGGCGATAATCGTATCCATTCTGCTTTGGATCGACGCCAGTTTATTACGAATCGGCGAAGTGTTTACGGGTCTCGGCGACTCGTCAACGGCAGCTGTGGCGGTCTCTCGGGACGGTCCGACCGGTCCATTGCCGTATGAGCACCCCGCGGCGACAAAAATAACCAAAATGAACGCATAAACAGTCGTTAGCAGCTTTATTTTTCTTTGCACGGTATTTTCTCCTTTGCAATTATCAAATCATTTGTAAAATTGCAGTCAACCTGTCGCTTAAATAATATCACAAACTGCCCTGAAATAAAACGGGAAGTCTTGCCGGATTCCTTTTCATAACTGTTTTGGGAACGTATTTCCCGCCAATGTGTTTACAAACATCCGCGATTAAAGTATATTAATGGCTAGCCCGGCGTTCCTGTAAGGCTCCGGGAAGGACATTCGGTTTCTTCGCGCCATTGGCGCTGACCATTCGGGAGGATCTCATTGGCTTCGGTTATTGACATCAAAAATCTTTCGTGCGAATTCGGCGCCGTCAAGGTGCTGGAGGATGTGAATATGACCGTGTTTACCGGCGACCGCGTCGGAGTCATTGGCGACAACGGCTCGGGCAAGACCACCCTTCTCAACATTGTCGCGGGCCGCACCGACGATTTTGTGTACCGGGGGCAGGTCATTGTCAATGCGGGCGGCAGGATCGGCATGCTTTCCCAGCGCACCGGCGAGGATGACCGGAACGTCAGCGTCTACGACGACTATATTTCTGTGTTTGCGGAGCTGATCAGGCTTGAAAATGAGATCGCAGAGCTTGAAAAGTCACTGGCGGAAGGCGTTGAGGACGCGGAAGCTCTGTCCGGCCGTATCTCGAAGGACTACGAGCTTTTTGTAGCCAAAGGCGGCCTCACCTATAAATCAAGAGTCCAGGGCATGCTCGCCGGCCTTGGCTTTGAGGGCATCTCCCACCTTCCCGTAAAAAGTCTCAGCGGCGGACAGAAGATCAGGCTTGCCCTCGGCAAGCTTCTGCTTGAAGCTCCCGAGCTTCTGCTCCTTGACGAGCCCACGAACCACCTTGACACGGAATCCATCGTTTTCCTGGAGGAGAGCCTTAAAAATTACAAAGGGACGGTCCTCGCGGTGTCCCACGACAGATATTTTCTTGACACGGTCACCTCCAAAACGTTCCTCATCGAGGCGGGAGTCGGGACTCTCTACAACGCCCCCTACACGAAATACATTCCCCTCCGGGAGCAGGATATCGAGTACAAAAAGCGCCTGTACGCAAGGCAGCAGAAGGAGATCGCCCACATAAACGACGTTATAAGCACTCAGCGCCGCTGGGGACAGGAGCACAATTTTGTCACAGCCGAAGCCTGGCAGAAAAAACTCGACCGCATGGATATCCTCGACGATCCGTCGGTAAACGCCAATGAGATCGCCGTCAAATTCGAGATAGCGGAGCGCGGCGGAGACGAGGTGCTGAGCGTGAAAGATCTCTCCTTCGGATATGACGCTCCCCTTTTCGAAGGTCTTTCGTTTGACGTGAGACGGGGAGACAGGCTGGTCATCACCGGCCGCAACGGCGGAGGCAAATCGACTCTTCTGAAGCTCATAAACGGTCTTCTGACTCCCACCGGCGGAACGATAAAGATAGGCGCAGGTATCACGATCTCGTATTATTCACAGGATTTCGCCGAGCTTGACCTTTCAAGCACCCCCTTTGAAGAGACCTTCCTTGCCGCCAACTACGACTACTACAACGGAGGCGGTCTTCCCAAATTCCGGGGCATCACCTCCTGCAGGAACGCCCTTGCGTCCTTCGGGTTTACAGGCGACGACGTGTTCAAATCCAACGACCTTCTCTCGGGAGGTGAAAAGGCGCGCCTTGCGCTTTTGAAGCTCACCTATAAAAAGGGAAATCTTCTGCTCCTTGACGAGCCAACGAACCACCTTGACATAAGGACCTGCGAGGTCCTTGAGAACGCTATAATTAATTTCCCGGGCACGGTGATATGCGTGTCCCACGACCGATATTTTGTCGAAAAGATAGGCGCAAAAAAGCTCGATCTCGACGGTTGTTCGCTCTTCGGCCGCAGAATAAGCTCCTTTGCCACAGGTCTTGACTCCTACGCGCCGGGCGGTCAGCAGGGGATCCGTAAAAGCAGGTCCGCCGAAGCCAAGGAGTCCTACCTCAAGGTAAAAGAAGACCGGGCTGCCGAAAGGAAGCTTAAGAAGCGCATTTCCACTTTGGAGGATTCGATCGCCTCCCTGGAGAAGGAGCTCGCTGAGTGCGAGGCGATCCTTTCGGATCCTTCTCTGGCATCGGACTTCGAACTGATCGCATCCACATATTCAAGGCAAAGCGGGCTTAAGGAGCAGCTCGACGCCCTTGA
Organism: Clostridia bacterium; assembly: GCA_017959965.1. Lineage (GTDB taxonomy): Bacteria > Bacillota > Clostridia > UBA1212 > UBA1212 > UBA1212. The sequence continues at coordinate 6,713 of JAGCZO010000115.1, read as the reverse complement.
ATTTGATTATCTTGAAGCTATTGAGGAATCTGAAAGGCGCGGCGAAGTTTGAGCCTCATGTTAATAAACAGACAGAACAACAGCGGCAGCAAAGAATGGTAATTGCTGCCGCCGTTTTATTGCTTCAGCATGAAGCTGTTTTTACCATTTGTAGGCTGAATCGGACCAGTTCAGTTCCGAAGGAGCGGCCACAACGTGTACCAGCATCGATACAAGGTTGTTGTCGGGTCCGATGGTGGCTATTATCGTCACGTCTCCCACACCCTTGGCGGTTATCATTCCGTCGGCGGAAACAGTCGCAATGCTTGGGTCACTGGAAGTGTACGTGACCGGATATTTCTCCGACGGTACCATCGCGGGATAACTGGAGTGAGCCGCTGTGGAGTCGTTGTAGCACTCGCCCCAGGTGTCGTCGTCGAAGCGTACAAGTATCCTCATCTGGAATTTGTGAATTGCGCCGTTGGTTCTCCCCTTGTAGATCGTGAGCTCGGGCTCTACCGCCACCGCGGAGGTGATCCTGGCGTCGGAATTATTGTAGTTAAAGCCCTTAGGATATACGTACACCTTGAACACCACAGAGAAGCCCTTGTACGTGGCTTTTACGGTGGTCTTGCCCGCCTTCAGTCCCTTGATAGAAGTACCGGTGATCTGTATCACGGAGGTGTCGTAATCGCTGAAGGTTATATCCTTGGTATTGTAGATCTGGTGGCGGGAGATATTGGCGTCGATCCAGTACACCTTGAGGGATCTGTTTGTATCGCCCACGTTCAGCTTGACAAGGTGCTCTATTGTCGTGATGCCTTCGGGCTGAGGATCCGATTCCGCGGGCCAGAAGCCGTCGGTGATCAAAACGTTCTTGTCCGAAGACGGAGTCGAGTTAACGTACTTCGACTGATAGGTGGTTATGGTGATGAAATTGAACCTTGTAGCCCACTTGCCCCAGTTGTCGTCGGCGCCGTCGCAGTAAGCGTACCCCACAAGAAGGGTGTCGCTGAGCTGGATGTGTCCGTTGGTCCTCTTGGAGATGCCCATGTTGTGGCAGTACTGGGCAATATTTTTCCTGATGAATTCGCCCTTTATGAAGTGGATGCCGTCCTTGGATTCCCAGATCTGTATGCCGCTGTTGGCGGTGAAGCGGTTCATGGTCTGAACGCCCATGAAGAGGCCTGCGTCCTCAACGTAAACAACGTCAAGCTGATCTCCTCCCGTGCTTGTGAAGGCTCTGCCCTTGAATTCCATGGTAGCGGGCCAGTTGGGATCATTGGCGTCCGCTGTGGCGACGTATTTGAAGTCGCCGGTATCGCAGGCCCAGGTGTAGTAGATGTAAAGAGTTCCGTCAAGGAGCACGAAACTGGGCTCGCCTGCGCCCCACTTGTCGTCGGATTCGTTGTAATAGACTATCGGCATTGGATCTCCGCCCCAGCCGCTGCCGTTCCACTTTTCGAAGGGACCGTCGGGATTTTCGGATCTGGCCACAAAAACGTTGTTGTTTATACCGCCATTTGTGGAAACTATTGTGGAGGTGTAGCCGAGATAGTAGTAGCCGCCGAAATAGATCACACCCGGATCGCATACGGAATAATGGTCGTAGGAGTCAGGGGTAGGCTGGAGAACGAGCTTTTCCTTGGACCAGGTCTTACCGCCGTCGTCGGAATGCTTGTACGTGAACCAGTCCCACTCGCCGGAGGTACCGGGAGTCGCGAACCAGGCGTCCATGGTCCCGTCGGGGTAGTAAATGATGCTGGGCCCGTACCTGTAGCCCCAGTTGCCTTTTACGGGCGCAAATACGTTGAAGCCCGTATTCTCTGCGTCGATGTGGAAATGGGTGTTCGCAGCGGGAGTGACTTTCGGAAGCTCGTTCCGGAATTCTCTCGGATCGATCTCCTTCTGAGGATTTATCTCGATATTCCAGCCGGCGAGGTAGCGTTTCAGCAGGATGGCATCCCAGTCCGATATCTCGCCGTCGCGGTCAATGTCAAGAGCGCCCTCGTCGATGTTCTCAACTGTCCAGTTTGCCAGGTATCTGTCAAAAAGAATGGCGTCCCAGTCCGTGATCTCTCCGTCTCCGTCCGCGTCTCCGTACAGGCGGTTCTTGACTGTTATATTCGTCGCGGCGCCAAGAAACTGCAGCTTCTCACCGTTAAAGTTAAACGATTCCACCGGTTCAACGGATATCTCATGGGAGCCGACAGATGCGCCGTCAAGTACCTTAAAGGTGATCCTGGCGATATCACCGTTGCCCGTATTGTTCTCAGCAGCAAGAGGATCCGCCCATCTGAGGATAAACGGAGACTTAAGGTTCTGAGGCGGCGTCGTAAAACCGTTCAGAAGTCCCAGGTCCTCAATGGACTCAACACTGAACGCATTGGCGTCGTAATAGATCCTGCACCTGGCGGAAATGATGCCCGGGTTGTTCCCTATCGACAGAAAAACGTCAAAAGTATCTCCCGTGCAGTATTCCCCGCCGCTGAGCGCGTAACAGGGTTCGGTATCGTCAACTCCGGCCGTATCCACCGAAAAAACCGACGGAAGCGATACCATCGAAATGACCAGTGCGGCCGTAAGGATAAAGCATAAGACTTTTTTCATAGTTTTCTCCTAAATAAAACCGGATGTTCTTTTCAGTTGTCTGCCCTGTCGGGTCAGAACAGTTTTACATCATTTTTCGGTTTAAAGCAAGTATTTATCGCCAATACGCCCCCTTCCCGACGCCAATGACATGCTGTGAGCCCCGGCGGCAGACGCCGCCGGGGCCCGCAGTTGCAACGGCGCGGCGCAAGGCCGCGGGCGTTATAAATGCTTTTTTACCCTCTCATCACTCTCAGCGAGTTCAGTATCGCCAATATCAGCACTCCCACGTCCGCGAATACCGCCACCCACATCACGCCGAAGCCGGTCGCCGCCAGAAGAAGTACCAAAAGCTTTACGCCGATGGCGAAGACCACGTTCTGTCTTGCGATCCTCACCGTCTTGCGGGAAATTTCAGACGCCCTGACGAGTTTGGCAATGTCGTCGTTCATTATTATGCAGTCCGCGGCCTCCACCGCAGCGTCCTGGCCGACGCCGCCCATTGCGACGCCAACGTCCGCAAGAGCCAGCACCGGAGCGTCGTTGATCCCGTCTCCAACGTAAACGGTCGATTTTTTGGTTTTTTGTATTATTTCGGAAAGCGCCCGGATCTTGCCTTCGGGAAGAAGCTCGGATCTGTATTCGTCAAAGCCGCACTTTTCCGCGATCTCTTTGCAGGCGCCGTCCCGGTCGCCGGAAAGCATCACTATCCTGCCTGCTCCGCATTTTTTACGCAGATCATCAAAAGCTTCCTTGACGCCGCTTCTGACGTTATCGCCAAGGCCGAAGGCTCCCACGTAATCACCGTTCCGAAATACGTAGACCTCGGTTCCGGAACCTATTGGCGTGAAATTCTTCCCCGCGATTTTCCTTGCGTATCTGAGGTTGCCGGCGCGGATCACAAAGTCTCCGGTGTTCAACTCCGCTCCCAGTCCCGGAAGCTCTTTGAAGGCGCCGCCGTCAACGCAGACGCTGACAGCACCCTGGCCGAGAGCATATTTGGCGATGGCCTCGGCAATAGGATGATTCGACCCGCTTTCCACCGTATAGGCCAGATCAAGAAGCGTTTTTCTGTCAAAGCCCTCCGTGGGGACAGCTTCCCTCACGGCAAAGGAGCCGGAAGTCACGGTGCCCGTTTTATCGAAGACCCAGCTTTCCACCTCGGCAAGCCTCTCCAGATACTCGGCGCCCTTGACCAGAACGCCCTCCTTTGAGGATTTTCCAACGCCGGCGAAAAAGGCCAGCGGTATGGACACCACAAGCGCGCAGGGGCAGGAGACCACAAGGAACATGATGGCGGTCTTGACCCACCTTGACCAGTCCCCGGTAATAATCGACGGTATGATCGCCAAAATCACCGCCAGAATGACCACCGCGGGCGTATAGACTCTGGCGAATTTGGTGATAAAGCGCTCCGTCACGGATTTGTTCATGGAGGCTTCTTCCACCAGGGATATGATCCTCTCCTGGCTGGAATTCTCTGCGGTCTTGGTTGTTCTGATCCTGAGCAGTCCGTCAGTCGAAAGCGTACCGCCGAAAACGTTGTCGCCGGGGCCTGCGCTTCTCGGTGCGGACTCCCCGGTCAGGCTTGAGGTATCTATGCCTGAAAGACCTTCAACGACGACTCCGTCGATGGGTATCCTCTCGCCGGGTCTCACCTCGATCAGGCTTCCCACAGGTACCTCTCCGGGATCCTTGTCGGCAACTCCCTCATCGGTCACCATGCGGCAGGTGTCCACCCGAAGGCCCGCAGTTGCGGAGATCATATTGCGGCTCTTTCCCACGGCGATGTCCTGAAACAGCTCGCCGATACTGTAGAAAATAATGACCGCAATGCCCTCAACGTATTCGCCAATGAAAAACGCCGCCACAGAGGCCACCGTCATCAGGAATCTCTCGTCGAGCAGGTCTCCGGAAAAAACGTTTTTCAGAGCGCCCTTTATTATGTCAAACCCTAGGATCAGGTATACCGCCGCATATATGCAAATGCGCATTATGAAAAAGCCGGTATTTGTGTAATCGATGGGAAGGAGATTCAGCAGCAGAGCGGCGGTCCCCAGCAGAACGACGGACAATATTATCTTGAAAAGCTCACGCTTGTGTTTCTTTTTCATTTCCGTATCACGCGGTCAAGTCCGCGTTCCTCAGCCTTTACGGACGGATCAAAGGATCCGTTATTTTTCTTTTAAATGCTCACCGTGCATTCAGGCTCCACCCTGTTTGCGATCTCTTTGATAGCGGCAAAAAGCTCGCCAAAATCCCTTCCCTCATCGAAGTCGACAAGCATTTTTTCAGCCATAAAGCTGATGGAGCACTTGTTCACTCCCTCAAGAGCGGCAACCTGCTTTTCAATTTTGGCGGCGCAGTTCGCGCAGCAAAGATCCTCGATTTTAATGTATTTTTTCATGATTTCGTTCCTTTCGTCAATCTCCCGATATCGGGTTGAAGCTGTTTTCCGGTTCCTCGGACAGGTGGTCCGTGGCGCAGTTTATGATAGATTTTACGTGATCGTCGGCAAGCTGATAAATAAAGGATTTTCCTTCCCTCCTGGCGCTTATGAGCCTTGCCTGCCGCAGCACCTTAAGCTGGTGGGACACCGCCGAGACTGTCATTTCAAGTGTGCAGGCAATGTCGTTCACGCACATCTCGCTCTCAAACAGAGTGTAGAGTATTCTGATCCGGGTGCTGTCGCCGAACACTTTAAAGAAATCCGCCAATGAGAAAAGACTTTCCTCCTTCGGGAGCAGCTTTTTCACTTTCTCGGTGAGCTCAAAATTCTCGGCTTCCGCCGTTATATCAGTCCGGTTTTCCAAGGGGCCTTCCTCCCTAAGTTTATTTGAACATTTGAACAGTTATTCAAATGTTCAAGGGTATGATAATACTTTGCATACCCGTTGTCAACAGCTTTTTTTCATTTTTTCCCGGAAATCTTTGACGGGTTGAAGTTGTTTGAAATACACCGGATTTATTGAACTTAAGCCATTTATCGTGTAAAATACCACCGTGTTCAGGCCCCGCGGCTATCGAAAGGAATCGCAATGAAATACGTATACGTCTCCCCGGCGCTTCCGGACTCCGTGTTCGGCAGTCTTCTCGGGTACGGCAAGGGGTCTCCCGGACAGCAGGCCCAGAAATACAACAAACTTCTCGGAAAAGGTATTTCCCTTTGCGGCCGCGATCTGCTTATGCTTTCCGCCCCTCCGGTCCCTCCCGGGAGCAGGCCCTTCAGACTCATAAAGCTGAAGGACGAAAAAGACGGGGCGATCCCTTACAAATTTCTGAAGGTCCTTGATATTCCGAAGGTCAAAAACATATATACTTATTTCCAGGCAAGAAAAGAAATCAAACTCATCGCCAAAGGATCCGGCGGCGATATATGCGTCGTATGCGATCTTCTGACTCTTTCCGCGTCTTTGGGAGCCCTCAGGGCCGCAAAAAAGCTGGGTCTTACCACCTGCGGCATCGTCACGGATCTTCCGGTCTATCTTTCGGGAAAGCCCTCTACGGATTCCTACGGTAAGACCTACGCAAAAGCCGTTGCATGCTGCGACAGCTTTGTGCTTCTTACCGGCAATATGGCCGACGCCCTTCCCGTATCAGGCAGGCCCTACGTTGTCATCGAAGGCATTTCAACCCCATTGGCGGATACCGGCGCCAATGAGCCCCTTGAGACCGGGATCATTCCCGAAGGACGGTTCATTCTTTACGCAGGCGGGATCGAAAAGAAATACGGTGTGGAAAAACTGGTCAAAGCCTTTCTGAAGGCGAATATCTACGGCTGCGAGCTTGTGCTTTGCGGAAGCGGCAGCTACGCCGACGAGCTTGAAAAGATATCGGCCCTCAACACCAATATAAAATACCTTGGCGTCATCCCCAATGAAAAAGTGATGGTCCTTGAGAAAAAGGCTGCGCTTCTTGTGAACCCCAGGACCTCGGAGGGTGAGTTCACGGTCTATTCGTTCCCCTCCAAGAACATCGAGTATATGTCAACGGGGACTCCGGTACTGGCTTATCTCCTGCCGGGCATTCCTCCGGAGTACGGCGAGTTTTTCATCACCCCTGCCGGAGAAAGCGAGGAGGAGCTGTCAATGACTCTCAGGGAGACGTTGGCGGCGGATGAAGAAGAGCTCAGGCTTTTCGGTCAG
>JAGCZO010000114.1 GCA_017959965.1 Clostridia bacterium | reverse complement strand
TTCCATGGACAGGGAAACGGCCGCAAAGACCATCCTTGACGCAATAAACGAAGTGACGAAGACTCTACCGACATACGAGAGACCCACCAAGGTCACCATAAGAACGGAGGACTTTGAAAGAACTCCTGCAATGAAGATCAAGAGATACAAGAAATTCGGCTGAAGCGCCAAAAAGACCGGAAGGGCCCGCGGGCTCCCGCAGAAAAGCGCTGAGAATTATTCGGGAGGATCATATGTTTACCGAAAAAGAACAGGCAATAGCGGACAAACTGAAGACGATTCTGGCAATGCAGAACCCGGGGGACGCTCAGCATATAAACGCGGGCGGAGAGGATTCCGGCCTTGTTGATTATTTCGGGCTGAACTCGGTGGGAATGATTTATATGATCATCGTCATCGAGAGCGAGTTCGGCATCACCTTCGACGACGTGGGAATGAACGATTTTGTCACTCTCGGCGACGTCGTGAGGTATATAGAAAAAAGGCAGAGCTGAGATGTTGTACGCAGCCATTGGCGCCGGCGCCGCGGTCCTGCTGGCCGTTATTATATTTTACTTCTACGTTTTCGTAAAATGTTATATACGGAAGGACTCGCCGCCCCTTGAGACTCTTGATCTTTCAAATACTCATTACGCGAAATATGAAGACGAGCTGCTGGAGACGTTGGCAAAGGTCAAAAGCATGGCCTACGAGCCCGTAAGGATAAAAGCCTTTGACGGCATCGACCTGGGAGCCAGGTTTTACGATTTCGGCTTTGACAAAACGGTCATAGCGCTCCACGGCTACAGGGCCATTCCTTACAACAACATACACGCCGGATTTCTCACGATGAAGGAGCTGGGGTACAACGTGCTTCTGGTCTCCCAGAGGGCCCACTACGACAGCGGAGGCAGGGCGATCACCTTCGGCGAAAGAGAGCAACGGGACCTGCTGTCCTGGCTGGATTATATTACGGAAAGGCGTCCCGGCGACAAAATCGCTCTCTACGGTATCTCCATGGGCTGCGCGACGATCTGCCTTTCCTCGGACAAGCTCAGCGGCTACCCTAACGTAAAGCTTCTGGTGCTGGAGAGCGGATACAGGGTGTTTTACGAGTCCCTTTCCGCCAGCGGTGATATTTACGGGAAATTCAAGCACGTCATCGGCTTTTTCATCTACATCTCGGGGCTGATGATCCTGAGGGTAAACATTAAGAAGAATATCATGGATTCGCGTCTTTCAAAGTGCGAGGTGCCCGCATTTTTCATTCACGGGACTGAGGACAAAAACGTGGATCCTGAAAACGCAAGAAAGAATTTTGCTTCCATCGCCTCACGCCAAAAGGATATGATCCTGGTGGAGGGTGCGGGCCACGCGGAGGCTTTCATTGCGGACAGAAAAAACATACAGGAAAGACTCGGCGATTTTATGCTGAAGGTCGGTGCGTGACTTTTCGCAAGGAAATAAACAGAAGGGCTGACGGAAGGCCGGCCAAGAAGGAGGATTTATATGAAATTTGTGATATTAGGCGACGCGTCCTGCGACCTCTCTCCGGAACTCAGAAAACAGTTCGGAACCGAATATATTAAAGGCCATCTCATGCTCCCCGACGGAACTGAGATCGACTCCGTGCTTGACTGGGAAGGCGGCTCCTGCGAGGAATTTTACGACGCGCTTAAAAAGAATCCCGACGGCTTTACCACTGCTCCGGCATCCGTTGGCGAGCTTTACGAAATATTCAAAAAATACGCGGCGGAAGGCATGCCGATACTCCACACGGCAATGTCCGCGATGATGAGCGGCACCCACGATTTTGCCTGCGCAGCCAGGAAAAAAGTCCTTGAAGAGTACCCCGACGCCAAGATCTACTGCTTTGACACCCGCAAATACGCGGCAGGCGCAGGTCTTCTCACTCTTCTCGCGGCGGTAAAGCGTGACGAGGAGGGCATGGACCTTGAAGAGACCGCCGCCTACCTTGAATCCGTAAAGAACCTTGTGCACCAGGCAGGCTGGCACGATGACCTTGCCTTTTCCGCCAAGAAGGGCAGGATATCAAACGCCAAAGCGTTCATGGGGACCCTTGTCGGCATCAAGCCCTGCGGTGATTTTTCCCAGGAGGGCATGACCACGGTGCTCACTAAGATCAAGGGCGAGCGGACCGCCTTCAAGGTACTGCTCGATTACATTGGCGAGACCGTCACGGATCCCGAGAACCAGATCATGCTGGTGGCCAGCTCCAACCGCAGAAAACCCGCCGAGAAATACATGGAACTCATCAAGGAAAGATTCCACCCCAAGGCCATCTACTACACAGACATCTACAGGACCAGCGGCACTAACGGAGGCCCCGGCATCATGGCCTGCTACTACATCGGCAAGCCTCTTACCGAGAATCTTGAAGAGGAGAGGGCAATATTCACAAGACTTAACGGCTGACGGAGGCCTGTTAACAGGGAGTATTTGAAGAACCATGGCAGTATACCGCATCAACGGCTCGGATTTTGAAAAAATGATGCTCGGCGCTCTTAAGAACGTGACTGAGCACGAGGCCGAGATCAACGAGCTTAACGTATTTCCGGTACCTGACGGAGACACCGGAACGAATATTATGCTTACGCTGTCTCACGGAATCGAGACCGCGAAGGGCATAGACAAGCTCAACATTTATCTGAGAGCGCTCTCGGAGGGTATGATATTCGGCGCCCGAGGCAATTCGGGAGTTATCATATCCAACTTCTTTGACGGCTTTGCAAGGTCGTTGAGACGCTACGAGTCCATGTCTGCGTCCTCCATGGCGGCTGCTCTTACCCATGCCTACAAACAGGCGTATGCCGGCTGCAGATCCCCCAAAGAGGGAACGATACTTACCGTGGCGAGAGAGGGCATTGAATTCGTCAGGCCCCAGCTGCCGAGAAACTGCTCATTTGAAGTCCTCCTCGGAATGTATATTTCAAGACTTAAGATATCTCTGGGCAACACTCCGGAACTTCTGCCTGTCCTCAAGGAGGCGGGGGTGGTCGACAGCGGCGGCATGGGACTTGTATTCCTCTTTGAGGGAATGCTCAGCTACCTTAACGACAAGTCCTACATCGACGCTTTTTCATACGTCGAAAAAACCGAGAACAAGCCCACCGTAAACGTCTCCACCGCTTCCTTCAACGAGAACACTCCCTTTGAGTTCGGATACTGCATGGAGTTCCTGCTCCAGCTCATGAAAGGTAATAACTATATCAACACCTTCAATATGGGCACGTTTGTCTCGACTCTCGAAGGCATCGGAGAGTCGGTGGTGGTCTCGCGGCTCGGTACGAGGCTCAAGGTCCACGTGCATACCTTCAAACCCGCGAGAGTTATCGAGCTTGCCCAGAACTACGGAGAATTCGTCTCCTTCAAGCTCGAGAACATGTGCCTCCAGCACAACAGCATCTACGCCAAAACGGAAGAAAAACCTGCCGGCAGCGCAGACAACGGCGAATCACATACCGACGCCCCGAGTGAAACGAACAAGGAGGAAAACGCCGCCGGCACCGCCAAAATACCTGTCAAAGACCTTTACAAGATCGTGGTCGGCACAGGAGAGGGCGTGATATCCATGTTTGAAGAAAGCGGAGCAGACTTCGTGCTGGACGGAGGAGCCACCATGAACACTCCCTCCGGCGAGTTTGTCTCCTGCATCGAGAAGATCAGAGAGACGTCCGCGGACGCCGCCATCGTCGTTTTCCCCGACAACCCCAACGTGATCCTTGCCGCGGAGAAGGCCCGTGACATAAAAGATGACGAACACGTTCATATCATCAGATCCCTCAGCGTTGCCGCGGGATATTTCGGTATCGCCAATGACGACCCTCAGCTGTCTCCCGCCGAAAGGATCGAGCTTATGCGTACCAACGCGGAGAACACCGTATCCGTCTCGCTGCTGAAGGCAAGCAAAGACTACGCGAGCGGCAGAATAAGCTGCAGGGAGGGCGACTGGATAGGCCTTTTGGTTTCCGGCGGCATGCAGGCCGCCTCCGAGGATGACCTGCTTGACGTGGCTGTAAAGAGCATCGGCGCGGTACCGGGCATAGAAGAAAAGGAAACGGCCATCATCTTCAAGGGCGCGGCCGCAGATGAGGACATGTGCGACGAACTCACGGACAGACTGTCGGATGAATTTCCGGATATTGATTTTGTTCTTATGGACGGCGGACAGAAGTCCCAGCATTTTGTGATCGGTCTGATCTGAGACCGGCGGTCATTATGAACACCACCGAAATAATTATTCTTATAATCGGAGCCGTACTGTTTTCGGGACTGGTATTCTCGGTCTTTTTCACTTTTTATATCGCCAAAAGAGTATACGATAAGACTTTGATCAGACCTGAGAACGAACCAAGGGAGCGGAAATGCTCCGCGCCCGACAACGAAGAACAGGCGCTCATGTTCCGGAAAGGTCTGGAATGGGCAAAGGCTTACGCGGATCGCATGACTTCCTGCGAGATCGAAAATGACGGCCTTAAACTCTTTGGCGAGTATTACGGCTTCGGAGGCTCAAAAGCGGTCATAATCATTCCCGGAAGAACGGAGTCCCTTGCGTATTCATACTACTACGCCGAGCCTTACAGAAAGGCCGGCTTCAACGTTCTCGTGATCGACAGCAGGGCGACGGGTCTTTCCGACGGCAAATACTTTTCGATGGGCACACAGGAGCACAGGGATATTATTGAATGGAGCAGGCTCCTGCACGACGGTTTTGCCAATAAAACGGTCTTCCTTCACGGAATATGCATCGGCTCGTCAACGGCCCTCTACACGCTGGTATCCGAAAACTGCCCCGGATACGTCACCGGAATGTGCGCCGACGGCATGTACAAGAACTTTTTCGAGACCTACAGGCTCCACATGAAGGAATGGAACAAGCCCGCTTTCCCGGTGGCCTACGAGGTCATGCTCATATTGTGGAAAAACACGGGAGCGAACTGCCTCACCTACGGACCGTACAAGGCTCTGAAGAAGCTTGACAAGCCCATATTTTTCATTTACACGGACAAGGACCAGTATTCACTGCCCTGCGAAAGCAAAAAACTCTTCGAAAACTGCGCCGCCACCGTCAAGGAAATACACTGGTTCCATGAGGGGACCCACTCTCACGTCAGAATAAACAACGAGGAGGAGTACGACGCGGCAATTGCCGATTTCACTGAAAGGCATGCGGATATCCTTTGACAGGAAAGATACCGCCAAAAACATAACGGACAATAAACGTGGCCGCCCGATGCAGAACAAGGGGCGGCCGCGGCTTTTATATTGGCGTTAAAAGCCTGTTATCAGACGTTTTTCTTGAATGTGTCCTTCAGACCCACAATGGAGTTGAAGGTGTTTTCGTTTTTCGTATCTGCGCAATAGTAGCCTGTTCTGGTGAACTGGAAGCGGTCGCCGGGCTTGGCTTCCTTGAGAGCTATCTCAGCGACTGCGTCGAAGGCCTTCACGGAATCCGGGTTCAGGTAATCGGTGTAGTACTTGCCATCGGGAAGGTCCTGGAGGTTGGCTTCAGTGAAGAGCCTGTCGTACTGCATAACGGTGGTCCTGTGGTTGATATCGGCGCTGACCCAGTGGATGGTGCCTTTGACCTTGCGGCCGTCGGCGGGCATGCCGTTGCCTGTTTCCAGGTCCGCTTCGCATTCGATGCCGGTGATCTTGCCGTCGGAGTCCTTTGTGAAGCCCGTGCATTTCACGATGTAGGCGCCTGCCAGTCTGACTTCGCCTTCCGGCTTCAGTCTGAAGAACTTCGGTATCGGCTCCTCCATGAAGTCCTGGCGCTCTATGCAGACAGTCCTTGTGAAGGGGACCTTTCTCGTGCCCGCGTCGGGATCGTTGGGGTTGTTTTGCACGTCAAAGTATACGACTTCGCCTTCGGGTATGTTCGTGACGGTGACCTTAACGGGGTCAAGCACGCACATCCTTCTGGGGGCGGATGCGTTCAGCTCATCCCTTATGCAGTGCTCAAGGGCCTCGATGTCGATCAGGGAGTTCGCTTTTGCGATGCCGGCGTTCTTGACGAATCTAAAAATGCTGGCGGGGGTGTAGCCCCGGCGCCTCAGACCGCAAAGGGTAGGCATTCTGGGATCGTCCCAGCCGTCCACGACCTTGGTCTCCACAAGCTCTCTTAAATATCTCTTGCTCATGACCGTGTAGGTCACGTTGATGCGGGCAAATTCCCTCTGTTTAGGCTTTTTTTCAAAATCGATACTGTTGATGACCCAGTCGTAGAGGGGCCTGTGGTTCTCGAATTCAAGGGAGCACATGGAATGCGTTATGCCCTCGATGGCGTCCTGAATGGGGTGGGCGTAATCGTAGAGAGGGTATATGCACCATTTGTCACCCTGGCGGTGATGCTTCTGCCTGCAAATGCGGTAGATTATCGGGTCCCTGAGGTTGAAGTTGCTGGAGGACATATCGATCTTGGCGCGGAGGGTGCGGCTTTCGTCAGGAAATTCGCCGTTCTTCATACGCTCAAAAAGATCCAGATTCTCCTCAACGCTGCGGTTTCTGTAGGGACTTTCCTTTCCGGGCTCCGTAAGAGTTCCGCGGTACTCTCTGATCTCGTCGGGGGAGAGGTCGCAAACGTAGGCCTTTCCGTCCTTTATGAGCTTTACCGCGTATTCGTAGCACTTGTCAAAATAGTCCGATCCGTAGAAAATGCCTCCCGTGGGCTCTGCGCCGAGCCAGAGCATATCCCTCAGTATGGAGTCAACGTACTCGGTGTCCTCCTTTTCGGGGTTCGTATCGTCATACCTGAGATTGAATTTGCCGCCGTACTTTTTGGCAATGGACGCGTTGATGAATATCGCCTTGGCGCTTCCGATGTGAAGGTAGCCGTTGGGCTCCGGAGGGAATCTTGTGTGGATCTCTCTGTCGAAGCCTGCCGCGATATCCTCGTCAATGATCTCAGTGAGAAAATTCGAATTCTCAAGCTCAAGCTCAGGATTTTCAATTACGTTAAAATCTGACATTTTGTTTCACCTTTCGAGCCAATGTGAACAAGTCCCGCCAATAAAAACAGGGCCTGCACTTAAACTATTAGTTTATCACACCCCCGGTCTTCCGTCAATAATTATAAAGCGGTTTGAGGCCCGGACGGCAGGGGCGGGAGAACGCACGCGGGCTGCGGAGGGAAAGTTCCGGAAGGCCGGAGAGCGCATTGGCGGCCGTCAGAAACAGTTGAATTAGGCACCCCGAAAATTGTATAATAAATTGGTATAAGCTTTCATGATTTGGGAGGAACGGAGATGACTTTAAGATCAACGCTCCCCGGAATTCCCGAATGTGACAGACCATACGAAAAACTCGAATTGCACGGCGCTTCTTCATTGACTGATTCAGAACTTCTGGCTGTCATTCTTCGGGCGGGGACTAAAGAACAAAACGTTTTGGATATCGCCCGGGAGCTGCTTCTTTCCTTTGACGGGAAACTGAAGAACCTGTGCCGCGCAGGCATTAAGGAGCTGACCTCCGTCAGCGGCATCGGCAGGGTCAAGGCCATACAGCTCATGGCCGCCGGCGAGCTTGCCCTGAGGATAGAACGGGACATCAGAGCGCCTGCTTCCCGCGGCGGTGGCATGGAGGGGATCGCGGAATACCTGGTGGAAAAACTCTGGAACGAGACCACCGAGGTGTTCATGGTGCTGATGCTTGACAAAAGGCTCAGGATAACCGGCTCGAGAGTGGTCTCAAGAGGGACCCTGGACTATACCGTCGTGCATCCGAGAGAGGTATTTGCCCCGGCGATAAGGGAGCTGGCGTATGCCGTCGTGGTAGCTCACAACCATCCCTCGGGCGATACTTATCCAAGCAGGGAGGACCTTGAGATAACCTCGAAGCTGAAAAAGGCGGGGGAGATCCTCGGAATACAGCTCCTTGACCACATAATCGTAGGGAAAAAGAACTATTCAAGCCTTAAAAAGCTCGGATTCATAGATTCTCTGAAAAAATAGATAAAAACGGAATATACGCGGCAGCGCGGCTTCCGTCAGCGACATAAACAGCGAAGGATATTTAAACTTATGGCAAAGGACATTGGAATAGACCTGGGCACTTCGACCACCAATATTTTTATTAAGGACAGGGGCATTGTACTGAGCGAACCTTCTGTCGTTGCCGTAAACACTAACACGGGGAAGCCCATAGCTGTGGGCACCGCCGCGGAGCGCATGATCGGAAGGACTCCGCCTTCCATCTCCACCGTGAGACCCGTCAGAAAGGGCGCGATCGCGGATTTTGAGACCGCGGAGTTCATGCTGAGGTATTTTCTTGCCAAAGCCTGCGGACTTTCCATCAACTTCGGCTCCACGAGAATGATACTGAGCGTGCCCACAAAAATATCCGAGGTGGAGCAGCTTGCAGTTCTGGAAGCCGCCAAATCCTCTTGCAGAAAGCCCGCCAAAGCCGTTCCCAGGCTCATTGAGGAGCCGTTGGCTTCTGCTATCGGCGCAGATCTTCCGCTGACTGCGGAGAACGCCGAGGGATCCATGATCGTTGACGTGGGAGGCGGTACCACGGAGGTGGCCGTTATCTCAATGGGCAGCATCATCGTTGGTGATTCCGTGACTGTCGGCGGAGAGGATTTCGACGCCCAGGTCGTGAACTACATGAGAAACGAACACAACCTTCTCATCGGTGAGGAGACCGCGGAGACGGTGAAAATAAAAGCCGGATGCGTGTTCCCCCAGATGCAGGAAAAGTACATCGACGTTTACGGACGGGACATGATAACGGGCCTTCCCGGAAACGTGAGAGTTCAGTCAAGCGAGCTTATAGAACCCTTCAGGGATCCCGCTATCCAGATAGTGGAATGCGTAAAATCGGTGCTTGACGGACTTCCGCCGGAGATCAGCGCGGATATCGTCAGAAACGGCATTACTATGGCGGGAGGCGGATCGCTGCTGGCGGGCCTTCCCGAGTTTCTGAGAACTGAGACCAACGTGCCGGTGAAGGTGGCCGACGGCGCCCAGTACTGCACCGCAGAGGGCATCGGAAGGTGTCTCTCGGATCTTTCTCTGAGACAGCTTCTCAACGCCGGAAGATCAGCTTAAAAGCCGTGAAGCTCTTGCCATGCAAGGGAGCCTGAAAACGGCTGAATGATACGGACCGACGGCGCATTGACCGATACACCGGCCGGTCGGGAGCAACACATGAAAAAGAAGACGCAAATAACTCTTTTCGCACTGACGGTCATATCCATTCTGCTTGTGGTCACGATCGCCGTGTCGGCCAGTCCGAACGGTGATTTTAACGCCGTATACCGTATCGCGGGCACGCCGTTTACCTGGATCGCGTCGGGAGTCAGAAAAGCCGTGTCGGGCATTTCCGACTGGTTCTCCTACATAGGCTCCTACGGAAAAGTGAAAGCGGAGCTTGAGGAACTGAGGCAGAAGAACGCGGAGATACCGGTCCTTGAGGACGAAAAGGAAAGGCTCATTCTGGAAAACAACGAGCTGAGGCGGCTTCTGGACTTTGACGATTATTCCACGGATTACAACCTCGTACCCGCTCAGATAGTGGCGGAGGACGTTACCGACTGGTTCAACACCTTCACCATCGACAAGGGCGTGAACGACGGAGTCAAAAGAGGCGCCGCGGTGATCGCGCCGGAGGGCCTTGTGGGTATCGTGACGGAGGAAGGCCTTGGCACCTCGAAGATCATTACGATCGTTGACGAGGACAACGCTTTCATGTGCCGGATATCCAGGACCAATGAGCTTGTCAGGGTGAGAGGCGTCTCACACGAAAAAATGGTCTATGAGCTGAGAGTGGACAGGCTCTCCTCCGCGTCCTCCATCGAGGTGGGCGACAAGCTCGTGACAGCCGAAAGCGGCGGCGTATTCCCGACGGGAATAATGGTGGGGACCGTTAAATCTGTATCTATCGACAGAGAAAACGGGATCGCCACTGCCCTCGTTCAGCCTGCCGTCGACCTTACTCTGCTCAGCAAGGTCTTCATAATGATCGAAAAGTAATTTCCCGTAAGCGCCGGGCGGAACGCCCGGAACCGCCGCCCCGGAGGTATGTCATGCTTCTTAACACGAAAGCGCTGAAACGCTTGATAAACGGAAGAAAAAACGGTGTCTCCTCCGGCGGCGCCGGAGACAGTTTTATACTTGACAGCGGCAGTCCGATCCTTGGCGGCGCGGACAATTTTGATTATTCTTTTACAAACCGAAAACTGGTTTTCTCCATCGTTGTGATCGCACTCTCCATTATCATCCAGGAGGCGGCCTTCAACGATCTGAGGGTCTTCGCAAACAAACCGAATATCATATTGGCGTCCCTCGTGCTCATATCGATGAGTGTGGAGCCTACCTTCGCAATGTTCCTGGGACTGTTCAGCGGCCTTGCGGTGGACATTGCCTTCGGAAGATACCTTGGCTTTTACGGGCTGATCTATATGTATTTCTGCGTAGTCACCGCCGCGGTGATGAGACCCAGGTTCAAGGGAAGGCCGATCGTATATCTTTCCACGGCGCCGCTGTTTTTCTTCGTTTACACGCTTGTGGCGGGCTTCGGAGCCAGGTTTATGTCACTTTACGCTTCGAAGGCGACGGTACTTTACGAGGATTTCGGAGGACATTTGCTCATGAGGATACTGCCGTCGTCGCTGTACACCTATTTGGTGTTTATTTTCCTGCTTTTGCCTGTGACGCTGATGCTGAACAAGCTGGGAAGGTTTAAACGAAAGGGTATCGGCTTCAGAAGCTGATACTGTTGAAATAATTTGCAGGCCCCGAAAAAGGCCTGCGGAAAAAGCTTCGGTTAATGCCGCGGAAAAGCTCCCGGGAAAGCCCTGAGGGTAACTGCCTGAAGATCGCTGAACATGAACGGACTGAAAAAACTATTCACGAACAGAATAACCTACCTCGGCATACTGGTCATAATCGTTATGACTGTACTTATCGGGCGTCTTTTCTTTATTCAGGTCATAAGCGGGTCGGAATATAGCGAGGAGGCCAGGCTTTACAACGAATACAAACTGCCTCTTGACGCTCCGAGGGGCAATATTTACGATAAAAACGGCGTGCTTCTCGCCGGCAACAGGACCGCCTACAAGGTCTATATGATAAACACCAACGACAGCCAGGATTACAGAGACAGAATGTACCTGGAGCTGGTGACTATATTCGAGAAGAACGGCGACCAGTTTGTCAACCATCTGGCGGACTATCTTCTTTACCCGCCTGCGTGGGGCCCTATGATCGACGAGCCGTCTGAATACGCCAACAAGCAGGCCTTCATGAACGATATCGTCACGTCAAAGGCCGACAAAAGCTATTTTGACACTCCCAGCTCCGCGTTTAACTACCTGAGATCCACTATTTTCAACATATCCGAAGAGTATTCGGAATATGACGCATACAAAATAATGATCCTGCGGTTCATGACCTACACCTACGGCCTTGACACACTGGTCCCTTCGGTGGTGGGCACGGACGTATGCAAAGCCAGCATCGACGAGATCACCTCAAAGTCCGGAGATTTCAGAGGGATCACCACGGAGGAGACTTATTTCAGATATTACGTTAACAGCCTTTCCCTCGGCCCCGTCATCGGGTACGTCAGAGCCATTGACGAAGAGGAATACAGGGAAAAACGCGACAAGGGCTACCTGCCTGACGACGTTATCGGCAAGATCGGACTTGAGAAGACCTACGAGGACTATCTCAGGGGCGAAAGAGGCGAGAGAATATATTACAAGATGTCGGACGGCACCGTGACGGAGACGGGCTACACTCCTCCGAAAGCGGGCTGCGACATATATCTCACCCTTGACATCAGGGTACAGCAGAGACTTTACGAGTCCATGGAGGCGACGATCAGCGAGACTGCCGCCAAATACAATCCGCTTTACGGAAACTTCGGAGACTGCAACGCAGGCGCAGCGGTC
This sequence comes from Clostridia bacterium, assembly GCA_017959965.1. Taxonomy (GTDB): domain Bacteria; phylum Bacillota; class Clostridia; order UBA1212; family UBA1212; genus UBA1212. The sequence goes on along the minus strand of JAGCZO010000114.1, from coordinate 11,979 downwards.
GTATCGGACGTGAACAACGGCGAGGTCATCGCAATGGTCTCCTACCCGGGCTTTGACAGTAACCTTTTTACTGCGCCTCTCTCTGACTACAAGACCCAGGAACAGATAAAGATGCTTCTCGAGGACAGCACGTCGCCCAACGTGAACCGCTGCACCCAGGGAACCTATCCTATCGGATCCATGATAAAGCCTATAATCGCCATCGCTTCGCTTGAGGCAGGCGTAACGGACGCTTCGAGAATAGTGGAGTGCCCGGGATATATCACGGTCTCGGGAAGAAACATGAAGTGCCTTTCCGTTCACAACAAGGTGGACCTGGTGCACGCCCTGGGCTGGTCCTGCAACATATACTTTGCCACCGTGGGTATCGACGCGGGCATCGACAATATCGACTACTGGGCCAAGACCTTCGGCCTTGGCGAGTTCACAGGCATTGACGTTCCGGAAAAGAAGGGTACCCGCAGCAATCCGGAAACGATGGATATTTTTGAGGCCGGAACCTTCCACAAATGGAACGACTCCTCCACCGCTTCCACCTGCATCGGTCAGCTCTACACCGCTTTCACTCCGATCCAGGTCAACAGATACATCGGGGCTCTTGCCAACGGCGGAACGCTCTACAACATGCACCTTCTGAGAAAGGCCTGCGACTCGAGAGGAAGCACGGTATACGAAAAAGAGATCGTCGGCGTAGAGACAGGGGTTTCCCGGGGAACGATAGATCTTATAAAGCAGGGTATGACCAGAATGGTCGATTACTATTCAGGACTGAGAAATCAGCTTACACTTTATCCGAGATATTTTCTGGCGGGAAAAACGGGAACTGCTCAGACAGGTACGAACGAGCAGTCCTCCCACGGCTTTTATACGGGATTTGCTCCCTATAACGATCCCCAGATCGCTCTCACGCTGATGCTTGAGCACGGCGCGAACAGCACCAACACGTTCCCCATGATAGGCGCCATATTCGATATCTTATACGAGGGCTCGTACGTTGCAGGCGACAAGACGGGCACCCACGCCTATGACAGGTATTCCGGTTCCATCGGCAGCGGCCAGAGACTGGGAAAATGGTTTGACACGGAAGGTCACGTAAACTGAACGGGAAAAGGGCGCAGAACGTCCGTTCCTGGAGGATTCTGAAAGGAGACTCAAATGAAAAGAAAAAGATTGCTTGCTGTCGTTTCGGCTGTTCTCGCATTGGCGTTGCTGCTCCCCGTGCTGGGCTGCAGCACTGACCCGGGCACTCCGGATCAGAACACAACAGCTCCCACCAAGGAGCCGGACCCCACTCCGGAGCCGAGAAGCATAAAGGATGAGACCGCGATGGCTTCCAGTATAGTATACGCCGCCGATCTTCTGAACGGTATCCAGGGCTGCTACGACAGCCCGGAGAGGAACGGCTTCACCGTCAGCAATCTGAACTCAAAAGCCGGCATCACGCTTAAAGGCGGAAGCGAGAGAGGCCTCACGTCCATTATGAACGCCAACGGCGTCAAGCTGCTGGACGGCGGCATCACGGGCTACGTCAGGACAGCTGACGGCTTCACATACGGCACAACTTCTTCCTCCACCGCCAGGGTCAATACGAACAAGATGGGTGTTTACTATTACGAGGTGAACATCAGGGACCTTGGCTTTGATACCATTGGCTCCGGCACAGGTTCATATGAGATTGTTGCGCCCGTGGATCTGTCTTACGCAGACAGAAACGGTCATAACGTGGAATCGTTTACCGTAAGCGACGGCGTGATATCTTTTACGGTCGAAAGCAGTTCGGATCCGTACATTGTCTTTGTGCTCTCTCAGCCGCTCAACGGCGCCAATTCCATCTGCTTCGACATAACCAGCGACGGAAGCGCCGCGTCCGGACAGATCTTCTACACCTACGACGGCGGCAGATCCTTCGGAGAGGAGCAGAAGAGAAGTTTCAAATTCGACCCGGGATGCACAAAGCAGAGGGTCTGCGTTTACAGTCCCGACCTTGACGGCGCCAAGGGAAATATCAGAGGCATAAGGTTCGACGTTGACGGCACTAACGAGGGCGACAGCTTTAAGATCGAGAACGTGACCCTCGCCAAGGCTCCATCCGTACCCGACGTAAAGTACGGATTCGAACAGACACTGCATTCCTATTCCGACAAGCTCCATTCGGAGCTCAGGATCCTTTACGACGTTGCCCAGGACAATCTCGCGGAGTTCGGCGGACAGTACTCCGTTCCCAAGGATACCGTTGAAAAACTCACCGTCGCGCTTCCGGGCGGTACTGTTCTTGACACAATTACCGAAAACATAGATAATTTTGAATATATTGGCTTTGACGTCAGGAATGCGGGAGTTTTCGGCATCATTGCCGAGAACGACAACGTGACAAAGACAAGAGTCTTCCCCGAGGGAAACTGCTACGTCATTGAGATATATACTGACATCTCGGGAAATCACAAAAAGGGGACGAGCACTTCCTTCGGCCACAGAATATATGCCGACGGAAAACATGATTTCGACGAGCTCAGGCAGGAGGCCTATTTCGAGCGCAATCCCCTTGCCTTCGAGGTCACAGAGCAGCACACAAAACAGTCGAAGATGAAAGCGACCGGCTATGACACGAACATCGGAGCCTACACCGTTTCGGTCGGCGGCACCGATTTCTCAACGGCCTACAGGACCAAAAACAGAAACACTTACTACGGCGGAACGATAAAGGTCTCAGCCTCCTCCGACAACAGAAAAATCTACTTTGTCAGCAACGGAAACAACGGCTGTCTGGAATCCGCCGCGATCCTTGACGACAAGGACATGCTGGTGCCCATCCAGCCCGAGGTCTGCAAAAATTTTGTCGGCGAGTATGAAGAGTCCTATTACGATCCGAAGGATACCCAGTGGGGCGTAACGGTGTTCCCGCTTGTGGTCGAGGCAGGAAAGGATCTGACTTACACAATGCTTAACCTTTACCAGGGCTGGGGAACACATGCGCTTAAGCAGATATCCTCCATAAGCTTCCACATCGGATACTACCACCTGTCCACAGGCGTTACAGAGTCCAACTGCATAGCGCCGTACTTCGTTTACGGGAGAGACGGCTGGACCCTTCCCGACTTCAGGGGATGCTCCGGTATCATGTGGTCGTCTCAGCCCCAGTTCAACTCCGTTGGCAGACCCGGATTCGTTTCGTACAAGGTGGGCTCAAAGGTTTACCAGTCCGAATACACCGACACCGAGATTCGTTCTGTGGGACCGGTGTACTCCGACCTGGATTATTCGTATAAGACTTTTGACGGTACCATCGCCTACACTCTACGCCACGTTGAGTTCCCTTCAAACGACGAGAACAGGACCTATTACGTTATCTCCGGGGAGGTTCTGGAGGACGTGACCTTCGACAAGGCCAGAGAGAAATTCACGCTATTCTACTTTGACCCGAGGTTCCAGTGCATGGCGACTACAAAGTACAAGGCCGAGGACGGTTCCCTGGTGGAGCTGACCAATTCCACCGGGAAGAACCAAAAAGAGCAGATCTACAAGCTTGCTCTCGACAATCCGTATTTCAGCCTTTACGACTATACTCTTCAGAGCGAAAATGACGTTGAAAACTTCGGATTCATCGTCAAATCCTTTGAAATGACCGTTGGCGGAAAGAAATTCGAGAACGGCCTCGTTATGAGAAATTCCGTCTTCAGCGACGGCGCATATCTGAACAAAGTGGAGATCGGCGTTGACGCTGACGCGCTTGAATTCAAGAAAGGCGATACTTTCAAGCTGGTGTGCATTCTTCTTCCCTTCGGCGTGAAAAATCAGAAGGACGACAACAACGTTACTTACGTCATTGAGGACTCAATAAACTATCCATGGAGAGTCTCCTCAGTGACAACAGGAAAGATCATAGAAGACGACTATCTTTCGATAGTTGAGTGCGAGAACGACGTCGCTGAGTTCACGGTGACGGGCGGCCGCAACGCCAATGCGGTAAGAGTCGCCGGATTTACGAAGCTGGTGAGGCCGAAGATCCAGGAGCTCGTCAACGGCAGCTGGGTGGACTATACGTACAACGTGCTGGACTTTGACGGCTACCAGGTCAACTACACCCTGGAAGGCTTCTTCGATTACAGCTTCATCGTGGATATGGAAAACTTCACCGATTCACGCGCCTTCAGAGTGACCCTCGGATAAACAGACGTACCCTTTGGGGCCGCTTTGGCATTGATGAGAAATGATTGACATCCGGACCGTTTTTACTACCACCGCATCCCTCTGTCTGCTGCTGCTCCCGGGCTTTCTCTTCGGAAAGCTGAAGCTGACGGAAGGCAGAGGCTTTGCGAAAGGAATATCGGATTTCGTTCTTTACGCGGCGCAGCCGGCGATGCTCGTGACGCCGTATATCCGGGAGTTCGATTCCGGAGTGCTTAAGAATGCCGGCTTCACGGTCCTGTTTTCCCTGATATGCCACGGTCTGTTTACCACGGCGGCGATAATCGTAATACGCGCCAAAAGGTCCGGAACGGAGCCCTCCGCGGAAGACCCGGAAAAGGCGGAGAAAAAAAGGAAAAACCTTTCCACAGTCAGAATTGCCGCTATTTTCGGCAATTGCGGCTACATGGGAATTCCGCTTATCGAGAATCTCCTCGGCTCGGAGGCCGCTATTTACGCTACGGTCTTCAACATAGGCTTCCAGCTGTTTCTCTGGACGGTGGGCTGCTACCTTGCCACGGGGGACATCAAATACGTGTCGCCGAAGAAAATACTGCTCAATCCGGCCACGATATCCATATTTATCGGTCTGATCATATTCTTCACGCCGGCCAACCGGTACATACCGGAATTCATACTCAAGGCTCTGGGCCTTTTGAAGGAAACGGTCGTTCCGCTGTCGATGTTCGTCGTGGGCATCCATATGGCCGGAAACAAACTGAGCGGATTCTTTAAGGGCTGGAGAATGTGGCTGTCTATCGCTATGAAACAGTTCCTGGCGCCTGTTCTGGCCTTCGGGGTGCTTTTCATTTTCAAGACCACGGGACTGTTTTACAGCTATGAGGTCGCGGTGGTGACGCTCCTTTGCGGAGCCGCTCCCTGCGCCACCATCACGTCAATATTTGCCGAGAAATTCGACCTTGACCGCGACACCGCGGGAAGAATGGTTCCGATCTCGACGATACTTTCAATAGCGACGATGCCATTGGCGGCTTTGCTCTTGAAACTGTTTTAACTGTAACATTTTATTAATGGCTTTATGAAAAAGGAGGATTTTATTATGAAGAGATTTACGGCTTTGATACTTTGTTTAATGGTAGCTTTATGCCTTGTCCCTGTCGCCTCGACGGCGGAGAACACGTATTATGATATAGATGACGTCGATCACTATTCGTCATACGTTGACAATTTTTACTGGGACGGAATGAAGATCGAAAATTCCCTTGGCGGTTCGGGGCGCAGCGCCATTATCGACTACATGGCCAACCCTTGGAAATATGAGGCCGACGAACCCGAAACCTGCGGCTTCCTGGGATGGGTCTGCTTCAAGGAACCTATAACGGTATTCGGCTATCTGCTGAACGGAGAACTGGTGACCAGCGAGGACTTTGCCTGGCCGGACAATTCAGGCCTGGCAGAGGTCGTTGAAGGCTGGTGGGCAGGAAGCGGCGAGCTGGTCCGCGAATATTTCGTGGAGGTTCCCATCAGCGGCCTTCAGGGCAAAAATGAGATCGTGGTGGTCGCAGTCCTGGAAAGCGGCAAGATCGTTAAGCTGAACAGCCAGCAAAACAACGGCGTGGGCGACACCACCTTCATCCTTGATCTTCAGGAGCAGGTGCCCGTTGAGCCCGGGGACGTATATGACGTTGACGAAGTAGGCAATTATGCCACAAACCTTGACAGCTTCTACTGGAACGGAGAAAGACTTAATTTCAACGGAAGCGAACTGAACGCCCGGGAGACCATTGACGAATACATGGACAACAAATCGCTCTACGACGTTGACACCCGCGAGTCCTGCGGATATCTCGGCTGGGCATGCTTCTACGAACCCATAGTATCTTTTGGTTACCTGCTCAACGGTGAACTCTATACAAGTGAATACTTCTTCCTTCCCCGCGACACCGGCCTCGAACAGATCGTAGAAGGCTGGTGGCCCGGAAGCGGTGAGCTTATCCGTTCCTTCCTTGTGACAGTTCCCATCAAAAACCTTACAGGAACCAACGAGATCGTTGTCGTGGCTGTCCTCGAAAGCGGAGACGTAGTCAAGCTTAACAGCGAGACCTATCCCATAAGGGATACCACGACGGTGTTCGAGTTCAGCTCAGGCGGGCAGAGCAACGCTCTTATCGGCGACGTTGACGGCGACGGAGAGGTCTCCGACTGGGATGCGGTGACCTTCGAACGCTACCTGGCAGGCTGGGCGGTGGATGTCACCATCGGGGCGATGGACACCGACGGCGACGGAGAAGTGTCCGACTGGGACGCAATAGTATTGGCCCGTTATCTGGCGGGATGGTACGATTCTCTTCCCCTCGCGTCAGGTGAGATCTCCGGAGGCTCCGTAAATTTTATCTGAGCGGACCGTTCAATTATGACAGACCTGCAGGCTCTGTCAGTGACGATTTCAGGGCGGCCTATTATGACTTTGCTGCCCGGCTGACCGGCGCCTGCAGCGTGGACGGATCCGCACTTGTTTCACCGCTTTCTGTCATGACCGCCATGCTTATGACCGCCAACGGCGCAAAAGGGCAGACTCTGAAAGAAATGACGGATACCCTTTTCGACGGTATGACTCTCGAGGAAGCCAACGCGCAGCTGTACAACTACTACGCGGCTCTTTCAAACACAGAGAACGCCTCTCTGGAGGACGCCAATGCGGTCTTCTTCTCCGACAGGGATGATTTCACCGTTTCGCCGGAGTTTATAGAACTGGTCAGGGACACGTTTGACGCGGCAGTTGCCGAGGCCGATTTTACGGATCCCGGGACCGTTGACGTAATAAACGAGTGGTGCAGGGATCATACTGCCGATATGATCAAAAAAGTCCTGGAATACGAAGACGTCTCGACGGATACCATAATGGTGCTTCTTAACGCTCTTTGCTTTAACGCGCTCTGGGAGACTCAGTATGAGGACTGCCAGGTGAGAGATCAGGTCTTCCGCGGGACAGCCGGAGATCAGAACGTGAAAATGATGTACGGCGAAGACGGCGGATACATCAAGGGCGGACTCGAAGAGGGCTTTGTGAAGTACTACAAGGGCGGGAAATACGCGTTTGCGGCTCTTCTGCCCGAAAAAGGCATGGATATAACGGACTACCTTGAGACCCTTGGCAACGGCCGTCTGAAGGCTCTGCTGGAGAGCAGAAAGGGCAGGGTAAAGACAGGCATCCCTCAGTTTAAGTATGACATGGCTCTTGACCTTGCCGAACAGCTTCAGGATATGGGCATCGTCACCGCTTTTTCGAACAACTCGGATCTTTCCGGACTGGGCAGAATGGACGACGACAGCAACCTCAAGATCAGCAAGGTGATACACAAAACTCACATCGAGGTCGATCCCTCGGGCACAAAGGCCGCCGCGGTAACCGCTGTGGTGGTGGAGAAGGTCACTTCCATCGGCCCCGACGATCTTCCCGAGGTGATCCTTGACAGACCTTTCGTCTACATGATAATCGACACCACGTCAATGCTTCCCGTATTTATGGGGACGCTTGGTTCGATCAGCGGCTGACATATGACAGCCGGCCTTCAGAATTGATTTTTTGAGATAACGCCGCCGGCAACGGCGGCGGTGGTCTGCTATCGACCGGAGGAACTTATGAAAAGATTTGTCAGTTCTTTATTGGTATTAACGCTGGTTTTTACGATGATCTCGTCCGGAGTCGTTTTCTCCGCAGGCGGGGACTACCTCGCATCGCAGGTCCCTCAATACGAGCTCAGCTGCGGCAGCGGCTTTGCGGGAGGAGAACTGACGGTCGATATTTCCATTGGCAATAACCCCGGCATCATATCCCTGAGAAACGTTGTGGTCTTCGACGAAAATGCTTTTGAGCTTGTCCGTGTTGAAGACAAAGGGCTTCTTAGCGGCTTCACGACGCCTGCTCCCAATGTTAAGTCTCCTTACACTCTGCGGTGGGCCGACGCTCTTGCGGCGGAAAACAACAGCTCGAACGGAGTTATCGCGACAATTGTTTTCTCTGTAAAAGAGAGCACGCCGGCAGGCTCCTATGCCTTCTCGGTGGAAGCAGTGGAGGCAAGGGCCGTTGACGGCAGCAAGATCACGTTCAAAAACGCTTCCGCTGATGCCAGAGTATCGAGACCCGCTCAGGGCGATACCAACGGAGACGGTGAAGTGGACGACTGGGACGCCATACTGTTTGAACGGTATCTTGCGGGCTGGAACGTTTCCGTGTTTACGGGAGCTCTTGATCTGGACGGCGACGGCGAGGTCAGCGACTGGGATGCAATCATTCTTAACCGCTACCTTGCGGGCTGGCACGTTGAATTCAGCACTCCCGAACCGGAAGCCACCGAGGAACCCTCCGAAGGGCCGAGAGATATCAGCGGCGAGACTTCAATGGCGTCCAGCATCGTATACGCTTCCGATATGCTTAACGGTGTCCAGGGAGCGTACGACGGCCCCGACAGAAAGGGCTTTGACGTAAGGACTATTACTACCGGCGCGCACATCGGTCTGACAGGTGAGGGCGCAAAAGGTCTTTCAGTCATCACCAATGCAAACGGCGACGCGCTTGTAAGCGACATCGACGGATACGTCAAGACTGCCGGCGGCGACGTTTTCGGCACAAACAATTCTCCCTCCGCGAGGGTAAATACCAACAAAATGGGTGTTTACTACTACGAGGTCAATATAAGAGATCTTGAATTTGAAGCCGATGAAGAGGCAGCGGGCTACGAACAGGGCTCCGCTATCGATCTTTCAAGGGCACGCCGCACCATCAGCGACGTTTCCAACGTTTCTGTGAGAAACGGGGCGCTTTCGTTTACGGTCACCAGCAGCTATGACCCGTACGTTGCCAATGCCGTTACGGTGGCTCTCGACGGATGCAATACCATCGCGTTTGACATCACCAGCAGGGGAAGCTCCACCGGCGGAGAACTGTTCTACACCTACGACGGCGGCACGAACTATACCGCGGACCAGAGGATCCCCTTCAGATTCGCAACGAACTGTACGAAACAAAGGATATACGTGCACGTTCCGGATTTTGACGGAGCTACAGGCTACCTCAGGGGCCTCAGGTTTGACGTCAACGGAGTCACCGAGGGCGATACGTTCGTTATCGAGAACGTTCGTCTCATGATCGCACCGGAGGAGCCGGTGATCAAATACGGCTTCGAACAGACCCTCCATTCCTACTCCGACAAGATACACAGCAAGCTCAGGCTTCTGTATGACTACAGAGTCACAGACCTGGCTGAATTTGGCGAGAGGTATACGATCCCGAAAAATACCGTTGAAAAGCTTGCCGTTGGCATGACTTCCGGAACCGTTTTGGAGTCCGTGGACGGCACTGTTGAAAATTTCGAATATATCGGATTTGATATTAAAAACGCAGGCGTGTTCGGCGTTATAGTTTCGAACGACAAGGCCACCAAGTCAAGAGTATATTCAGACGGCGAAAACTACGTGGTGGAGCTTTACCTTGACGTTTCGGGCTCCCACGCCAAGGGCAGCGAGTCGTCCTTCGGACACAGGCTGTACACGAGTACGGACCACACGTTCGACGAGCTTGCCAATGAGGCGTATTGTGAAAGAAACCCGCTCACTCTTACCCTGGTGAGTCAATATACAAGAACCTCAGGCATGAGGGCCGTGGGGTACGACACGAAGATCGGCGCTTACGTGACCTCTGTCCGGGGCACCGACTTCAACACGGCCTATTACACGTCTCCCAACGCTTATTACGGCGGCAAGATAAGGGTCAACGCGTCCGACGGCAACAGAAAGATATACGTCTACAGCAACGGCGCCAGCGGCTGCCTGGAGTCTGCGGCGCTGCTTGACGAAAACAATATGCTCGTACCGATCCAGACCGAGGTCTGCAAGAACTTCTCCTACGAAATAGAGGAAAGCTATTATGACCCGAAGGATCCCCAGTGGGGCATAACGGTCTTCCCGCTTGTTGTGGAGAGCGGAAAGAATCTGACCTACACCATGCTCAATCTGTATCAGAAGTGGGGACTGCACGCTCTCAAGCAGGTATCGTCGATAAGCTTTCACATTGGCTATTACCATCTCTCCACAGGCGTCACCGAGTCGAACTGCATCGCGCCGTACTTTGTATACGGAAGAGACGGCTGGACTTTGCCGGATTTCCGGGGCTGCAGCGGCATCATGTGGAGCGATCAGCCTCAGTTCAATTCCACCGGCAGGCCGAAATTCCTGTCGTACAAGGACAACTCCAGAGAGTATCAGTCTGAGTACACAGGCACCGTGATCCGCTCCGTGGGACCCGTATATTCGGATCTCGACTACTCGTACAGATCCTACGACGGGAGCATTGCCTACACTCTCAGGCACATAGAGTTCCCTTCAAACGACGAAAACAGAACTTATTATGTGATGACAGGAGAGGTACTTGAGGACGTTACATTCGAAAACGCAAGGCAGAAATTCACGCTGTTCCATTTTGACCCGAGATATCAGTGCATGGCAGTGACGAAATACAAGGCCGAGGACGGATCGGATGTGACGCTCATGAACTCCACCACGTCTGCCCAGTCGGAAAAGATATACAAGCTCTCAGACGAGAATCCCTATTTCAGCCTTTACGATTATGACGTGGAGGGCAGCGAGAGCGACGTTGAGAACTTTGGCTTCATAATCAGATCCTTTGAAATGACAGTCGGCGGTCAAAAATTCACCGGCGGCCTTGTCATAAGAAACTCGGTATTCAAAGACGGAGTGCTGCAGAACAAGGTGGAGATCAGCGCTGACGCGGATACTCTTGCGTTCAAGAAGGGTGATACCTTCAGGTTCGTGTTCATTCTCCTGCCCTTTGGCGTTGCGGAACAGAAGGACGATCACAACGTTCAGTACGTCATTGAGGATTCCGTCGAGAACCCCTGGAGGGTCGCTTCCGTGAACGTGGGAACAGTTATTGAGGACGAATATCTGCCCATGATCAAGTGCGTGAACGACGTTGCGGAGTTTACTCTCACCGGAAGCAGAAACGCCAATGCAGTCAGGGTGTGCGGCTTTACAAAGCTTGTACGTCCTAAGATACAGGAATACGTTGACGGCACCTGGGTCGACTACAAGTACAACCAGTACGATTTCGACGGATACCAGGTCAACTACACTGATGACGGGTATTTCGACTACAGCTTTATAGTCGATATGGAGAACTGCACCGATACCCGCACCTTCAGAGTTTCCGTTGAATGACAGAGTCAGAAGTGATCCCTTTGATGCGGGACACAATGTAACAGATCTTTTGCATCTCCCGCCTTTTTACTCATTCTTCCGGCTCGATCCCGGAGGATCCGGAAAGGGCGGGAGACGGCTTTAAACCGGCGTACGCAGGCACTTCGACGGGAGCGTGACGGCCAAATAAGCCTTGACAATCAAGGCCTGATACTGTTATACTACACCGTACTGCCGGCGTGGCGAAATTGGCAGACGCAAGGGACTTAAAATCCCTCGGGGTGAGAGCTCCATACCGGTTCGAGTCCGGTCGCCGGCACCATCAAAAACGCATCTTTTGGTAAACAAAAGGTGCGTTTTTGAATCCAAGCCGACGGAACGGAGGCTTGGTATGTAATCAGCCGCTCGCGGCTGTATGTAATCACGGCAAAGCCGTGCATGGCATCACGCGCCGCTCGCGTGTATCCTCCGTCGGCGTGATTACATGCAACGCTGCGCGTTGATTACATACACGCCAGAGGCGTGATTACATACATCCCTTCGGGATGATTACATGCAACGCTGCGCGTTGATTACATACACGCCAGAGGCGTGATTACATACATCCCTTCGGGATGA
>JAGCZO010000113.1 GCA_017959965.1 Clostridia bacterium | reverse complement strand
CTTCAGATATGGCACGATCTTGATAATTTTGACCAGAATTTTCCGAATATTTTCGCAAACTCGAATCCGATCTTCAACAGGGTGCAGGCTATCTACACCCTTCGACCCGAATCCGCGAAGGAAAAATCAACGCTTACCAAGATCATCACCATTGGCGATGCCCAGATCCATATCGACAAGCGCAACGCTATAGGAACAACGCTCACAAAGCAGGTGCCCCTTGCCGGCGCGGAAGACGTTTCGGCTTTCAACCTTGCCCATAAGGTCACTTTTGCCCTCAGCACAAGGCCTTGGAACGACGGCAACCTTCACGTTTCCGGAACCGGGGTAAGCTACGACGCCAACTGCACCATGTCGGAGGACTGCTCGGGCACGATGCTTGAAGGAAACCGTTATCCAGCGATAATGTGGAACAGTCACGAGATAGATGCCTACGACACATTGACAGCGCCTATGGGCGTAGGATGGACTCACAGGGCATTGGCGGGAAACGGCAAGACAAATATCGGCTGTCCCGCATTGGCGGACTACCAGATCTACAGCGATCTTCGCGATAATATGCTGACCCTTTGGATAAAGGATATCGAGAAGGTGGTGAAGAAATGAAAAGATCTATAATTGCGATAATTCTACTTGTTTCGATCTGCGTTCTCTGTTCCTGCTCACTGTTTGAAGGCTGGGATGAGCCTTCGAACGCTACCGCCGATCCCTCGTCTCCGTCCTCCGAAGAGGCACAGGAGCAGCTGATCTCATTCATGAACGGAAGCATTGATCTGGATTCGCTTTCTCTTGACGGGCTTCTGGAGCTCTACGACGAGTTTTTGAAGAACGGAAATGACGCGCTGAATGACGGAGCTGAAAACGATCTGCTGTACAAAGACGTGGAAATAAAGCCGAATGACCCTCAGGCCGAGATCGACTTTGAGTATCCGGCCGACTCGCAGACGGCGGTCTTTTCGGACGGACCCTGGGAAGACAAGATCTATGAAGCCCTTGATCCCACGGTAAATATGTCTGATGAGGACAAGGCCGGTTATGAGGCCGCAATAAAGGCTCTGGATGATTTTGACGCGGAAGAATTCCAAAGCGGAATCGATGAAATGCTGAAGAGTCTGGATGGCTTTGAGGATTACGATCCGGACAGCTACGGAACAGGCGACGACCCGGCGCTCCAGGATGAATGGCCTGACAATGAGATCACAAAGCAGGTGCCGAAGCCGCCTTTCGAGGATCCGGTGATAGTTGCCGGCGGCGACAGCGTCACGGTGATGCAGTACGGTTCCACCGCGGAAGAGGCGAAGGCGTATGCAGATCAGCTGAAGAACGCAGGATTCACCAAGGACGTTTACGAAGACTCGAATGAGATCGCAGGCTTCGTTATATACACATTTACAGCTGAAAATCAGAAAGGCATCAGCGTATCGCTGACGTTTACATCCGGAACCACCACGGTCAATTTCAGCAAAGATTAATCAGAAGGAGTTTTAGTTATGAAAAAGATATTGTCCGCAATACTAGTTTGCATGATGCTTGTGTCATATATGACGTTGTCCGCATCTGCCGCCGACGGTCTGCCCTTCGAGTTCAAGGCACCTGCCAACGTATCGCTTTACCAGGTCTATGAAAACTCTCATGAGTGCAAGATCGCAGTGGGACTTGATACCGAAATGCAGAAATTTTTCCAGGCAGCGAGTGAGTCCGAAGACAGAGCGGCATATTTTGCCCCTTACGGCTACGAAGACATCAATCTTTACATGCAGATGGACTGGGCGCTGGACGACGTGAACGACAGCGTGTCCGGGTGGCATTACAACAAGTACTGGGACTGGAACGACACGATGGGTGCGTTCGGACAGGATGACGAAGGCAAATATCATTACAGCGAGTGGGACATCGTCAGCGAGTCCGTTTCAACAGACGACGCCACCCACGACTTTTGGGTGTTCAGAGTTATGGGAAACGATTGGCGTTGGAATGGCGGTTCGGAGGACGGCACGGTCGGCGTAAAGGATCAGATGAGACCTCAGCAGTATACCGCAGTTGCTGACGGCGACGACCTTACGATCACCATCGACTTTACGCAGCACACTTTCTACGTTCGCGTAAGATTCATGCTTGTCGGCTTCAAGATCGGCGCGGACAGGTGGAACGTGATGGAATATACCGACTGGTCGGGTGTTGCATCTTTCGGAAAGGACGCAAAAACGTATAAACCCCTGACCGCGAAAGATCTTCCGAAGCCGGTTATTTCCAATCTGTATATGACTAACATAATGTTCAACGATAATCCTGTCGCCGCATATACGATCACAGTACCCGATGACCTCGTCGCCAAAGCCACTGAGGTAAACGCTCACGGCGGCGCCATCTTCCTGACAACGTACATGCGAGTTAAGGGAGACACCGAGTGGACGGAAATGGGCAATGCAGACCGTGACGTCAAATCCGGCGAGATCCAGGTCCCGCTGCTCCATCTGGTCAATGCAGAACGGCCTGCGATCACAGCGGACACACCGCTTGAAGTCAAAGTGCGCTTCTGGTGCGGCCAGTCCGGATATGATGATATTGAGTCCGAATGGTCAGACATTCTTGTGCTGAATACGGATGATATCAACTATCATACCGATCACGGCGAAGAAGGGACGGCAACTCCGGAGGATCCGTCAAATCCCGCAAAGAAGACATGCCCGATCTGTCATTTCTGTCCCCAGCCTCTGGGTCTTTGCATCTTCATCTGGCTGCTGATCCTCCTTGCCGTGATCATCGTGATCGTGGTCATCATTATAGTTTGCAGGAAAAAGAAGAAGGACGAAAACAAAAAATAAACGTAAGTTGCGTTGTGAGGCGGGGAGCTGATCTTCCCGCCTGGTTTTTATTGATAAGAAAAACGTTAAACCGTCGATTTCCGTACAAAACCCCGGTCCGATATGCTATAATCTTCTTAACAACACAGATTTGCGGGGGAACTGCCATGGAATACAGGGTTTTCGGCGATACGGTCTATATCAGAATGGACAGAGACGATGAAATAATCGGCTGCATACTGGACGTCTGCAGGAAGGAGCATATCCGTTCGGCTGTCTTCACCGGAATAGGCGGCTGCAAAGAGGCGCGGATACAGACGTTTTTGCCGGATAAAAGCGCGTTTGAAACACAGACTGTCTCCGGCATGCTGGAGCTTGTGTCTTTGACCGGCAATGTGATCTCGGACGACGATAATGAGCTTTATCATCACACCCACGGAGTTTTTTCCTATAAAGAGGGCGAAGATCACTGCGTTGCAGCCGGGCATCTTAAATCGGTCACCGTTTTGTATACCGCGGAAATAGAGCTGAGACCTGTTGCCGGAGGGATCATCAACAGACAGTTTAATCCGGAGACCGGTACGGGACTTTGGCGTTTTCAATAATATAGAGTTTAACGGGGTCGGCTTATGAGAAATTTTTTCAATTTATTCCGCAGGATCAGATCCTTTGATACCGTCACGCTGCATACCAGCGGAATGCGACATGTGACCGATTATGAGATGGTGATGAAGGAAGATCAGGTTGAGGTCACTCAGTACGAGGTGGGATTTCCGGAAGGCGAAGAGGTGCGTGTGCCTTTAAAGAGTTCTGTATGCTCTGCGAACCGGGCGCTGAAGCTGCTTAACAGATGCCAAGTGCTCTCCTGGGACGGCTTTGTCGGAAAGCATCCGAAGGGCATCAAAGACGGAACGAGGTTCAATTTCAATGCGACTGTAAACGGCGGGATAAAAATATACGCCAACGGCTCACAGAACTTTCCGCCACATTACCGTAAGCTGAAAGACGGGATCAATGAGATACTGAACGAATCGAAAAAAGTTTGACAGCAAGACCCGCCGAATAAGGCCACAGCCTTTGGCGTGTTTCTTTAAAATCTGTGTGCATACAGGGCGTTGAGCCCTTGACAAAAGAGCGTATTTTATGGTATATTTCAGCGGTCAAGGCAAAGGTGTCTTACGTCATGTGATGGACCTGAGCCTTTTTGTTTTGGTCACTTATTTTGTTTAAGAAAAGCAGACGGAGGTATTTATGGAAAAACGTGTGCAACTGTATGAGGGCAAGGCAAAAAAGGTGTTTGCCACAGACGATCCGGAGCTCCTTATCGTGTCTTATAAGGATGATGCGACGGCGTTCAACGGATTGAAAAAAGGAACCATCGCGGGAAAAGGCGTGATAAACAATAAAATGAGCAACCGCCTGATGAAGCTCCTTGAGGCGTCCGGCGTTCCGACTCATTTCGTTGAGGAGCTGTCCGACAGAGAGACGCTGGTCAAAAAAGTGTCTATAGTGCCTCTGGAGGTCATAATCAGAAACATTTCCGCGGGATCCTTCGCTAAGCATTACGGCGTGGAAGAGGGCATTGTCTTCGACTCGCCAACCATCGAGTTTTCCTACAAGAACGACGAGCTCGGCGATCCGCTGCTCAACGAGTACCACGCAAAGGCTCTGAAGCTTGCCACGGACGGCGAGATCCAGCTGATCAAAAAGTACTCCTTCAAGGTCAACGAGGTGCTGAAGGAATTCTGGAAGTCATGCGGCGTTACGCTGGTGGATTTCAAGCTTGAATTCGGAAGACTGTCAGACGGCACGGTAATTCTTGCCGATGAGATCAGTCCGGACACCTGCAGACTTTGGGACAGCAAGACAGGCGAGAAAATGGACAAGGACCGCTTCCGCAGGGATCTCGGCGGTGTCGAGGACGCTTATAGGAAGATAATGGCCAGGCTTGAAGAACATTACGAGGCAGCCGTCGGAAAATAATAATTTTTTACGGAACAGTAAAAAAGCTGCCTGCGCCCCGGGAAAATGAGGGCGCAGGCAGCTTTTTTGTTAGGCTCAAATGCGTTGGCCTGCAAGTGTCAGTCGCGGTCGATCCAGCCTACGAATCCGTCGGCGTACTGGTTTTCGGTGATGGGACTGTAGCGTGTCTGCTCGTTGCCGATGTCGTCCAGAAAGCCGTTGTATGCCCGGTAGATATTGCCGGTCTCGTTGTCGACGACGCGTTCGTATTCACCGATCATATCGGAACGTTTTTCCTGAAGAATGGTGTCGGCGGTGCTGCGCTCTTCAAAGGCTTCAAGCACCGAATCTCCGATGTTGGTCTGTCCTTCCGGCGAACCGCTTGTTCCGAGCACGCTGCGCCACTCCTGAATGTAATACGAGGTATACTTGAAGGATCGGGCGATCGTGGAGTAAACAGGCATCCAGTTGACAAGCTCACCGAGGGGCGCCCATTCGTAGAATATACAGTTTATCTCCCACATGCCGTAATTCATGCCTGCGGCCCATACGTCCCGCGATTCCATCACTACGGCGGAGTAGATGCCTTCTGCCTCCTGACCGTTCTCCTTGAATACCGCGTAGAGAGACTGATAATCTCTTATGGGGGTGGTGGGGCGTATCGCCTGAAGCTGAGCTTTGTTGTCGGGTACCTTTGAGTTCTTAACCGTGAAATACTCGGTGCTGTTTGAGAAAGCGGTCTCGAAAAACTCCTGTACGGTACCGTTCACAAGATACATGTCGGAACCGCCTCTCAGCATGTAGTTGTAGTCTTTGCAGGCGTAACGGTGATCAAGATTGGCAAGTCCCAGCATAGCGTCCGGCTTGTATACACGCCAATATAACTGCTGAGCGTTTCCCTGCCATTCCACTTTCCAGCCCTTAGGTATGGTAAGTGTGAAATAAACGTTGGAGTACTGCTCCCACTCGACTGATGTCCAGTCGGCTGATTTGACCTTGTAATTCACAAATTGAGGAGCTTTTGTCGGCAAAGACGCGGGCTCTTCCGATGGGGACGAGGTCACAAGCGCGGTCGCTTCCTGATCCGTTGCCAACGGGTCTGCGGGGGTGGCTTCAGATTCTGTGCCGCTGCCGGTCTCTGTGGGGACTCTGCCTGTCGGCGCAGATACGTTGTCTGTGGGTGCAGAGACATTCTCTGTCGGCTCGGAAACGCTGCTGCCCACTGCGCAGGAAGATAACCCGCACAGCGCGACCGTCAAGGCCGCAAGCAACGCGGCGGATCTTACGGAAAAATTACGGTAACAAGATCTCATATCATGTTCCCCCTGATTTTTTTTCGGGACGCTGTAAACATAACCGGTAATTCGCAACCCTTATTCATTCAGTTTCCGAATGAGGAATTGTATTCTACCTTGGGCTCAAAGGTCGGCTCCTTGATCTCAATGGCCTTCCACTCGCTTTCACTGCCCTCGTAGTAAACTGTCTCAATGACGGAGCGCAGGAACGAGCAGGCGCCGATCTTTTTCAGCGAACGGGGGAGAAATACGGTTTTGATGTTATTGGCGTCTGTAAAGTTCCAGGTGCCGATCTCGGTAAGGCCGGGAGCCAGCATCAGTGTCTCCAGAGAGCGGCAGTCGCCGAAAGCATTGCTCATGATCTGATAGGTTTCATTGCCAAGGTTCTTAACGGTAAACGATTTCAAAAAATCGCAGCCTGCAAAAGCGTTGCTCCTGATATCGGAGCATCCGAGAATGGTTACCTCCTCAAGACCGCAGAAACGGAACGCATATCCGCTGATCCATCTGACTGATTGCGGGATCGTTATGCTTTTAAGGGCGGTGCAGCAGTAAAAAGCCGATTCGCCGATGGTCTCTGTCCCTTCGGAAAGGGTGACGCTGGCAAGGGCGGTGCACCCTGCGAAGGCGTCTTCGTCGATCTTTTTAACGGTTCCCGGAATAAAAACGGACGTGATGGACTTGTTTTCCTGGAACGCGCATTCGTCAATGAGCTCCACCGGTTTTCCGTTCACGTGGGACGGAATGACGATCTCCGACAGAGTACAGGTCCCTATGCCGGTGACTATGCACCTTGAACCGTCATCAGTGATGACAAGTCCTTCGCTTCCTTTGACGGGCTCCGCAGTCGGTGCTTCGGAGGGCGCTTCCGAAGGCGCATCCGGCGGTACGTCAGTTGAATCCCCCCCTGGCTGATCCGTGGGCGCTGACGGCGCGCCGGTGGTCACTGGGGCGTCTGTAGCCGCGTTTGCGGGTTCGGCAGTCGCCGGGTCCGGTGTATGTGTGCTTCCCGTTTCCGCACAAGCGCAAAGCGAAAGCATGATGACTGCTGCAATAAAAATAATGATGGCTTTTTTCATGATGAAGCTCCTGTAAGGTGTTTTGTATATTCTTTGTTCGTGACTGTATGATCCCATCTTTTCCGGGCAGACCGTGTCCGATATTTCTGCGTGACCGACGTCAAAATGAACGTTGCGCGGCAAACGGCACGTATTTCCGCCGGGGTGTCATTGACAATGATTTTATATCATATAACACACCGTTTTTCAACAACATCCGACTGAATCACGTCACGCTGATGAGTGTTGACGGATCACTGATAATGTGTTATATTGAAAAGTGGAAGCCTTCTTTTTATTTTAAATAGCCTGAAAAGGGTTGGATAATGATTATGAAAAAAACTATCTTTCGTTTTCTGCTGACATGCCTGGTTCTGTTCACTCTGTTTTCTGCCTGCCCGCAGAACGGGTTTGCCGAGTCATATATGAGCAATAAAACCGAGATCCCCGTGGACCTTGAGGTCTCCGGCGCGGAGGCTCTTTGCCAGACCGAGGATGGCTACGTCTGGATCGCTCAGTATTCCGGGTTGACGCGTTACGACTCCAAGGACTTCGAGACCTACAAGAGCTTCGATTACGACGGAAAAAACTACTCGGTCATCAACGTCCGTGCCCTTGCCGCCAAGGGCAACGTTCTTTATATCGCCACCTCAGAGCACGTATACGTTTACAAGGATCATCATTTTGAGCCACTTATCCTTGACGATATGGTGATCGTGGATCTTGTCATGGATGAAAAGAACGATCTCTTATATATCTCCACCACCGAAGGCGGCATCATTTACAGCACTGTTTCGGGAGAAAAGAGCATTATTCCGGGAACCGAAGGAAGCTACGTCCGGGATATCGCGATAGACACCGCAAACGACAACTACTATTATCAGAAAGAAGAGGGCGTCTACGACGAGAACGGAAAAGAGATCCTGCTCAACTCAAGGGTGCTTGAAATATATGCCGCCGGCGATACCTTGTACATGGCCGAGGACAGCGGCGTTATCCACCGGCATGATACTAAAAAGGGCACGGAACTTTCAAATCTCACCGTTCCGGATCAGGTCAACAAGATGCTTTACTCCGAAACGAACCGCATCCTGTTTGTGGCCTGTGAAAAAAACGGTATCTATTGCATTGACTTCAGCACGGGAGAACCGGTGACCACATTGGCGGGAGATCTTGACAATAAGAGCCAGCTGGTGGATCTTATGATCGACTACGAGGGAAACCTCTGGGTGGCTTCACATTATATTGGTGCTTCCGGAGTCTCCATCATAACCAGAAACGCACTTTCCGAACTTCTCTACGACGATAAGATCTGGCAGGCGCTTAACGAGCCTCCCGCATTTGACAGAAACGTTTACGCGGTGGAAAAGTACGGAGACATCCTCTACATCGTCTCCGCAGGCAGAATATACATGTTCGACCTGAATGAAAACAAGATACTGCCGGATAATATCCTCATGCAGTCGATAGACGAATATGCCGCGGCCAGGGATCTTGCCGGCAAAGCCGAAGACGCCAATTATTCCTTCACGTACGCGCCTAAGGACGTTGAGGTGTTTAAAGACAAGATCTATTTTGCAATCTCCAGTATCGGTCTTGTGGAATACGATCCCGACTCGGAAGAGGTGGTAATTTACGATCTTGATTACATCGGCAGCCACCTCGGGACTGTCGTCAACGACCCGGATATCAAGCTTATGGACTCGATCCGTTCTATGAGAAACTTTGACGATTATCTGGTGCTCGGTTACAGCAGAGGCATCATGCGCTTCGACGGCACCCTGTTTTCCGCTATTAACATCGGTTCCAACGTCCTCTATATAAACAAGACCAAGGACGGAAAGGTCCTTTTCGACCGCACACAGGGTCTGTTTGTGGTGGATGATGATTTCACCACCGTGACTGAGATCCCCACAGAGAAGGGGATCACGGGAAACAGACTGAAATTCCTTGTGGACGGCGATTACATTTACTACACGCTGAACAGCAGGCTCTTCAGAATGAATGCGGAGGATCCGGACGCAGGCTCTCAGGAGATCGCCATTCCCTACATCAAGGGCTCCATTGTCGAGCTTGCCAAGATCAAATACATTGACAAGGAAGGAAATCCCGAATACAAGTACGTTATCGGCAGCCAGACGCAGCTTTACATCACCGATTCGCTGGACGGAGAGCGGTTGGTGAATTATGAATCCTACGATGCCACCAACGGCCTGCAGCCCGTCATTGCCAATACGTCGGGATACTATGACGAGGAGAAAGCCAAATACTATCTCCAGTCCACCAACGGTATCTACGTTTACGATTTCATCCTCACGAGAGACGTTCCGGTGCCGGTAATGATCGACATTTCTTCGGTGGACCTTGACGGTGCGCACTATTACGGGGACAGTATCAGCATCGGAAAGAACGTATCGCGTGTCGCCTTCAACTTCTCTATCCTGGGGTTCAGACCCAACAACGGCTACACGACTTATTACAAGCTTGACGGCGTCGACAGCGGCTATACGTCTTATACGGACGACAACAGGAGCATCTACTACACGAACCTCCCCGGTGGAAGCTATGACTTCCACATCTACGTCACCGACGAATACGGTCAGAATTCCAACGTGATCACCATACATCTGGTGAAGGAAAAGCGGCTGTTTGAGCAGTGGTGGTTCTGGCTGATCCTCATTGCGCTTATAGGCGCCGCCGTTTTCCTGATCGCGTCGCTTATAATCCGACTCAAAACAAGACGGTCCCTGCAGCGCCAGCTTGAATACAAGAACATTACCGTGGAATCCATCCAGGCCATTGCCCGGACGATAGACGCCAAGGACGAATATACCAACGGCCACTCCATACGCGTCGGCTTCTATTCCAAGCTCATTGCCCAGAACATGGGAATGAGTTCCGACGAGGTGGACAATATATATTACATTGCTCTGCTCCACGATATCGGCAAGATCGCCATCCCGGACAGTATCCTGAACAAGCCCGGAAGGCTTACCGATGACGAATTCAAGGTCATGAAGAGCCACACCACCAGGGGCGCAGGGATCCTGAAGGGCATTTCGACGATCCCTCAGATCGTGGAGGGTGCGAAATCCCACCATGAAAAATATGACGGCTCCGGTTACCCTGAGGGCCTCAGCGGCGAAAACATTCCCTTCGTGGCAAGGATCATATGCTGCGCCGACTGCTTTGACGCCATGGCCTCAAAACGTGTATATAAAGAGCCTTTCTCTCAGGAGACCATCCTTAAGGAATTCGACCGCTGCTCGGGAACTCAGTTCGATCCTGAGATCGCAAAGGTGGTAATTGCAATGATCTCCTCGGGAAAATTGAAGCCTTATTCCGCGGAAAATACCTATCTGGGAAGCGACGGAAAGACCCACAGGATCAAAAAGGACGAGAATGCTCAGCAGATGTGATCTTGCTGCGGTTCTTTAACGGAACGCCTTGACGGCGCGGTTTAATCTTCGAAATTTGTTGAAAAGCTTTTCATATTCCCGCTTCGCCTCCTTGAAATGAAAAGAGGGCGGGGCGGGTCTTTCATTCGAGGACCGCCCGGAATACACTCTGGCCGCCCAGGGCAATCGCTTAATGCATTAGGATAAAAAAATTTCAAACACTTTCAAACAGTGTTTGATTTTTTTGAGCAAGTATTGTATAATATACAATACTGAATTGGAGGTGTGTTTATGTTTCCGGAATG
>JAGCZO010000112.1 GCA_017959965.1 Clostridia bacterium | reverse complement strand
GACTCCGGAGGGGAACCGGGTGCCTTCGGCAACGCATGAAATCACACCCGGCGGGACCTCGGAAGGTAAGTTTTCCCCCACGCCCACGCCAACGCCGGAACCCACTCCCACTCCTACTCCCACGCCGGAACCGACGCCGACGCCTGTACCCGCAACTATCGTTTTTCAGGACGAGTACCGCACCGATGACGTGGTTGTCGTGGTGACCCAGTACCGGGAGTATTCGACGGATATCTACGTTGCCGACGTTAAGGTCAGCGATCCCTTCCTTTTCAAGACCGCATTGGCGAAGAATAAGTTTGGCAAGAACATCATCCAGACCACCTCGACCCAGGCGAAAAACAATAACGCGATATTGGCTATAAACGGGGACTTTTACGGCAAGCGCGAGAACGGCTATATGATAAGGGACGGTCAGATCTGGCGAAAGACAGTTTCTGACAAGAGAGAAAGAAATACCTACGACGATCTTGCGGTACTTCAGGACGGTTCCTTCAGAATATTTGATGAGTCCAAGACATCGTTTGAGGAGGTTGCGTCCTGGGGACCATGGCAGGTGTTCTCCTTCGGACCTGCGCTTATCGTTGACGGTGAGATCGTTGTGGGCGAGGACGACGACGTTATGAACAAGCTGTCCAGCAACCCGAGAACGGCCATCGCAATGATCGAGCCCCTTCACTACATCTTCTTTGTAAGCGACGGGAGAACTTCAAAAAGCGCCGGACTTTCGCTTTTGCAGATGGCGGAGTTCATGAAGAAGCTCGGCGCGACCCAGGCCTACAACCTGGACGGCGGCGGATCGTCGGCGATGTATTTTAACGGCAAAATTATAAACAATCCGGTCAACAGCGGAAGAATTACCGAAAGGTTTGTGAGCGACATTGTCTACATACCTAAATAGAGGAAAATACGGATATCTTATCATGACGGGGCTCTGCGTGATATTTGCCGTGATCTATGAAATTCTGGGTCACGGTGTCTATTCGTGGCGCATCAGGCTGCTTTTCCTGGCTCCTCTGGTGATGTTCCTGCTGTTTGCCTTGCTGAAAAGAAGGGATATCCTTCCGTTTTTGCCTGCCATCACGCTCCTGAGGCTGCTGGCGGCCTCTGAGATAGCCAGAAACGCGTTTATCGGCATAGTTGAGGTGTACGGGACAAGAACGTCAAAGGACGTCGTATTCGGCATTATTTCCATTATATTGGCCATCGCGACCGTTGCCGCGGCGGCAGTCTGTACGATCAGGCATAGGAGATCTGTTAATTGAAACGTTTGAGATATGTTTTTGCGATATTGTTCCCGGTCATCCTTGTGCTCGTTTCCGCGGCCTTTGCCGAGGGCGGCGTCACAAGGATCTCGCTTTACAAGAAGTACAGCGACATGGGCGTTTACGCGCTTTACGGAGACAGTTACGATCAGGAGTGGGTGCGGGGCAAGGACATTACCAGCATATATCCGTTGGCGTCTTCGGAGCGGGAGATCGCCATGGGCAGCCACTACCAGGACGTTTTCAACAAGGCCTGGAGAAGCTTTGAGGGCTGGGAGGCCTGCAAGATCTGCTATCGTGTGGAGTTCGGCACCTCGGACGGCACAAGAGTGGACAAGATGATCATGAAGCCCGGCGACGAGCTTTCGTACAGCGAATACCTGGAAAACTATCTCTACGATGACGTCAGGGTGGCGAAGAACACCTGGTATTCGCACCTTACCCCGGAGGATACCGGCGACATAATAATGTCGTCGATGAAGGTCACCGCCGGGAAAAAGATAGATCTCATCAACACGCCGATAAAGATCACCGCCTGCGTTTACAGCGGCGACGGTGATTTCGACGCCAACGGCTTTTACACCGGCAGCGTCTCGTCTTCTGTGATCCTGAAAAGAAAAGCGGTCTCGCTCAAGCTCGACGTTCAGAAGAACGGCAAGTCATACACGACTCTTAACGACGGAAAATACGATACCTCCGAGACGGTGATCTCGACTGACACGATCACTGTTAAGTCGGAAACGCCAATGGCGGGCGTCTGCGTTATGTGGGACGCGCCCGTAAAAGCCTGGACCCTTTCGTATAACGGGAAAGAGATATCAAGACCCAAGGGCGGCTGTCTCCACGACTATATCGAGGTAGGCGGCGCAACGGAATGCACCATAAAAGCCTCGGAGTGGACAAAGCTTTGCGAAATAAGGGCGTATTCCGAGGGCGAGCTTCCGGAGGACGTTCAGAAATGGGAGGCTCCCGCCGACAATGAAGCGGATATCCTTGTTTTTTCCACCCACGCGGACGACGAGGTACTGTTTTTCGGCGGTGCGGTAACGCTCTACAAAGCCCTTGGATATAAGGTCCAGGTGGTCTACATGTGCAACTACTGGAACGGAGCCAAGCTGCGTGAGCATGAAAAGCTCGACGGCCTGTGGACAATGGGGGTCAGAGCCTACCCGGTGAACATGGACTTTGACGATCTTTACTCGGAGTCCCTCAGCGAGGCGAAGAAACAGTACGACTACGATAAACTTGTACTAAGCGTTGCGGAGAATATCAGGCGCTTCAAGCCGTTGGTCATCGTGACCCACGACACGAAGGGAGAGTACGGACACGGCGGCCATATGATACTCTGTGCGGCTCTTTGCGAAGCTGTGGAGAAGACAGCGGACAGCTCCTTTGGCAATGATTCAGCGGAAAAATACGGCGTATATGACGTTCCAAAAACTTATCTGCACCTTTACGGAGAAAACAAGCTGGAGCTGAATCTCCGGGAAAAGATGAACGTTCTCGGCGGCTTATCGCCGATAGAAGTCGAGAAGGCGGCGTACAAAAAGCACGTGTCCCAGCAGTGGACCTGGTTTTACGTTGACGATGAATACAAGTACAGCTGCGCCAGGTTCGGACTTTACAGGACTACCGTCGGCCCTGACACGGGCAAAAACGATATGATGGAGAACGTTGTTTCTTACGGAGAGCAGAAGAGGCTGGCTGAGGAGGAACAGAAGAGGCTTGAAGAAGAGGAGCGGCTGAGAAGAGAAGAGGAGGAGCGCCTCAAGCGTGAGGAAGAGGAGCGCCTGAAAAGAGAAGAGGAGGAGCGTCTCAAGCGTGAGGAAGAGGAGCGCCTGAAAAGAGAAGAGGAAGAGCGCCAAAGACTGGAAGAAGAGGAACGGCTGAGAAGAGAAGAGGAGGAGCGCAAGGCCGAGGAGGAAAGAAAACGCCGGGAAGAAGAGTCTGCGAAGCCTTCCGAGACCGAAAAGCCCGGGGATGATTCCAACGGGAACACGGGCATCCTGATATTCGCCGGCGTGCTGATGCTTTTCATGGCGGTCGTGCTCTGCGTGTTCGTCCTGGTGCCGGCCCTCCTGAAGCTTATAAGGATCATAAAGAAGAGGAAAAAGGGCTGACGGAGCTTTTGCAAAAGCTTCCGGAAACAGCTTATAATAACAAACGAAAAGCACCCCCGGGCCTTGGCAACGTGAAGTGATATTGCCGGGCAGTACAGGAGGTGCTTTTTCTTTAACCTAAATCCGACGGTAAAAGATTTATTAAGATATCATCCGTTCACACCCAGCCGCTTGTCGATGTAGGCTGCCCTGTTTATAATGAAGGTCCTCACGTATTCAACCTGCTTTTCATAGGTGTCATAGACCTTGCAATCGACGGTGCCGATGCCCACCTTCTTGTCCAAAATGTCCCAGAGCTCGAAATTGAGATCCGCAGAGTCCTTGACAAGGGCGTACTGGCTGTCGATGGTCGCATTGGCAACGTCAAGCAGCTTTTCTCTTACCTCGATCCAGCGGGCCTTGACCTTTTCCATGAATTTCGGGTCTTTCACAAGGTACGTGGTCCAGGTGTCGTTGACGTAGCTGTAGGTGGCTTCTGCGGTGGCCCAGCCGTTGTAGCCCGGGATGTCTCCTTCGTGGTTTCCGAAGGCCATGTCAAAGTCCCAGACAGGGCCCATGGTGATCTTGCCGCCTTCGGGTTTATACAGGTAACAGCTCCTGTAAAAAGCCATTTCAGTGTTGTTGGTCAGCTCCGCGATGATGAACCAGTCAACCATGTTGTCGACGTCAATGTATTCCTCGTAGCCCTCGCCGGCCAGGACCGCCTGCTCTGTCTTCTTAAAAAAGTCCTTTATATAGAGCATTTCCGGCGAATTGGCTTTGGGAATGTCGGGCTCCTTGACGAAGAGTCTGATAAGGAGGCTCGTGTCAAAGTAGTCTCTGTCCCTCACGTTAGTCTTGGAGTAGTCCCAGCCGATCTCGATCATGAAACCGGGCTCGTCGGGGTCGGTGCCGTTGTAGATGTCGACCTTGCTTTTGGCTTCCTCAATTTTGTCGCAAATTGCGTAGACCCCCATGTATTTCCCGTTCATGAAATAGTCCACAAGGATGTGGGTGGGAGTGTAATAGAGATAGTCCATCTGCTGAGCCAGGGTGTGGGCCACGACGTTCCTCAGCAGGGACTTGTCAAAATGGTTCGAGACCAGCACCCAGTCTCTGTTATCGTCAAGGCCAAGCACCGAGGCTTTTTCGTCGAGCTTGAGCCTGTAGGATTTTTTGTCCGTCTGATCCCAGGAGGCGTTGCCACGGCCGCGGATCTTAAGACCGGCGCCTTCAATGTTCATGCCGGCGTAGCTTTCCGTGTTGTCTCCGCTGATGTAGATCCTTCCGGTGACGTAATCGATCCTGTTCTTGACGGGAGCGTCGGTGTATATCGAGACCACGGGAAGGTTGTTGCCCTTCGGAATGAGGCGGAACGAGTATTCCTTGTCAAGCCCCTGGGAGTCGGTGATCTTCACGGGATAACGGACCCAGGGAGAAAAGCCTTCCTTCTGATATTCGATGGAACCGATATCGTCGCCGCCAATGGAAAGCTTCAGCTTCGAGAGGGATGCCTCGTTCTCGCTGAAGGGGTATTTTGCTTCAATGCAGTCCTCCGTGACGGAGACGGTGATGAGCTCTGACGACTCTCCGCTTAGTTTCGGGGCAATGACTGCGCAGAAGGTGGGCTCGGGAGTCGGCGTAGGCGTGGGGGTAGGAGAAGGTGTGTCGGTAGGCGTGGGACTTGGCGTGGGAGAGAGGGAAGGCGTCGCCGTCTCAGCGGGTATGTCTGAGGGCCCGCCGGTGTCTGAGGGCCCGGGTGTTCCTTCGATCAGCAGCGCGGAGACGTCGGGAGTGGGGTCTGAAGAATGCTCCCGGGCTTTGTCGATCAGCCCGAACAGAAGCAGTACCGTCAGTGAAAATACGAGTATTATCAGAACCGGTATCAGTTTTTTCATGAATTTCACCATGGTCAGACCCTCCGTTTAACATTTTAGTTTTTTTTGAAGAAAAGTCAATCTGCCAAAACGTTCGGGCGCCTCACGCAGGCTCTCCGGAATGCTCAAGAACGTTTTTTTTTCATTGGCGGGAGGATAAAAACCATCATGAAAACAGGCCTTCGAAAGGCCGGCCTGAAACAGATATTGCTTGACGATGGAAGAGATTTTGATGTAAAATTAACGAACGATTTCATTTTGTCACGACCGCGGGACGAGAACTTCAAATTGCAGATTTTCGCGTGAGATAAAGCCGTTTGCGTAACTGATCTCCGGGATGCTTTGACTGCCCCGCGTTGAGAAAACCATTGAGGAGGAACTGAACGTGAAAATAACAAAGGAACAAAGCGGCACCGCATTGACGGTCGCGGTAAACGGAAGGATCGACACGACCACCGCCCCGGAGCTCGAGACTGTTCTCGGAGAATCCCTTGGCGGAGTCGAGAAGCTTGTGCTTGATTTCAAGGAGCTCGACTACATTTCTTCTGCGGGACTCAGGGTACTGCTTTCGACACAGAAAAAAATGAACAAACAGGGTGAAATGATCGTTAAAAACGTCAGTGAATCCGTAAATGAGGTGTTTGAAATAACCGGATTCTCCGACATCCTCACTATTGAGTGATCCGGTGGAGTTATGGACTGCATTCTTAAAATGCTTCAGGATTATACCCGTGAGGATCCGAACGCCGCTATTCTGTGGGACGAGGTCCATACAAAGGGTATAACCTACGCTCAGCTCGACGATATGACGGGCAGGGTATATGCCTATCTTAAAAAGCACGGCGTGGGCCGGGAGGATTTTGTCCTGATAAACCTTCCGAGAGGCGTTCTGCCTATTATAGTCATGCTTGGCGTTTGGAAGGCGGGAGCCGCCTGGGCGCTGGTAGAGGACACCTACGCGCCGGAGCGTATAAACTATATCCGGGAGGACTGCGGCTGCAAGTTCGAGATCTCCGCCGCCTCCTGGGACGAGGTCATGCACACGGAGCCCCTGCAGGGCTTTGAGGAAGTTGATCCTCACGACGCGGCCTACGCGATCTACACATCCGGCACCACGGGAAATCCCAAGGGCGTTCTCCACGAGTACGGAAATCTTGACCAGGCCATCGAGTCCATAAGTCTGGACGGCGAAAATCCCTTCAACGAAAAAGACAGTCTGGCCCTGCTCGCCCCTATGAATTTCGTGGCGTCCGTTATCGTTATTCTTAAGGCCCTCAGTATTTTCCGGGGCAAAATGTACGTTGTTTCATACGCCACCATAAAGAATCCCGGTGCATTGGCAAAGTTTTTCCTTCTCAAACGCATCACCATCACGTTCCTCACACCTTCATACGTACGAATGCTGGGAAATAAGACGGGACCCTTCCTCCGCATGCTTTTTGTGGGAAGCGAACCCGCCAATAACCTCTACAACAAAAATCTTGAACTGATCAATATTTACGCCGCAAGCGAGTCAGGCTTTGCGGTGGGCGTTTTCCGCATCGACCGCGCCTACGAGACCTGCCCCATCGGCAAGCCCGAGATCGAGACAAAGATCGTTCTCCTTGGCGAGGACGGAAACGAAGTCGCACCGGGTGAGATCGGCGAGCTTTGCTTCGAGGACAAATACGTCAGAGGCTACATGAATCTGCCCGAGGAGACCGCCAAGTCCTTCGTTGACGGCTTCTTCCACACAGGTGACCTTGCCAGGACCGACGAGAACGGAAATTACGTGCTTCTCGGACGCTCCGGCGATATGATCAAGATAAACGGAAACAGGATCGAGCCTGCCGAGATCGAGGCGGCCGTGAAACAGGTCCTTGGGATCGACTGGGCCGCGGCAAGGGGCTTCGAGGAGGGCGGCAAGAGCTTTCTCTGCGCTTACTATACCGCCGACGTGAAGGTGGACTCCGAGTTCATGCGCACGGAGCTTGCCAAGAGGCTTCCCTATTACATGATCCCGGCATACTATATCAAGATCGATTCCGTTCCCCTCAAAGCCAACGGAAAGATGGACAGAAAGGCTCTTCCGAAGCCCGACACCAGCGACTTCAGACAGGAATACGCCGCGCCCACAAATGAGATCGAGGAAAAGCTCTGCAGCGGCATGGCAAAGGTCCTCCGTCTCGAAAAGGTGGGTATCCACGACGATTTCTACGAGATGGGCGGCGATTCTCTGGGCTCCATCGAGCTTATTACCGAGTGCGATCTGCCGGGCCTTAATGCGGGCGAAATATTCCGCGGACGCACCCCTGAAAAGATCGCGAAGCTTTACGAAGAGCTCCACGGCAGGGAAGAGGGCGGAAGCGCCGACGAGAAAAACACGGCGGCCTTGAAGCTTGAGCTTCCTCTCACGGCTGAGCAGCTGTATATGTTTGACTACCAGCTCTACACGCCGAATTCAACCATGTACAACCTTTTCTCCGTCATGAAGGTCAGCAAAGAGCTTTTTGACATGGAAAAACTGGCGCAGGCCATGGAAACTGCCATAAAGGCACACCCCGCCTTGCTCACGGTCTTTGGCTACAACGACGACGGCGACCTTGTCCAGAAGTACACTCCCGAGATATTCCAGGAGATACGGGTCGAAAAAATGTCGGAGTTCGAGTTCAAGTTCGTCAAGGACACGCTGGTATATCCGTTTAAGATCGTTGGCGGAAAGCTTTACCGCTGCCGCGTGATTGAAACGGAAAAGGCAGGGTATATATTCTTCGACGTTCACCACTCGGTTTTTGACGGAACGTCCCTCAAGGTGTTCCTGGGCGGTGTGGGCAAAGCATACATGGATATGCCGCTTGATCCCGACTACTACTATCTCACCGTTCAGAAGCGCAACGAGGCGAAGAAGACTGAGTTTTACAACGAGAGCAAAAAGTATTTCGAGGACCGCTATGACGGGGAGGAATGGTCAAGCTACCCGAAGATCGACCACGAATCCAGAGAAAACAAGATGGGCGAGCTTTTCGCTCCCCTCGGTATCGAGCAGCCCCAAATGGCGGCCATGGAGCGCGCCTACAAGATCAGCAGGAACGAATTCTTCATTACCGTTGCGGCGCTGGCCATTGCCGCGTACAACGATAAACAGAACATCAAGCTTTCCTGGATATACAACGGACGGGAGGACCTGGAGACGATGAATTCCGTCGGCCTGCTGTTCAGGGATCTGCCCGTTGGCGTTAAGCTTCACGACGATCTCACTGTCCGCGATCTGTTTGCGGACGTACACGAGCAGGTTCAGAAGGGCATAGAGCACAGCTGTTATCCTTACGTTGACACCAGGAACCAAGTGGCAAACGGAGAGAGCGCGTACCTCCTTTACCAGCAGGACATCCGGGATATGGGAGGCTTTGAGGGCTTCGATATCGAGACGGTGGAGGTGCGCCAGAACCAGGCCGCTTCCCAGACGATACTCGATATGGAGATACTTGACGGCCAGGACGGACTCATACTTATGATCGATTTCGCGGCCAGCCGCTACAAAGAGTCGAGCATCGAGAAGTTCAAGGATCTGTTCCTCAAGATCGCACAGTCTCTCGTTACCCACAACTCCCAGAAGGACGTGACGGTCAAAGAACTGTTCAAGTCCGTGAAGGACCACAAGAATTTCTTCCAGATAGTGAAGGGCATATTCAGGAGTAAAAAATGACCTCTAAAAAAGCCAATGTCCTCAGGGAGAAGATCAGAGCTTCCTTCGGGGACAATGCCGCTCCGGAACAGATCCCGGATGGCGCCCCTGCGGCCAAGTGCGCAAACGGAACTTTTATAGGGAAAATGAAGGGGGATGTCGCGGTGTTTCGCGGCATTCCTTTTGCCGTGCCCCCGGTTGGTGAGCTTCGCTGGAAAAGACCGGAACCGGCCCGTGCCTCCGAAGGCATCTTCGCCGCGTATTACAACGGAAAGTCGCCGATCCAGACGGAATGGATATCGGAAAGGGCGTCCTTTTATCCACAAAGCGAGGACTGCCTCTATCTGAACGTCTGGTGCGCGCCCTCCGGCAAAGACCTTACTCAGGGGGAAAAGGCTGTCATGGTCTTCTTCCACGGAGGCTCCTACGGCTGGGGCGGGACTGCCGACCCGCTGTACGACGGCGAGGCCTTTGTCAACTACCGCAAGGATATCGTACTTGTGACCGCGGCCTACAGGACCGGCATAATGGGCTTTATCGACTTCTCGGAGGTCCCCGGCGGGGAAAATTTCAAGGACGCCCCGAACCTGGGCCTTTACGACCAGCTCGAGGCGCTTAACTGGGTCAAAAACAATATTTCGGCTTTCGGAGGCGATCCATCCAAAGTCACTATTTTCGGGGAGTCCGCGGGAGGCGGCAGCGTTTCACTGCTCCCGTTTTTTCCGGAAGCGAAGGGGCTCTTTAAAAGGATAATTGCCGAATCAGGGTCTGTGGCCCTCACTTTTTCAAAGGACGAGTGCCTTCCCATGGCCCGGAAGCTTTTAAAGGAATCCGGCGCAAAGACGATGGACGACCTGATGGCTTTGCCGGAGGAGGAGCTTGTCCGCGCCAATGAGCCCATAAACATCTCAAATAACTTCCCCGAGCGCGACGGAGAGGTGATCCCCTTCGACGCCTACGCTCCCTACGCCGAAGGCAAGGTTTCCGACATCGATCTTATGATCGGCACCAACGCCAATGAATTCAACTACTGGATCTCGGAGCTGGGCGGACTGATCCCCTTTGCCGTCTGCGCAAGGGTCATGTACTACAGGGACAGAAAGCTGTTTTTCGAAAAAGAAGGAAATATCGCGAAGGATTTCATATCCTCGCTGAAGGGCCGCAAGCTTTGGCGGATAGTTGAACTGTACAACGAGATACTATTCAGGGCTCCGGCGATAAAACAGGCCGAGGGACATTCCGCAAACGGCGGAAAAACGTTTGTATATTACTGGGACGAACCTTCCGCCCATCCCTTCAGAGGCTCCTGCCACGCTGTTGAACTGGCGTACGTTTTCGGCAACACCGACGACACGGTGTATACCGGAAGAACCGCCGACAGGAGGCTTGCCGAGACCGTCATGGACATGTGGGCGAACTTCGCCAATACAGGCGATCCGTCGACAAAGGACTGTCCCTGGCCCGCCTATTCACCGGAGAGCAGGAATACGATGATCCTTGAGAAGTCTTCTCACGCGGAAAAAGATTTTCTTGAGGAAAGAAGAACGGCCCTGGATCCGCTGCTCAAGTACAGGCTCAACGGCTCCTACGAGGAGCTGCCAAAGAGGATACCGATACTCCTGCAGCTGGAGGGCCTTTTCGACGGAATAGGGCTGAGTATAAGAAGTCTGTTTAAATGATTTTTTGCCGATAAAAAAGACCGGGCGCCGCCAAACTTGATCTGAGCGGCGCCCGGCTTCTTTATGGATCCAACTGTTTATCTTTCCTTTTTTCTGACAACAATGAATCCCGCGGCAGCGGCGAAAAGGACCGCGGCAAGGCCGGAAACTATGCTTCCGCAGCCTGACTGCTTAGGAGCCTCGGTGGGCACTTCGGTGGGGACTTCCGTCGGCACCTCGGTGGGAGCGGCTGTGGGAGCCTCTGTCACTTCCGGTGTGGGTGTTTCAACGGGAGGTTCTGTGGGAGTCGCATTGGGGTCGGGATCGAATTCAAATACGAGGGTGGTATCCCTTGTGGGATCCAGCTCGCTGTTGAGTTTTACGACGTCGCCGGATTCAAGTACCGCCACAACTACGATCTCGTTGGTGCCGTAGAGGTCCTTTATCGGGATGGTGACCTCAAATTCGCGGACCAGCTCGCCGCTTCCGGGCCACCAGCCTTCGACCACGTTGGCAAGAGCGGTGTTGTCGGCCCACGCAAAGTCCTCGCTTGTGTGGAGCTCGCCGTTAATAAGATAACCGAAGACCTGTATGGGCTCATAGAAGCAGGCCCAGCCGAGAATACCGCAGGTCTCCCGGGTGTCTACGTTGTATTTTTCCCTGTGATCCAGGTAATCGTCAATGGTGTCCCTGGCAACGTCGCCGTGGTTCAGGCGCTCACCGTTCCAGATGAAGCTGTCGATAAATGTGGCATAATTGTCAACTTCGTCGACGTCTAAGTATTCATCTGCGGCAAAAGAGACCGCGGAGAGCATGCACAGAACCAGCATCGTGCAGATAACAAGCGCAGTAATTTTTTTCATAACAATATCTCCTCAAAAATGATCCGCCGCGTCAGAACGGCTGATGTTTTTTGGCAAAACACATTTATTTTTGCCAACGGCACATCCGGGATTATATAAAAGGTTGTTCCGTATGTCAACAGAAAAGCCCGGGCCGCCGAATGGCATTTTTAGCGTCATTTACCGTTACTTTACCAGCAGCGTTTTTATATTTTTGCCTGTCAGAGCGTCCTTGAAGGCCGCGTTGACGTCGCTGACGCTGTAGAAGGAACCAAGTGAGATCACGGTCTTCTCAAGCTCCTTGTGGGCACGCATAAACTCCAGGTAGTCCAGCACGTCGATTACGGAATACTGAGACGAGCCGATGAAACGGAGGGCCTTGAAGGTGATGACCTCCGGGGGTATGGATACGTTTCCGCTGCTGCTGTACTGGCCCGGGATAAGGTAAAGACCACGGTTCCTGAGAACGTTCATGCCAAGAGTGAGGGCGGAGGGGGCTCCGGAACATTCCGCACAGAGATCCGCGCCGAGACCGTCGTTTTCCGAAAGAATTTTATCGGTAATTGCGTCTTCACCGTCCTTCTCAAGGCTCAGGACCTCGTCGGCGCCAAGCTTCTTTAAGAGATCCGCTCTTCCGGGATTATCGTGGGCGCCCACCGCGTATATTTTTTTCACGCCAAGGGCTTTGAAATAGACTGCCGCGAAGCAGCCCACGGGGCCGAGTCCCTGGACCACGGCTGTGGTTTCGGGTCCGGGTCCGCAGCCTGCGCGCCTCGCAAGCCTGACGGAGTGGATAATGGTGGGTCCGGGGCAGCCGAAGACCGCAGCGGCCTTAGGGTCGACCCCTTCCGGTATCTTCAGAAGGTTGGTCAGAGGCGTGTAGTTGACTTCGGCGTAGCCGCCGTAAAGATAAGGAGGCTTGTCGATGCTTTCGCTGTTGGTGTCGCGCATGTTGACGCAATTGGCGTCGTCGCCTGTTCTGCAGAGAAGACACTTGCCGCAGGGCACCGCGATGTCGGCGATGACGTTGTCGCCTTTTTTCAGACCGTATTTTGCGGCCTCGGCGGGATCACAGTCCGTGAGCTTTCCCACAAACTCATGGCCGATGATCGAAGGCACGGGCATGTCCAGCTTTCCTCTGAATATGTGCAGATCCGTGCCGCAGACTCCGCTGGCAATGAGCTCGCTTCTGCCGAACCCGGGGGGCGTCGCCGTAACGTCAAATTCTCTTACCTCAAAGGGCGTGTTGGGAGCGGTAAAAACCGCCGCTTTTGCTTTCATATCCTTCTCCTGTTCTCTGTGCCTTGGCGATCCTTTCCGACCGCCGGCACTGATATTTTACTCTATCCCTGTCTCGGCATATTCGCCGATTATATCCGCAGCGCGTCTCACGGCGTCCTTTCCCGGGGGAAGTGTGTCCTTATATTTGTATTCAAAGCCCATTGCCTCGTACTTTGCGATCCCGAGGCGGTGGAAGGGCAGAATGTCCGCGTGCCTGACCCCGGCGCTCTTTATGATCTCTCCGATCCGCATGAGCTCCTGCTCCCGGTCGTTGAATCCGGGAATGAGGGGGATCCTGGCGGTCACGAAGGCGCCTGAGAGTACAAGCTTCCTTAAATTGTTCTCGATAAGGCTCAGGTCGCCGCCAATGATCTCTCTGTATTTCTCCGGGCTTGCAGTCTTGATGTCGAAATAAAAGTCGTTTATCGAATCAAGCACAGCCTCGAAATGGCTCCAGGGCACGCACCCCGCGGTATCCGCCAACGTTTTTACTCCGGCCTTTTTAAGGATCGCGGCAAGCTCCGCCGTTCCCTCGGGCTGAAGCATGGGCTCGCCCCCGCTGACTGTGACGCCTCCGCCTCCCGCAAGGTAAAACTCCCTGTCTTCAAGCACGTCAGCCGCCACCTCCTGCGGGAGCATGGGCTTCCCGTAAGAGACTGTTTTGCCTGCTTTTTCGTAAAACAGATCCACGCGGGCGGGAGATATGTTTTCCGGATTGTGGCACCATGGGCAATGAAGGCTGCAACCCTTCAAAAAGACCGTGGTCCTGATGCCCGGGCCGTCGCCGGTGGAAAACCTTTGTATAGTGCTGACGTTAAGAACACTCATAGGCTGACCTGATCACACGTCCTCATGTTGGGTGCGGCTCAGAATATCCTCCTGCACCGCGTCGGGAAGGGTCACGTAGAGGGCGGAAAAGCCCGAAACACGGACCACGAGAGAACTGTAGTTCTCGGGGTGGAGCCTGGCGTCCTCAAGTATTTCACGGGAGGTGGAATTGATCTGGATCTCCTGGCCTCCCCGGGCAAAGTACACTCTGATGAGCTGGGCAAGCTTTTCCCGTTTTCCGTCCTTAAAGACTGACGGCGAGAATTTCTGGTTCACCACGGAGCCGCAGGCGCTTCTCGTGTAGTCCGGCTTCGATACCGAAAGCAGGGTGGAGGTCACGCCTCTGGTGTCGCACCCGTATGTGGGAGAAGCCGCGTCGGAAAGAGGCCTTAAAGCCAGCCTTCCGTCGGGTGTGGCGCCAAGCTCTCTCCCGGCGTCGATGTTTGACGTGTTGGAGGCCATGTCGGTGTACACAGGCCCGCCGTCAAGGGTCCTGTACTGATCGAACATGTCCGAGAGAGTCGAAGTGTACCAGACCGCGTATTTGTCAACGTATTCGTCGTTGTTGCCGTATTTCGGAGCCGCAAGGCAAAGGGCTCTTATATCATCATATCCTTCAAAATTTGCCTTCAGTGCTTCCGCAAGCTTGGAAAGCTTGACTTTTTTGTCGTCGAAAACCAGCTTGTTTATAGCCGCCAACGAGTCGCTGACCGTTCCGATGCCCATGAGGGCCGCTCCGTGGGCGGTGGGGTATTTGGCGCCGCCGTCGTTGATGTCGAGGCCTCTCTCTATGCAGCAGTCGCAGAAGCAGGAGAGAAACGGAGACATGTTGTTCTCGGGGTCCTTTTCAAGGGTCATTTTTCTCATCCAGGCGATGTAATCTGCGGTGCCGATCTCCAGCTTTTCTTCGTAAAGATCCATGAATTCGTCCATGGATCCGATGGCGTCCAGCTCCTCCGGGGGCATGTCGCGCAGTATTTTTTCGAGATATTTGATGGGATCGAAGCGTCCGTCGGACCAGGGCGGCTGTTTTCCGGCCATAAAGTTCTCGATGCAGCCCACCATGCAGTAATCCCTGACGTCCTTAAGCTCGTAGCCTTTCTTCAAAAGGGCGGCCATGTTCACGTCATCGTTCATAAGTGCCGGGTAACCCAGACCCGTGCCAATGGACTTAAGACATTCGTCAAGGAATCTGTCGGGGCAGTTCGCGCTTACTCTGGCGGAGAGGTTCGGCCCCGGAAGATTTACGTCTCTCACCGCGTGGATCACGCAGTAGGTGAGGTCGTTCACAGCTGTATTTCCGTCCTCGTCAACTCCTCCGATGGCAATGTTAACCACGTCGTCGCAGCCCCGGTACCTGTACTCGACGATCTTGAGAAAAGCATTGGCAAGCAGCTCCTCGCAGAAGCTGTCGGTAAGGGTGCCCCGCTCCTTGTCTTTAAGGTAAAGAGGGTAGAGGAACTGGTCGAGCCTGCCGATGGCCATTGCGTAGCGGCCTTCGCTGACAAAGGATGTGTGGAGCAGCCAGACAAGTTGGAGACCCTGGGCAAACGTATCCGGAGCGCCCCTCAGAAGAGCTTCGCAGTTTTCCGCTGCAAAAAGAAGCTTTTCGGAGTCGTAGCCTTCCTCATTGGCGAGTGCTCTCGCTTTATCTGCGTAGTTCTTAACACGGGTAAGAAAAGCGTTAAGGGTGCGCTTCATTCCGTTCAGCAGGGCGACGGATTTCGGCTTCCTGTTTACCTCAAGGGAGGCTTCTATACGCTCGATGAGTCCCGGGATGCCCACGTTGACGGCGGTGCGGTAGTCGGGGGCAAAATGATCGAAATTGGTGAAAAAGTTTCTCTCCGGATATTTCGCCATCCATTCGGCGGTGTGCCTGTCCTCCTCCGGCGTGGGGGAGTTAAAGAAATCCCTTATGCTTCCGAGAATGATGTCGTTTTTATAAACGTGCGGCTCGGGAAGCTCGAACAGCGCGGCAATACCGTCTGCACGGACGCCCACGTTCGTTGCTGCTTTGCTGGCTTCCAGGCCCCGGACCCTGTAGATGTTGGGGTAAAAGATCCCCTCGGGTCTGTTTTTCATTTCGGCTTTGAGTTTTTCGGTGGTAGTCATAAAACGCTCCGTATTCTGTTCTGCTGAGGCGGTCCCGCTGAAAACACTTGTGAGAAGTGTGGAAAAACGCGGACCGCTATTAAATAATTATTCAACGTTTAGAATATACCACAACAGGCTCCCCGAGACAATGGATAATATGCAAAAAAACTGGACAAAATTAAGATGCGTTTATATAATCACGCCAAGTGATATAAAAGGAGGGCGCCGTGAAAGAAAAGATCGAACTTGCCGTTCCGAGGGTGCTTTTTGCCCACAAATTTTCCGCGGATGAGTACCACGCCGTGTTGCCGGCTTACGAAAACCGTGTGGAGATAGCCTGCGTGACGTCCGGCGGTTTCACGCTGGCCAGGGGCAATACGATAATTGAAGCGAGGGAGGGCGACGTCATCTGTAACGACTACCGGTTGCCTCTCAAGATAGACGCCTGTGAGCCTCACTCCCACCATACGTTTTGCGTCGAGTCGGAGCTCATTGAAAAATACATTGGCAAGATCCCGCTGCGGACCAGGTCCCGGGAGGTCTTTGGCGTGTGCCTGAGGCTGACCGACGAGATAATACGCATCCATACTCTTGACCCCGGCGACGTTCTGAGGACCTCGGGCCTTGCGCTGCGGCTGGTGGGCGAGCTTCTGCCGGGGACAGGCGGCGACGTCAGCTCCGGGGACATGTTCTACGTTCAGAAGGCCAAAAACTACATTTACGAACACATGGACGAGCCCGTGGTGCAGCGGACGGTGGCGGGGCAGCTCGGGATAAGTCCCGAATATCTATGCGATGTGTTCAAGAGAGCCGAGGGAAGGTCTCTCATAAAATACGCCAATACCATAAAGCTGGAGCACATACGGGACCTGATGGAGACAAAGGGCCTCACTCTGGAAAAAGCCTCTGCTCTCTGCGGGTACGGCGACCCGAATTACGTCAGCAGACTTTACAGGAAATATTTCAACGAAAAGATCACGGATTTCAAAAGAAAACCGTAGCGTAAGGGCCGTTTCTTTGCAGCCTGCGGTACCGTCTCCGGAAGGGTTTCATTGGCCCGAAAAAAAGTACAAGACAAAGCGAAAAATAATCCCCCGGAAATCAAGAAAAGTGCTTTACTACAGGCCCCGGTTTTGGTAAAATAAACCAAGCTCGCATATGTTGGGAGGGGACCCGCTTTTTGAGTAATTACAAGGCTACACTGATGAACGAAACGGCCGTCGAAATGGCTCTTGTGCGTATTGCCCACGAGATCGTTGAGAAGAATAAAGGCTGTGACGACGTTTGCCTTGTTGGCATCAGAAGGAGAGGTGTCCCGCTGGCTGAGATCATTGCCGAGAATATTTCCAAGATCACCGGGAAAAGACCCCTTTCGGGAGCCGTAGACGTCACTTTCTACCGCGACGATCTGTCTAAGATCCAGGAAAATCCCACTGTCGGGACCACTGCCCTTAATTTTGATATCAACGGAAAGATTGTCGTCCTTGTGGACGACGTTCTTTTTACAGGAAGGACTGCGAGAGCCGCCATGGAGGCCGTTATGGACCAGGGACGTCCCTCGAGGATACAACTGGTGGTGCTGGTGGACAGGGGACACAGGGAGCTTCCCATCAGGGGAGATTACATCGGAAAAAACGTGCCCACCTCGAAGCTTGAGCACATTGAGGTGAAGATCCCGCCTTACGACGATAAAATTGCCGTGGAGCTCTACGGCTGAATCCGCCGGCGATCCTGCCGGCACTAAAATCAAGGTCATAACGCGGCGGCGACTTGATCGGCCGCTGCTGAATGATAAATATTAATTTGTACCAGTGTGTGCAAGATATGGAGGTTTATTTATGAAACTGATTTACAATGTTCAGGACAAGCCGAAGGCGGGCCAGATAGTGGTCTTCGCTTTCCAGCAGCTTCTGGCGATCATGGCGGCTACCATAGCGGTCCCCGGTGTTGTTAACCAGGTCACCGGAAGCCACATGACAGCTTCCGCAGCTATGTTCGGCGCAGGAATAGGTACTATCGTTTACCTGCTCTTCACCAAGTTCAAGAGCCCTGTTTTTCTGGGATCTTCCTTCGCCTTCCTTGGCTCGATGTTCAGCGCTTTCGCAGGCGCCATCGCAATGGGCGACGAGAACCTGGGATATTTCGGACTTATCATCGGTGCCGCGTTTGCCGGTCTCGTTTACGTCATCCTTTCGATCATCGTTAAATTCGCCGGCGTCAACTGGATCAACAAGATCATGCCCGCAGTGGTCATTGGCCCCACGGTCGCGATCATAGGTCTCAGCCTTGCCGGAAACGCAGTGGGAGACGCTGTTAAGGGCGGCGTTGCGGATGCTTCGGGCAATGCGGTTGCCAACCCCTACGTAGCATTCATCTGCGCTTTCGTTACAATGGTCGTTGTCGTGGTCTGCTCCACCTACGGAAAGAAAATGGCCAAGCTCATTCCTTTCATCATAGGTATTCTCGCAGGCTACGCCATGGCGGTCTACTTCACTGTCATCGGAATGATAACAAACACTCCTTCACTCCAGATAGTTGATTTCTCACCCTTTACGAATCTCGTTGCCGGCGGCGTAGGCGTGCAGACCTTCATTTCGCTGCCCCAGTTTACATTCGTAAACGCTATCCAGGGTCTTAAATCCGTGAACCCGGCTTACATCGCAACCATCGCCGTTGGCTTCATTCCGGTCGCCTTCGTTGTTTTCGCTGAGCACATCGCGGACCACAAGAACCTCTCGTCCATCATTGAGAAAGACCTTCTCGTTGAGCCCGGTCTCTCCAGAACTCTTCTCGGCGACGGTATCGGATCCTTCGCGGGCGCTGTTTTCGGCGGCTGCCCCAACACCACCTACGGCGAGTCCATCGGCTGCGTGGCCATCACCGGCAACGCTTCCATCGTGACGATCCTCTGCGCGGCAATTCTCGCAATAGTCGTTTCGTTCCTCTCGCCCGTCATGGCATTCCTCAACTCCGTCCCTCCCTGCGTAATGGGCGGCGTTTGCATCACCCTCTACGGATTCATCGCGGTCTCCGGACTTAAGATGATCCAGAAATCGGATCTTAACGATAACGCCAATCTCTTCACGGTTTCCGTTATCCTGATCTGCGGCGTCGGCGGACTTTCCTTCACCTTCGGCGACATCACCATCACAACGGTTGCTTCCGCTCTCATCCTCGGCATCATCACCAACCTCATGCTGAAGAAGGGCAGAAAGAAAGAGGAAGCCGCTGTCGAAACAAAGGTCAACGATATCACAGTTGACGAAGAGACTGCGGACGAAGTCAAAGCTGAAGAAAAAGCTGACTGATACCTGATCTGAATCTTAGAAAGCGCAAGACCGTCCTTTGACGGCAAGCGCTTTCACAAAAAAGCCCTTTCCCGCGCGGAATGTCGATTCCTGTAACAGCGGGAGGGGCTTTTTAAAACGAACGCCAATGGAAAACACAACGAACTACAAGCTCACCATCTCATACGACGGCACCGGTTTTCAGGGCTGGCAGAAGCTTTCCGCCGGAAAAGAAAACACGGTCCAGGGCCGTCTCGAGGCGGTCGCGTCTAAGCTGAACGGCTTTGAGACGACAGTCACCGGCGCTGGCAGAACGGACGCGGGAGTCCACGCTCTCGGACAGGTCGCCAACGTCAGGATCCGTGACGGCATAGGCTCCGGGGAAATAAAGGATTATTTCAACAGATATCTTCCGGAGACGATCGTAATAAACGGGTGCGAGCCTGTATCCGACAGATTCAACGCGAGACTATCCGCCAAAGCGAAGACCTACGACTACTATTTCACCGCGGACAGGAAGGTATCGCCTTTCGAAAGAAAATACGTATACCGCTACCCGAAGGAGACGGACGTTGCCGAAATGGCGGAGGCCTGCAGACTTCTTGAGGGTACTTATGATTTCAGGGGATTTGCAAGCGCTGTCCCCAAAAAGAAAAACACGGTCAGGACTATAACGGAGGCGTCGGTCTCGCCTTCCCGGGGCATTGGCGTGTTCACGGATGAGGCCGGAGAACTGATGAGGATCAGACTCACCGGCGACGGATTTTTGTATAACCAGGTGAGGATAATTGCCGGTACGCTGCTGGAGATCGGCAGCGGCAGCATGCGCATTGACGATATAAAAACAGTTATCGAGACCTGCGACAGGAGCAAGGCGGGCTTCACCGCGCCGCCTCAGGGACTGTTCCTGGTAAAAGTTTACTATTGATTTGAAAACGAGCGGATCGACCGCAAAACATAATTTAAGAAAAAGATAATTCAAGGAGACAACGAGATGCCCAGATACCTTGTAAAGAACAAATATACCTACGACAGGAAGCCTCAGAAGGATTTCACTTATCACGAAAACTTCGCGCCTTACTCGAAATCTCTCCGGGGAATATGCTCCCACAATTACATTCCGGATCTGTTCAGAGTGGACACCGGCATGGAGCTGGGCGCTTTTCCCTTCTCAAAAGCGTCTCCGGCCATCGTAAAAATGAACGCAGAGCTCCTGGGGATGCTCAAAAAGGCAACGGGCTTCCGCGTTTCGAACGCTTCCGGAGATGCAAAAACGGTCATCACCGCGGCTTTCTTCGGAAAGAACGGCAAGAGCTTTGCAAGC
The DNA here is from genome assembly GCA_017959965.1 of Clostridia bacterium. Taxonomy (GTDB): domain Bacteria; phylum Bacillota; class Clostridia; order UBA1212; family UBA1212; genus UBA1212. The sequence goes on along the minus strand of JAGCZO010000112.1, from coordinate 2,636 downwards.
GAATGCGAGGTGAGTCTTGCCGGCGGTAAAAGCATTTGTTTCTCGCTGGGAGGACTTGATTTCGAGCCTGAGGAGCTTAGGCTTGAGACCGACGGCGGCCCAGTCTCCTGCAACATCGACGTTGTGTTCGTCAAAAACACTCTCTCGGAATTTCCGGGCCAATCCCACTTTTACAGCTGCTCCGGCGGAGCGGCTCTTTCCGACGAGGGCAATTCCATCGTTCTTGAGCTTTCGGGCAAGGGCTTTCTGGAGGCCTCTGATCTTCCCACAGACCAGGGCAACGCCTACGGCATGAAGATGCCTCTCCGGAACACTATATTCATGATCATAAGGAATCTTTGCGGAGCAAAGACTGCTGCGGTCTCGTTTATCTCCGAAAACGCTCCTGATTATTCTACCGAAAACAGAGCCGAACTGGAGCTTGCGGGGGACACGGAGTCCCATCCCTATTATTTCAACCTTTCCTCTTGCCCCGGCTGCGACGGAAGGCTTACGGGGTTCAGACTTGAGGCAGAGGGCCAAGGAAAACTTGTCATTGACAGCTACTCCTTCGAGCAGGAAAGATCTTTCTACAAGGAATACGCCAAAGTGACGGAGTGTCTCGCGGACGTTGAAAAAGGTACTTTCTCGGTCAAAGGGGTCTTCACAGAAGACTTTGGGAACGTTGCGGATAAGATCATTGGCGGGAAATACGCCGGAGGGTCATTGGCGATATACGCCGGGACTATGGCGGACGACACGGGCTTCGGCACGGAAAAAGAGACTGTTTCCGGGAAAAAACTGCTGAAAAAGGTGGCATTTCCGGGAAAAGCCGCTAAGGGATCGGAATTCACGATGAGCGACATACCCTTGAGAGATGACAAAACCACCATGCTTCCCTATCAGCTGCTTCTTTTTGCCGTTCCGGAAAACGTTGGCGAGCCCCCGGTATGCCTCACCGACAGGTTTTATATTGAGAATTACGAGTGCTTTGAGGGCAATCCTTACGCCTTCCAGGTCCCGGCGCTTGAAGTCAAAGCAACGGACTTTGGCGCGAAAGGCGACGCCATGACGGACGACACTGAGGCGATCCAGAGGGCCGTTGACTATGTGGCGGAAAACGGCGGAGGTACAGTGATATTGCCGGGAGACGACAGCTTCTACGGCAAAAGATATATCGTTACGAACATACTGCTGAGGTCGAACATAAACCTAAAAATAGAGAAGAGCGCAGTCCTCTGGCAATCCCAGAGAAGGGAGCACTACCCTTACGAGCCCGCCTACGGACACGACGATATCATCCCGGGGATCAACTGGACTCACAACCTGCACACCGCGAACCTTCCGCTTATCCAGGGCGCGAACCTTGATAACGTGAAGATCACCGGCGGGGGCGTGATCAGGATGCTGGACACCGGGTCTGAGGAAAACGTGGGCATGCCGGGCTATTCCGTAGGCTGCCACAGAAGGATCCACTGCATCCCTCTGGGACTGTTTATGTGCAGAAACGTTGAGGTGCGTGACGTGTCGATACAGCGGTCCAATAACTACCACACCAGCTTCTCCCACTCAGAGAGAGTGTATATCGCCAACGTGAAGTTCCACAGAGTCAAATGCGTGAGCGGCGACGGCTTTGGCGTTGGCGGCTGCAAAAACGTATTCGTGAACAGGTGCTTCTTCCAGTCCAACGACGACGCGATAGTGATGAGCACCCACTACGAGGACCCCAGGGGACTTCTCTGGTGGACAAATACCAGAGGCGAGGACAATTCGGTCCGGCACGTTACCGTGCGTCACTCGTACCTCAACTCCGGCGGCGGCAAGGCCATCTGCTTCATTACCTGGGGCACCAGCGACCCGAACCAGGAGCGGGAGGAGATCTCAGACGTCACAGCCGAGGACAATATCCTGACCTGCGTGAACCCCGTAGGCGCCTGGTTCGACAACCCTTATAACGGCAAGCAGCCCTTCGACAACACCGAGACCGACGACTATTCCCCCGTGAAGCAGATACGGATCTTCAACAACAGGTATGAAGGCATCTGCTCGCTGGGACCCATACAGGCTACGGACGTTCTCACGGACTGCGGCATTTATTCGGCGCCTGATTTCAGAAACGGGGATTTCTCCCTCGGAGGACTTGCCAATTACACCGTGAACCGCAACAACGATCCCGAATCCGCCCATACGGTCACCTACTGCGACAAGACCAAGGGCATGATCGAGCACTTTGACGAGGGCCCGGTGTCCTGCGTCCAGGGACTGAGGCTGGGAATGGGCTCTCACAAGTTCATCTGCGAGGTGTTTACCGGTCCTTCCGGCGCCAAGCTCATTGCCAAGGTGATACAAACCGGAGAGATCCTTGCGGAAAAAATCGTCAAGGCAGAGTTCCCGAGGTTTGAAAGCGTTGATTTTGCCGTGGAGGATGAGGAAGGCCTTGACGTATACGTAGGGATCGAGTCAAACGGCTGCTGCAAGGACGACTTCTGCGTGTTCGATTTCTGCCGCATGGAAAGCGTGACGGACGAGGAGGGCAGAAAGCGCTCTCTTGAAAGAAAGCTCCGGACGAGCCTGGAAAAGAATTTTGAGCTGCCCGAAAACACCTTCGCAAGAGCGGAGGACGGCAAAACGAATCTTTTCTGCGGATCCATAGGAAG